>CALBUI010000233.1 GCA_937968125.1 uncultured Anaerolineales bacterium | reverse complement strand
GCTGAAGACTTACCATTTTCAAGGATTGGTAAGGGTTCCAATCAGAACGACCTCGCCGGTAGGTCTATCGCTGCCCCCGGCAGGTTCGACCGTCATACTGGCAGACGAGTAGGTGAGGAGATTGTCTGGAGCAGAAACCCGCCTCCCGCCGTAGCCCATTTCATCCACGGCCAATAGAGCGCCGCTAGTTAATTCCCCATTTTTGGTCAACCACAACTGGTATTCCATGTCTTCGTCGAGGGGGGGCAATTTATCGACGATGACCGCTCCATTCAGCCCATCTGCACCCACGATGAGGTATCCGGCCGATTCAGGTAAGATTTCTGTCCCAATGAGGGCGAAGGAATACATACCGCCTGGTCGCGCAGCTTGCTCCAATTGATTGATACGCTGCCACATGAAGATACTGCCAACAGCAAGTGCCAGGATTAATAACAGGCTGACCAGGCTCCAGACAGATAAGATGCGAGGAGTCAAACGCCAGCGGTCATTTCCAGAATCTCCTATAGTTGCGGATGGAGGAATTTCCAATTGGTCAAATAGCTGTTTTCTCAGAGCCGGTGGTGGATCTGTTTCAACTCCGGTCAGTGCAAGTTGAGAGATGACCACCTGGTATGCGTCCAACTCAGATCGGCATATCGAGCAACCCGGCAAGTGTTCAGAAACTTGTAAAGCCTCTTCCTCTTCCAGGCTGCCCAAGGCATATGCGGGCAGTAATTCTAATACGTGCTTATCATCAATCATTCGCCATTCTCACTAATAATATACGCAGGCATAGCGCCCAGGGATTTATTCTTCACTTCCTGATTCACCTTCCAATAATATTTTGCGCAGTTTATTCATCGCCAGGCGGATGCGAGTCTTGACCGTTCCCAGCGGTTGATCCAAAATTTCGGCTATCTGGCGGTGGGTATAGCCTTTGAAGTAAGCCATCTGCAGAGATTCCATCTGATCTTTTGGCAGTTGGGAAATTGCTATTCTGACTTGTTCTCGAAGTAAAGCATCCTGGGCATATTCATCAGGTGAATCGTTCACCAGCATCTGGCTGGAGGGAACCTGGAACAAATCGATGCTCAGTCTCTCTGGGCGTGAACCTCGTCGGCGGAGTTCATCTATGGAGCGGTTGCGAGTGATCGTCGTCATCCAGGTGCTGAATTTGGCTTTTTCTGGTTGGTAGGTGCCGGCTTTTTCCCAGATCAACGTGAACACATCCAGGGTGATCTCTTCAGCTGTTTCCGGATCGCCCACGATGTTGGCTGCCAAACTGAAAACCAGGCGGCTGTACCTGTCATACAGTTCGCCCAGTGAATCTGCGTTGTCAGCTTCGATTAAGCGGATGAGAATTTCGTCATCCAAATTCGAATAATCCATGTCTCGCTCCAATGTATTTGGAACACCCGCCCCCTTTTTACTAGAATAGACAGCGATTGTCAACGTGTGCTTTCCTGCTGACCGGGATTGGTAGCATTCTATAAAGGTGGAAGATCAGATTTTGGTAAGTTTTTTTGTTGATCAATTCAGGGAGAATTCACCACCTTTAGCAAGCGCGGCGCCTAATGCCGTCACAAACCAGAACAGCACCAGGGATGTGATCGCAACCGGGTTGAACTGGGCCAGGATTAGATAGGCAGAGAATGATCCGACCACCGCAGCTATCGATACTTGGAGAGATTTATTATCGAATCTGGTGAATGCAGCGAACGTCTTTCGATAGAACCTGACCAACAGCCACAAGAATGCCGCCATCCCCAAAATACCGACTGCAGATAGATGGTACAGGACTATGTTGTGAGGATCCCAAGGATTCAGCGCACGCAGATGGGGATTTGTTTCAATGGGATAGTAAGACCAGAAGGCCGTCAAAAAAGTTTCTGGGCCATAGCCAAGTAATGGCCGACTGGAGATGACTGGCAGGGTGTGGCGCCAGATTTCCAATCTTTCGATATTTGAAATCACACGCGCCTGGGCGACCTGAGTATTGGTTAAACCATTCGTTGACCCTGCCACTGGTATCAACCAGCCAGTGTTCAAGAAAAGAAAAAGGATCACGCCGATGAGAAGGATGAGACCAGAGAAGACTGCCAATTTCTTATTCCGCCAGCGGAAAAGCAGCAGCAGTAATAGAAGGACGCACCCGGTTATAAATCCCAACCATGCGCCCCGGGACAAGGTGGTGAACAAAGTGAATAGTTGCAAGATCAAGATGACCAGGTAGATCCAGTTCAATGAATCCCTTATCCCCCGACCTATGATGATCCTGGAAAAAGTGAAGGGAATGATTACCGCCAGGTAAGCCCCAAAAAAGAGCGAATACCCTAATGTGGAGTGGACCAGGGAGATCGAGCCGGAGACCCAATCAAAAGGATCGAATCCAAAATATTGCACCAGACCATAAACACAGGCAGCGATGCTGCCGATGATCAGGGAAGTTATCAATCTTTCGATTTGACTTTTACTTTGAATCGCACTGGTGAGCAGGATGAAGAATAATATTGAATAGAGAACAGTCAATGCCCCTTGATTGGTGCTGATCCCCAACCAGCTCGTTGTTGGATCGATAGAAAATACTGTTGCCAGAATATAGGTAAGGGCATACACCACTGCTGGGAGCAGCAGCGGGTTATCCATCGGTAGCTTTTTTAACTTTTCTTTTGCGAAGGATCTCCAGGTACTCCAGGCATTCGTCGCCTCGATCTCTTGATAAATGGAGAGGAGGGCCACAATTAACATCCCAAACGTTATCAGCAGGAACAGGTTGGCCTTTCCCGCTTCAATAGACTGGCGGGCATATGGATTGAAGAAGAGCGGTAAGAAAACCGCTACCATATGCCCACCTAACTCGATCAGCTTATTTCGATTTTTGAATATCACAATACAAGGTGATTCTTTTTCCTTGATTGTATACTAAAAATCAGGTCATCACCAAGCAGCAAGTCTATTCGTTCTGAGCACTATAAATGTGCACTGCCTCACGCACAAACTGCGCTCCTCCCGGGCGTACTTTATCGTAATTTTCCGCGAAGCGAGAATCCTCAACCCACATATCAGCCAATGCACGCAGGGAGGCGATATCACAAGTGTAAAAATTCTCGTTGATATATGCGAGATATTCGCCGATAGCAGCCTGTACATCCGCATCATCAGGAGATGCAGCTGGGTTTTCGCTAACCATCCGGCGGGTCAATCGATCCCCTTCAACTTTTATGGATTCCTTCTGTTCTTTGGAATAACTGCCCCATTTCTTCTGTGACTCGGCGTATTTTGATGTTTCTCCCCAGCGCTCCTTGGCCTCCTCTTGATATTGCGCCTCATCAAAGCCTGCAAAGTAATCTTCTGCATTCATTGCGTTTCCTCCGTTAATCGTTTCTATAGTGTTATCTATATTTTTAATCAAGTTATCCAGCCTGATCGATCTTTCTTTGAGTGACCGGCGATGTTCTTCCAACGCCTGAAGGAGATTAAAATCTGGCCGGCTCAAGATAAGCTGGATATCGTTCAAGGGCACATCTAACTCCCGGAAAAATAAGATCTGCTGCAGCTTCATCAGGCTGTACCGATCGTAATATCGGTATCCATTTTCGCCGATCTCCGCCGGGTTCAACAAACCGATCTCATCATAATAACGAAGGGTCCGGGTTGTCACACCGGCCAGATCAGAAATTTCCTTAATGGTGTAGTTCATAAATAAGCCTCGCAGAACTATCATACACCTTAACGTAATGTCAATGTCAATAACATTGTCCGATCAATCTGACTTTTTCTGTGTAGTAAATTCAATTTCCAAGTGATACTATGATAGCGGAAAGAGAGGTAAGATAAATGCTTATCTATCTGCCAAGTCAAAGGCTTGTTCTGAAATGTTTCGTGCGGGATAAGCTTGGGCCAACTGGATGGGCACAAAGTCCTCACACAACGGGGCTGACCCTAATTTGCAAATTCACTAGATTGAAGATTTTTCATAAAACTTGCCACTAAAGGAATCGATTGTCTTTCGCACAAAACTCATCTGAAATTCAACAGCCTATTCTTCTTCCAAGTAATAAGTGCAGTCCAGACCTAGTCAAGTACCCAGTTAGATTATTAATTAAAAAATCATGGAGTGAGGTATAAATTATGATTGTAACTGCTGAGAGCTCAACAAATGTCCAGGTGCGGATAAAGAGCGGCCGCCACGTATTTCTCGCTGACGAACCACTCGATATCGGGGATGATGCTGGTCCTGATCCATATAGCTTGCTGCTCAGTTCATTGGCTGCCTGTACGATCATGACCGTACAAATGTACGCCAGGCGGAAAAACTGGCCGTTGGAAGGTGTCGAGCTCAGCCTGAGCACCAAAAAAGTTCATGCGAAGGATTGTGAAGACTGTGAAAGTGACCCGAATGCCAGAGTGGATATCATCGAGCGCCAGATCAGTTTCAAAGGAGACTTGACCCCCGATCAAATTGACCGGCTGGCTGATATCTCTTCTAAATGTCCGGTTCACCGCACATTGACCAGTGAGACTGTTATTCGTACTGAGATCTTGCCATGATCCCTGCCCAGAGAGAACTATTAGGAGAGTAAATGTTTGATTATTCAAATGAGATTATTATGATTACAGGGGCGATAGGACAGCTGGGTGTTGTATTAGCCGAGACATTTCGAGCAGCAAATGCAAAACTGGCTTTAGTCGATCGGGGTGAGGATCGACTTAAAAAGACTTTTCCGGACCTGGTGGATATACCGGATTACCTGATGGTGGATTGTGCCGATATGATGGACCAGGCTGCGGTAGAACAGGCAGTCAAAAAGGCTATAAACCATTTTGGGAAAATCGATGTACTCGTCAACACCGTGGGTGGTTTCCGGGCAGGGCAGAGGCTGCATGAAACACCGCTTGAGACCTGGGATTCATTGCTCAACTTGAATGCTCGCTCGGTCTTCATTGCCTGCCAGCAGGTGATTCCCCATATGATTAATCAGGGATCAGGGAAAATTACCAACATTGCCGCCCGCCCAGGGATTGAGGGTCAACCAGGCATGGCTGCTTACAGCGCATCGAAAAGCGCGGTCCTAAGACTGACGGAGAGCATGTCAGCCGAATTAAAAGACCAGGGAATAAATGTAAACTGCGTCATACCAGGCACGATAGATACCCCCAAAAATCGGGGGGAACTGCCCGAGGCTGATTTTTCTACCTGGGTGACTCCGGAATCCCTGGCGGATGTGATCCTGTTCATATCCTCCAGCGCGGCCAGAGATATTCACGGCGCGGCACTACCAGTGTACGGCAGGAGCTGAGGCCATGGTATCCTTGCATAGAGCCAATAAGAAGATGCAATTATCGGCCAGATAGTTGCAGCCGTCCCTGGTCCGCAAATACCAACCTTCGAATTCAGAATTAGCAAAGCTTGCTCAGAGAGGGGAGGATTATGCTGAGTAAATGTGTGTTCTCAGTGGATAACGAAAGATAAGGTTACTGGGACCATCATCTGACATATAATATATCCGCAAGTGCCAACAAGATGACAGATTCGTTATTTTCGACCATTTTGGTTGGGTAACCAGATTACCAAAAAATCGAGATCTGGGATCTGTACTTCATTTAATAGAAGGAGAACCCCTCATGTTACACAAACCAGTAACGCTTGGCGTGATCATTGGCAACCGTGGCTTCTTCCCCAGCCATCTGTGTGAGGATGGACGTGAGATAATCCTCAAGGTCTTAGAAGAAGAGAGCATCCAAGCCGTCGCGATCTCCCCTGAGGAGACCGCGTACGGTTCGGTGGAGAGTATTGAAGAAGCTCGCAAGCTGGCGGCACTATTTAAAGAGCATTCAGATGATATCGATGGTGTCCTGGTGACCCTGCCGAATTTTGGCGACGAACGGGCGATTGCCAACACTCTACGCTGGTCTGGCCTGGATGTGCCGGTCCTCATCCATGCTTTTCCCGATGATGCCCAGAGTATGACTATTAAAGACAGGCGTGATTCCTTCTGCGGCAAGATGTCAGCCTGCAATAACTTGCATCAGTATGGCATCAAATACACACTTACCTCGCTGCATACGGTTGATCCGCAGAGCGACGGCTTTCGGTCTGATTTGCGTAAGTTTGCCGCGACTTGCCGGGTGGTCGGCGGTCTGCGCGGCGCTCGTCTTGGTGCCTTGGGAGCCCGCCCAACGGCTTTCAACACAGTGCGTTATTCGGAAAAACTGCTCGAGAATTCAGGTATCTCGGTTGAAACCCTCGATCTTTCAGAAGCCTTCGGGCGCGCGGCGGAGCTCAGCGATGATGATCTAGCCGTGACCGCTAAATTGGAGGCAGTTAAAGGTTATATATCCACCTCGGGCGTCCCGGAAGAGTCGCTGTTAAAGATGACCAAATTGGGTGTGGTTATCGACGGCTGGATGGAAGAAACTGAATTGGTCGCCTCCGCCATCCAGTGCTGGACCTCAATGCAGGAGTATTACGGTGTTGTGCCGTGCACGCTGATGAGCATGATGTCTAATGGATTGATGCCCTCAGCTTGCGAGACGGATATTGCCGGCGTGGTGGCTATGTATGCCCTGGCTCTAGCCTCCGGTCAGCCATCCGCTATCGTTGATTGGAACAACAACTATGGCGAAGATCCAGATAAGGGAGTCATCTTTCACTGCTCAAACCTGCCGGGAGATATCTTTGTGACCGAACAGGCCATCGATCCTGACGACATCGCCGTGATGGATTACCAGGAGATCATCGCTGGGACTGTAGGCAAAGAGAAGACATTTGGCACGGTAGTGGGTCGGGTCAAGTCTGATCCATTTACCTATCTGCGCGTTTCTACAGATGATTTGAACGGCAAAATTGTGGCGTATCTTGGAGAAGGCGAGCTGACTGATGATCCGCTCAAGACCTTCGGTGGTTATGGGGTGGTCGAAGTGCCAGATTTACAGGGGCTGCTCAACTATATTTGTAAGAACGGTTTCGAGCACCACGTCTCCATCAACCTGACCGAAGTTGCCGATGCAGTATATGAGGCGCTCACCAACTATCTCGGCTGGGAAGTTTATTTCCACTCCAGCAACTGAGAAGCAGGAACTGACAGCCTCGGTAATCACAATAGAAGAGGTTGGAAGAAATTTATTAATCCGGTTATTTCTTTCTATCAGGAGTATTCGGGAAACAGGTAACAATGAATTCCTCCCCTGAAAAGCTCCACCTCGGAGCCGCGTACTACCCTGAACACTGGCCTGAAGACCGCTGGCCTGAAGATGTTCGCCTGATGAAGGAGGCTGGATTAACAGTCGCTCGAATGGGCGAGTTTGCCTGGAGCACGATTGAGCCCGAGGAAGATGACTTCCATTTTAAATGGCTCGACCGGGCTATCGATTTACTGGCTGCGGAAGGCATCAGCAGCGTGCTTGGCACCCCAACCGCCGCGCCTCCAGCCTGGTTGACCCAGAAAAATCCCAAGACCCTGGCTGTTGATGAGCATGGCAGGCGAAAGATTCACGGTCGGCGCATTCATTACTGCGTCAATTACCCTGAGTATCATGAGCGAACCCGCAGCTTTGTGTCGTAACTAGCAGCCCATTTTGGAGAGCATAATGGTTGGTTGGATGAGCAGCTGGCAGCACCGTAAAGTCATATGGAAATGGGATGGTTTATATGGTTGGGGCATACCTAGATGAGACTGCCCAGAATGCCTTCATCGAACAAGTGACCATACCATCGAACACTACCGCTTCAGTAGAATCGCAGGAAAATTCTTCCGAAAAATTGATTGGTTCAGACTAATTTGAGTTTGTTGCTATTCGCCAGCGGCTAAACCTGACATTGGAGATTAGTATGGAAGGTTGGAACTACAAAATACTCGACATTGACTTGAGTGCGAAAACTATCACTGAACAGCCCTTGGATGAAGGTATTGCACGGCACTTCCTGGGGGGGCGTGGACTGGGGGTTCGTCTCTTGTGGGACCTGGTTGGTCCGGATGTTGAGCCGCTGTCGCCGGAAAACGTGCTCATCTTTTCAACCGGACCCCTGACTGCCTCTGGATCCCAGACCAGCAATCGTTTTAATGTGAGCGCTAAAAGCCCTCTGACCGGTGGTGTGCTGCACGCCAACAGCGGTGGCTGGTGGGGCATGCAGTTGAAGCGTACTGGCTACGATGCGCTTATCGTGCGCGGGAAGGCAGACGAGCCAGTCTGGATTGAAATCACCACAGATGGTGCAACTATCAAGGATGCTGCTCACCTGTGGGGTAAGGGCGTCTTCGAGACCACGGAGCTGCTCGGCCAGGACAACAACAAGCGCAATGTGCTCTGCATAGGTCCCGCCGGGGAATATCTCTCACTGATGGCAGCCATCATGAACGACCGGGAGCGCGCCCTGGCTCGCGGTGGGCCCGGGGCGGTGATGGGCAGCAAAAACCTGAAAGCGATTGTGGTTGCTGGAAAGCAAAAAAAAAACCAATCCGCTGACCGTGAGCAATTCAAATTTATGCTCTACGAGACTGGAAAACTGCTCAAAGCCAGCCCCTTAACCTCCCAGGCATTTCCTGAATTCGGTACCTCTGTGGTGATGAACCTGATCAACGAGATTGGAGCCTTGCCCACCCGAAATTTCCAGGAATCCCAATTTGAGCATGCTGAGAAGATCAGCGGTGAACACCTGGCTGAGACCATCCTGGTCAAAAACCAGGCCTGCTGGGCCTGCCCGATCACCTGCACCCGCATCTCCAAAACGGAGGCAGGGGAAGGTGAAGGGCCTGAATTTGAAACCGCCTGGTCGTTTGGTGCCCAATGTGGCGTGGATGACCTGGAAGCGATCTTTGAGGCCAATATGGTTTGCAACGATATGGGCATGGATACCATCTCCGTTGGCAATACCATCGGGTGCGCTATGGAGCTGGCGGAGCGGGGCTTGATTGAGGGCGATCTGCGCTTCGGTCGGGCCGACTTGCTGATGGGAATCGTGGGGGATATCGCCCTGCGGCGTGGTTTGGGAGCCGAGATGGCTGACGGCAGCTACCGCTTTGCTGATAAATATGGCGCGCCTGAACTTTCGATGACCGGCAAGAAATTAGAATTGCCGGCCTACGACCCGCGCGGCATGCAGGGTCAGGGATTGGTATATGCTACAGGCAACCGGGGCGCCTGCCACGAAACTGGCAATATGTTGGGGCCAGAAGTATTGGCTATCCCCCGCCTGATCGATCGTTTCGCCAACCAGGGCAAGGCAGGTATCGTCGCCAACCACCAGGACACGGCCGCAGTCGTGGACAGCCTGGTGTTGTGTAAATTTACCAATATGGTTGTCTCGGTGGAGTTTTTTGCACGCACATTGTCTGCAGTCAACGGCAGCAACTTCACCGCAGATGATTTGATGAAGGTCGGCGAGCGCACCTGGAATATGGAACGGCTCTACAACCTGCGAGAAGGCTTCACCAAAGCGGATGACACTTTACCAAAACGCCTGTTGGAGGAACCCGTTGCAGAAGGACCCAGCCAGGGGCACACGGTCCGCTTGGAGGGCATGCTTGAAGAGTATTATCAATTCCGCGGATGGGATGAGGATGGAGTGCCTAAGCAGAAGAAGCTGATTGAACTTGGATTGGATGCAATGGTTGACTAGGACACGGACGAGCACGGATGAACACTGAATTAAATGAGTGAAAGAACAAAGGTAGTTTAGGGCCTTGTGCCCGTCCGATTGAGCTGAAACGCCCACAAGGGGCTAAACTACAATTTCAACATATGAAGTTAGTTTATTGCTCAACTTTGGTCCAAAGCCCGATTTTCGCCGCAAAGTATTTGACAATGAGCGCAAGCCGATTACCTGGAAACAATAAAGACATCCGCGTTTTTCCGTGTTCATCCGCGTCCCATTGATCTCAGGAGGAAGATATGATCGATGAACGATTATTTGAGCAGTTCCGTTATATTGGCCGCGATATCTTCGATGCGGGCCTGACCAGTTCGCACGGTGGGAACATGAGCGTGCGCGTCGGCGACCGCATCATCATCAAGCGCCGCGGCGCCCAATTCCGGCGTTTGAAAATCGAGGATTTCGTCGAGACGAAACTCTATGAGAAAGACAGCGGAGTTGCCCGCGCCAGCACCGAGCTGATCGTCCACCGGGAGATATACCTGCGCACATCTGCCCTGGCGGTCATCCATTGTCACCCCCGTACGGCGATTGCCCTCAGCCTGAGCCGCGATGAGATCATCCCTATCGATAATGAAGGATCATACCTGCTGCGTAAGATCCCGGTTGTCTCGGTAGAATTCGCCTCTGGTTCCCGGGAAATGGCGGAGACTATTGCTGAAGCGCTGCAGGGCTATAAGATCATCATGCAGCGAGGTCACGGCTGTTTCTCGATCGGGGAGACTTTAGAGGACGCCTACCAGTGGGTATCAGCCTTGGAAGAGGTCAGCGATATCATCCTCAGGCACCAGCTCTTGGGCGAACCGCTGATTGAGTACCGAAAACATTCGGATTCATATTCTAAGTGGTAATCCGAACATGTAAGCAATAAGAAGTCCAAATTAATGAGAAGAGGAACTATGAACCACCTCGATCAATTCGAAAACTTGGCAGACTCACTTACCCAGCAAGGTATCGACGTTGCCGCTGTGACCGAAGCGCTTAAGGTCCAGAAAATTGAAACCCCCTCCTGGGGGTATGCCAATTCGGGGACGCGTTTCAAGAATTTCGGGTGGCCAGGAGCGGCGCGCACCACTCGCGAGAAAATTGATGACGCGGCCATGGTGCACAAAATGACCGGAATGGCCCCTTTGGTGGCCATCCACATCCCCTGGGATAAACCTGAGGATGGGGATTACGTGGCATTCCGCCAATATGCACAAGAGCAGGGTGTACAAATAGGGGCGGTCAATCCCAATGTTTTTCAAGATAATCAATATCGCCTGGGTTCCTTGGCGAATCCCAATCCCGCGAACAGGGAGCTGGCCCTCGATCACTTGCTCGAATGCTGTGAGATCATGACCAAAGTTAAATCCGATGTCCTCAGCCTGTGGTTTGCAGACGGTACTAACTATGCCGGACAGGACAGCCTGCGGGGACGAAAACACCGATTCGAGGCTGGATTAAACCAGGTATATGAGCATCTACCTGCCGGTGGGCGTATGCTGATCGAGTACAAATTTTTCGAACCGGCCTTTTATTCCACCGATATCCCGGATTGGGGCACTGCATTTGCACTGGCACTCAAACTTGGTGAATATGCCCAGGTCCTGGTCGACCTCGGTCACCATGCCTCGGGGGTTAATATTGAGCAGATTGTGGCATTCTTGCTGGACGAGGGCCAATTGGGTGGCTTCCATTTCAACAACCGTAAATATGCAGATGATGATCTCGTCGTCGGCAGCGTCAACCCATACGAATTATTCTTAATTTATAACGAGCTGACTGGTGCTGCGCTGAGTAGCGATGAGCCAGCCAAAACCACCGCCCAAAACGTGGCTTATATGATCGACCAGTCGCACAACATCGAGGGCAAGCTGGCTCCGATGATCCTCTCGGTGCTCAACTGCCAGGAGGCTTACGCTAAATCCCTATTGGTGCAGAGGGAAGAATTGGCTGGTTTGCAGGGAACTGGAGAGGTATTGGCCGCGCATAATCTGCTAACGGAAGCTTATCGTGTGGATGTGAGGCCATTACTGGCGAAAGTCAGGGATGAGTTGGAGGTGCCGGTTGACCCGATCAAGGCCTATCGGGAAAGCGGCTATGAGGGTGCAATTGCTTCCGAGAGAGGTACAGTCGATTCTAGTGGTGGCTATCAGAATTAAGCAAGGTTCATCCTGAAAAGAGCATGAAGAAAACGCTAAACCTGGCTGCAGTAGACCTGGGCGCCTCATCTGGACGCGTCATGCTGGCCCGGTTTGATGGGGATCGATTGACTCTGGATGAAGCCCATCGCTTCTTGAATGGCCCAATGCAAGTGGGCGATCACCTTCATTGGGATGTGCTGCGCTTGTTCGAGGAGATCAAGATCGGCCTGTCGCGAGCTGAGCAGATGGGGTCTGTGAGCAGCCTGGGATTAGATACCTGGGGAGTGGATTTTGCCTTACTCGATGAAAATAACCAGATTACAGGCAACCCATTTCACTACCGCGATCCGCATACCAACGGCATGCTCGATTTGACGTTTGAGTTAGTCAGTCGGGATGAAATATTCGACAGGACGGGCATCCAATTCATGCAGATCAACTCCCTATACCAGCTGATAGCGATGAAAGGTTCCGCGGCGCTAGGTGCGGCGAAGACCTTTCTTATGATCCCTGACCTGTTCAACTTCTGGTTGACCGGGCGCAAGGCCAACGAATACAGCAACGCCACTACCACCCAGTTTTTTAATCCTTCTCTGAAGGGCTATGATCGAGAGATGCTGGCGCGACTGGGATTACCCACAGATATATACCCAGAAGTTGTGCCACCAGGCACCAGACTTGGATCACTGCTGCCCTCAGTAGCTGAAGAGATCAATTTCTCCCTCATCCCGGTGATTGCTCCCGCCTGCCATGATACTGGTTCCGCGGTGGCAGCTGTCCCGATGGAAAATCAAAAAGCTGCTTATATCTCCTCCGGCACCTGGTCGTTGATGGGAGTCGAAATTAATGAGCCGGTGATCACCTCACAAAGCCTGGCCTACAATTTCACTAATGAGGGTGGTGTGGATGGCACCATCCGTTTGTTGAAAAATGTCCCCGGAATGTGGTTGGCCCAGGAGTGCCGCCGGATATGGGCGGCCAGGGGATTGGACTATTCCTGGGAGGAGATGACTTCCCTGGCCGAAAATGCAGCACCTTTCACGAATTTTATCGATCCGGAACACCCGGATTTTCTCAATCCACCTGATATGCCAGTAGCCATCTGGGGATACTGTGCCCGTGCTGGTCAGCCTGATATTGAATTTCCCGGCGCAATTTTGCGCTGCATCTTCGAGAGCCTGGCGCTTAAATATCGCAGGGTGCTGGAAAAGCTTGAAGAGCTGCTGGGTTACAATCTGGAAGTCGTGCATATCATCGGTGGTGGGTCTCAAAATCGCCTGCTTTGCCAGCTGACCGCGGACGCCTGCGGGATGCCTGTGGTTGCCGGACCGGTTGAAGCAACGGCTATCGGGAATGCCCTTGTCCAGGCAATTTCGCTAAGATATGTCAATTCCCTCAGCGAAGGGCGGCAGCTGGTGGGGCGATCTTTCCCTCTACACGAATACCAGCCACAGAATACGGAACACTGGGCTGAATCTTATGAGGCTTTTACGAAATTAGTCGACTGAGATTAACGAATAGATCTCCTTGCAGGTGATTTGCATCTATCCTGATACCTCATGCATTAGTCACTCGTTGGAAGTCTTGGGTTCGCCCGTAGTTAGAAAAGTGATTAGCGAGATATTTTGAATAGAGATTATATTTATCAATTGGACTAAGGTTTAGAGTCAAAAGGAGAGTTTTATGCAATATCGAGAGTTTGGACGTACAGGCTGGAAAGTCTCAGCCAGCAGTTTTGGGGCCTGGGCGATTGGTGGTACCTGGGGCGAAGTGGATGACAATGAATCGCTGGCGGCTCTGCACCGGGCGATCGATTTGGGGGTCAACTTCATCGATACAGCCGATGTTTATGGAGATGGTCGCAGCGAGAGATTGATCGCCCAACTTAAAAAGGATAGAGGGGAAGAGATCATTGTGGCAACTAAAGCGGGGCGGAGGCTCAACCCGCATGTCGCCGATGGCTATAATCGCCAGAATTTGACAGCATTTGTTGATCGCAGCTTGAAGAACCTGGACACCGATGCCATCGATCTGCTGCAACTTCACTGCCCTTCACCCGAGGTTTACTACCGCCCTGAAGTCTTCGGAATTCTCGACGACCTGGTGCAGGCCGGCAAAATTTGTTATTACGGGGTCAGCGTGGAGAAGGTCGAAGAAGCCATCAAGGCCATTGAGTACCCCAACGTGCAGTCCATTCAGATCATCTTCAATATTTTTCGCCAGCGTCCCGCGGATCTGTTCTTTAAGATAGCGCAAGAAAAACAAGTTGGCATCCTGGCGCGAGTGCCGCTCTCATCGGGGATGCTGACCGGCAAAATGAAATCGAGTAGTCAATTTGAAGCTGATGACCACCGCACCTTCAACCGTCAAGGAGAATCGTTCGACAAGGGTGAAACCTTCTCTGGTGTTGACTATGATCTCAGCTTGCAGGCAGTCGAAGAGATCCGAGCCCTGGTTCCGGAAGGTTGGACGATGGCTCAATTTGCCCTGCGCTGGATATTGATGTTTGAGGCGGTTTGCTGTGTTATCCCTGGAGCTAAAAATACATCCCAGGCTGAAGATAATGCCATGGCTGCCGACCTGCCACCATTACCAGACGAAACGATGGCGGTAGTTGAAAAGATATACGAACGCATGATCAAAGATCAGGTGCACCATCTCTGGTAGGAAAAGCATAAAATCCTTATCTGTGAAAGGAAACATTGTGACTAAACAAGAACGAATTACTAAGCTGCTCGAGGAACACAACCTTGAGGGGCTCATCATCCAACAGGTTTCAAATTTCGCCTGGGCTACAGATGGAGCAGCCTCGTATATCAATACCGCTACGACAAATGGAGTTGGAACGCTCTTAGTAACGGCCGAGGCCAAGCACTTGATCGCGGATAATATTGAGTCGCCTCGCTTTGAGAAAGAGGAGGGATTAAAAGCTGGCGGCTGGGAGTTCCACACCCACCGCTGGGATCAACCCTCGGATGCTCTGGCGAAATTGACTGGAGGAATGAAATTGGGGGCAGATGGGGTTTATCCTGGAGCGATCGATTTGTCAGATGAGCTGGCTGTTCTTCGGTCCTACCTGGATGCTGGCGAGCAGGAACGTTTCCGGCAGCTCGCGACTCGCTGTGCCGGGGCGATGGATAAGGCCATCCGGGCTGTCAAACCTGGCATGACTGAATTCCAGATCGCTGCCCTGTTATCTGGTGCTACCCAATCAAACGGTGTACTGCCGGTTGTTGTTTTGATTGCCACGGATGAACGCATCTACAATTTCCGCCACCCACTACCGACCGATAATAAGATGGATAAATACGCCATGCTGGTACTCTGCGGGAGGAAAGACGGACTGGTCTGTTCGTTAACACGCCTGGTCCATTTCGGCCCGCTTCCAGACGAGCTGAAGAGAAAAGCCGAAGCGGTGGCTTATGTCGACGCGGCCATGATCGCGGCCACGCGCCCTGGCAAAGCCGTTAACGAAGTATTCCAGGTTGGTAAAGCTGCCTATGCAAAGACCGGCTTCGCAGACGAGTGGCACTTGCACCACCAGGGGGGTCCAGCGGGATACGATCCACGCGAATTTATCGCCACAGATGCGGTAGATCTTCCCGTTGGTTCTGGGCAGGCCTACGCCTGGAATCCTTCTATCACAGGTTGTAAGTCCGAGGACACAATCTTGGCTGGTGAAGACAGCAACCAAATCCTTTCCGCAATCGCAGGCTGGCCAATGAAACAAGTAGAGGTAGATGGTCAGGTAATTGAGCGACCAGAGATCCTTGTGGTTGACTGATGCTGGTCAGGAGCATTAGAATCCAGCCACACCAGGCAAACAACCGATTGGATCGATTATTCATTCATTTTGGACCATCCAAAAGGAAAGCAGGTATGTCCCCTGTTTGATGATGTTTCCTAATCTCTTAATGATCCACCTTACTGCGTGGCATGGAGGGTACTTTTCTGGATATCGCTTGAACCAGGAAAGACCGCAACATTTCCCGGGTAGAAAGGTTGATCCTAACAGTTAAGATTTCCTTTATTGAGCAAGTCCCCGGAATAGTGGCTGATAGCTACAAGCCAAGTCTTAGTGCAACAGATAAGTCACCATTACCAATACCCCACGCTTGACCATTGAAGCGGTTGAATGCCTGGCAAAGATAAATCGAATATTAGAGAAACGACGAAATGAGCACCTTACTTAATGAAATATCCAATGGTAACGTTGACGATGCTTTCAAGATGCTCTATGGAAAAAAAACCGCGAGTATAGAGCTGCAGAGGCATCGTTATGCTGATCTGATTCAATCCTTTACCGAGATATTCCCCGGAAATGGCGATATCGAATTGTTCAGCACACCTGGTAGGACTGAGGTCGGCGGCAATCATACTGATCACAATGGAGGTCGTGTTCTCGCCGCGGCGCTGGACCTTGATATTGTGGTTGCGGCTGCCAGGAATGATCAGAATATTATCCGTATTCACTCGGAAAAATTCCTACCAGTCGAAATTGATGCTGCTGAACTTGATGTGGTTCAAGACGAGCAGCTTACCTCCGCAGCACTGGTTCGAGGCGTTTGTGCTCGGCTGACTCAGCTTGGCTACAAGATAGGCGGCTTTGATGCCCTCACTACCAGCAACGTGCCCATCGGTGCCGGTCTGAGTTCCTCGGCAGCCTTCGAGGTTTTGATCGTCACTATCCTGAATCATTTCTACAATGATGGTGTTATTAATGATGTTGACAATGCAAAAATATCACAATATGCTGAAAATGTTTATTTTGGTAAACCCAGCGGCTTGATGGACCAAACTACCTGTGCCTTGGGCGGATTGATTACCATTGATTTCCAGGATTTTGATCATCCCATCGACCAAGAAGTGGATTTTGATTTTGAGGCTCAGGGATACTCGGTAGTAATTGTTGATACCGGCGGAGATCATGCAAATCTAAACAATGACTACAGTTCGGTACAGAGTGAGATGAGATCGGTCGCCAGGGCGATGGGCGCTGAGGTACTCAGAGAATCCTCCAAAGAGAAACTGCTAGCTGATCTGCCGGAAATTCGAAGTCAAGTCAGTGATCGTGCTATTCTCCGGGCAATTCATTTTTATGATGATAATCAGCGGGTTTTGGATCAAGTCGTGGCGCTCGAGCGGGGAGATTTCGTGGAATTTTTAAAACTGGTAAACGAATCGGGCGATAGTTCCTGGAGGTTAAACCAAAATATCTTCTCCACCATAAACGTCCATGACCAGAGATTGGGTCTCGCCCTGGCTTTGAGTGAGATCATTTTGAAAGATGGTGGCGCCTGGCGGGTTCACGGTGGTGGTTTTGCTGGAACCATCCAGGCTTTCGTACCAGATGAAATTGTCGAAGAATACATTTCCAGGATGGAGATTGTATTTGGGCAGGGATCTTGCCACCAGGCATTAATCCGGCCCATAGGCACCACCTGGATCAACAAATTGCTGGGGTGATAGAAAAACAATTCAAAAGATGGTAGCTTCTTTCTCCTTCGAAAACTGAAACCTGGTGAAACCCGCCGGGTGACATTCCAATTAAATGAAGAGTCTCTGGCATTCACCCGCGCCGATGGTACATTGGGTATCGAGCCTGGTGATTTCCATGTCTGGATTGAACCGGGCAGTACCAGTGGACTGCGCGGTGAATTTGGTTTTTGATCACACCCTCTTCCCAGGAAGTTTCATCATAATTCTCTTCGGGTTTTAGCTATCGGATTCTATTGTTAGATGAGAATGATTCTTTCTTATCCAATCAGTGAAATAAGAATGGCAGCCAAAAACGCCAGGATAAAGGCCAAGATCATCCTCCCTAAAACCCTCGCATAATTTTTGGGATCAATTTGATCATCTCGATCCATCTTTCTGATTAACGGAAAAAGTCGCCAAAAGAATGAAGCAATCGAGATCACCAATGCGATACTGGAAAAGATCAGGGTTTGATCATTGGCAGTGTACAGAATCACGATCAATAGCAAGATAAAGATCAGCTTCGTCCCGGCAACCCAATTGACCATATACTTTACGAAGTTGTGCAGATCCGGATCACTCTTCGATTTTTCCCAGGCTTTAAACACACCAACACCATTGGCGTATTTCGAGTCTGGGAAAAAATATAGCGTGACCACATTGGTGGTTTCCAGGATGAGAAACCCTATTGTTACTATCGTGATTGCATTCATATTAATACCTGCTTTCGATTCACGCAGCCAAACTAAAAAACATTGGGCTGAAATAAGGAATCAACCAGATGAGCCAAACTACAACACTGAATTTGTGAAAGTTGACGATAGCGTTCTCATCTTTTTTGAGCAGCACAACCAGAGCCCATACAGCGTGAATGAACATGAGCGCGATCGCTATTACCCCGGTGATTCCGTGAATGTCGAAAGTCATTCCGCCAACCATTTCGAACATCATCCCGGTTCCCCAGGTGTCGCAGATCAACCCCAGGACAAAGAAAACAAAATGCCACCACTTAAGTCGCCCTTGTATTCGTTCTCCCCAGACTCCGATCGAGTAAAACACTAATGCGGCTGCCATGATGATGCTTGCGGATGGATCCATTCTACGCTCCTGATTGAATTGATATAGTTCGATGATTATCACCTGAACTGGTCTGAGTAATCGAGGTCAGGTTTTCACCCATTTCCCATAACATTTTTTGCAATCTCTTGATCATAGGA
>CALBUI010000232.1 GCA_937968125.1 uncultured Anaerolineales bacterium | reverse complement strand
GGTGGGTGTGCCTAAATTGGTTGCTTGACCGCTTGTGTCATTCCCCCCTCCACCAATGGCTTCGTTGTAATCTCCATAGTGACGCTGGGCGGCCCGAATATCATCATGCTGGACGCCGATAAATGCAGTCGTTACAAACGGCTCCATCAGCTTTGTCAGGTTAACGGGGCACACATGAAGGATTCCAGCCCCATGCCCATGCTCGTGAGAGAAGACATTGTGGAAGCCGGTGGTAAGATTGCCAGCATTGAAAAAACTATCCGTTACTTCGATCTTCATGTCGCCATAATTGGGGAAAAAATTGTAGGCCAGTGTTCCGGAGTTGCCGTCGATGGCACACCCACCGATGCGGAGATCGCCGCGTGTTCCCAGGACGCCAGGGGAACTGGGCCAGGTTGCGCCATCGTCGTTCGGCTCGAAGACATATTCGTTCCCAGTTTTAGCCGCCCATTCATTCGCGAAGATAGATGCAATCTCGGCCTGCCAGTTGCCAGAGCCGTACAAGGAATCCAGGGTGGCTTGCAGGACACTGTTACAGGTTGTATCCCCACCGAACTGAAAGGGCATAAGGGTTCCATCTGGAATGAAGAGATAGGTTAGCGTCAGAGGCTCGCCTTGAGCGGAAGATGCTCCATCGTTGGTGGCCGTGGCATTTGGGTTCCAATGAGTTGTGAGGTTGAAGAAACCGATGCCAAGCTGGTTGTTCAGGTCTGTATAAATACTTTCCACGTAGTCAGCAGGAGTGCCCTCATCAAAAATCAGGTTGAGACGGAGATTTGCTTGGGTTGATTCCTGTGCGCCGACCGGGGCATTGGCACGCTCGGCCCCAGTCATGATGCTGGTAGACAGGGTAAAGTCCTCGAGGCTACTAAAGCTTTCGTAATCTTTCCCGCTGGCATCTAATATGACTTGGTCCCCTTCAAAATCGAGGGGCGATTCCGTCGTAAGACTGCCGTCGTTGAATTTGACAAAGGTGTAATCTTTTAGGGTTTCGATAATGGGGCCAGCAAACGCTGACCGGACTCCAGGGAAGATGTGCGCGTTTACGATTAAAAGGATCACAATCGGGATTGCCTTCAGCAAGAGCCGCACAGTACTGGCTAAGTTTCTCTTAAACAACTGCATCTCTCTCTGTGCCTTTTATCTTGGGCATCTGGGGCGCGCTACCTGCTCCCTCTCCAAATAAGCGTTGCTCTGTTTGAACCAATGAATACCTTCGCTCTGGATTTCCATTCTGTTTGTAATCTTGGTAACCGTTTACAAATCCTTACCCCGTCAACTTTGATGTTTTATTTGAATTGAAGCCTGTCCAAAAAAAGATTTCCTTTATGGATGAGTAATAATCTTGCCAGAAGGAGGTGATTAATTAGAAATCCCTATCCCAATCAGATAATATCATGATTATTGAGGTCTGATTGAATAAGACTGCTAAAGCGATAAATTTGAAAGGTCTGCACCTTTATTGGGAACTGAGTCGTTTGAGGACTTGATTGAACAGATTGGCTATCACCATGGTCGTCAAACTGGTGACAGTTTTACCAAGAGATACTCAAAATGACTACTGGTGATGGTTAACCTGTTAAAGCCCTGTTCAATCAAATAAATACCGACTTTATTGCAATCGTTGACTGACATCAATCCCTTCGAATGGAGATAATTTTAACCAGGCGTGCACGACCGAATATTAATGCAGCCAATCTGAAATTTTATGGAGTGGGGAATCGAGCGATAAAAATTGAGAAGTATCGTCTGATAGAAAAATCGGGGCGAGAATCCCTCGCCCCGATTTATTTACGCTTATTTCTTAATGGAGATACGGCCCGTCTTTTCGCTCTAACATCTGATGCCTTGCATGAAAACCTTCTGCGCAGGATGTCTGAGCGCAGCTATAAAGAGAAAACCACGTTGTCGTTCATGATAGGCGGTATCCAGCTCGATAGTTTGCGCGTAACTATTTACCTTTTCCTTTGTGAACGATAATGCTGCCGCCGCCGATTGGCTGATTGAAGCCGTTATCATATACATCATATTCCACATCATTACTGTCTTCCCACCAGATGCGGATGCGGAATGTATCCGGATCGCCATCCTCAGCCCATAGCATGAATTTGTAAGGGTTGCTGTTGGTGTCAAAACCACCATTGATTGAGCCTTGGCCCTTAAACATAGCCCATGATCCGCCTTTGTTGACCACCAGCCATTGGTAGCTGTCGCTGTGGAAATTCAGAGCAGCGGTTTGGAATTGGAACTCGGTGTTGCCAGTTGGAACAGATGCACCCTTCTTGTATTTGGAAACGAAACCGAAGGTGGCTTTCCCGGTCAGGGATGGAACTGGTTTGTAAGCACCTGCAAGCGAGTCTATCCAACCACCACCCGTAACAAAACCGGCACTGGGATCATATACAACCGCGGTTGTACACACCGTGTCAGTTAGTCCACCGGTATCAGTGACGGTCAGGCAGACAGTGTAGATATCAGCAGCAGCGTAAGTATGATCTGGAGTAGGTCCAGCATTCGGAGTGGTAGAGCTATCTCCCCAAGCCCAATCATAGGTGAGAGGACCGCCTTCAGGATCAGAGGATCTAGTCCCATCAAAGGTAATCGGTGAACCTGCAGCACCGAGGTAAGGACCATTTGGATCGGCTGTGGGAGGGAGATTAGGGATAGGTGTCGGTGTTGGGGTGTTGGTCGGCGTCGGCGTTGGCGTGTTGGTTGGAGTGGGCGTTGGTGGTATAGGAGTCGGAGTATCGGTTGGAGTGGGAGTTGGTGGAATCGGTGTAGGAGTGAAGGTAGGCGTTGGTGGGATTGGTGTTGGGGTATCGGTTGGTGTCGGTGTTGGCGGGATTGGTGTAGGAGTATCGGTTGGAGTAGGCGTTGGCGTAGGTGGAATAGGAGTGGGAGTGTCGGTTGGTGTCGGCGTAGGTGGGATAGGAGTTGGCGTTGCTGTTGCTGTGGGTGTTGGCGTTGGCGGGATTGGGGTGGGGGTGGGTGTATTCAAGGTGATGGCAGCAAGGGGTTTTTCTCCGGGACCGCTGTTCACCCTCGACGTTAAATGTCTGTCCGGCACGGCATGCGAAATAACCTGGCTCTGTTCGGCATCACCGGCTTTTACAACAAATATTTCATTTTTGAAGGCATTGATAATGGGTTCTGCCAGCGCCGAACGGATTCCGGGGAAGATGAACACGTTCACGATTAGTAGGATTAAAATCGCAACTGCTTTCAACAGTGAACGTCGCGGACTATTGAAGATTATCTTTGACATAAGCATCTCCTCCAGCACCTACTAATCAAGGGCTTCCGGCGCACGCTTTTGTCAAAATGCTCAGCAGCCTGCACCAATGAATGCGCTCGCCTTGGTCTCGCTTTGTTATTGACTTGTTAACCGTTAAGAAAAATCAATCTGCTCAAAAGTGTTTACTACAATTGAGTCGATGTCTGTGCTAATTCAGATCTCTTCTCGGGACGAGAAATCATCTTCCGGGCAAGAGGGTCTATGATGAGATTCCGAAGTTCTATGGATTGTAATGAGAGGTGAAAGACTCGAATTCCCTGATCCCACCTTATACTATCATATTTGCATAGTATTTGTCAAAAAATTTTGCGATAAATCCGGGGAAAAGCCATGGATTGCTGTTCAATCGGATAGAAGATAATTCAATTCTCTCCTTAGAGATCGCCCTTGAGATCTTCTCATGAACGAATTGATGGTAAGATTTATCGATTTGATTTTCAATTTTTCAGGGATAAGTTATTGAATAGGAAAGAATTTCTAAAGGTCGCCGGTCTGGCAGTTGGTGGTGGGATGGTCGCGGCAACTTCCTATCTGGCGATCAACGATGAATCTCAAGACCCGGTCGTTGATCGCGTCCCGCTGCGTTTGAAGAATCTGCATCCCGCGCTGGAAGGCTTTACGATCCTGCAGATGACAGACCTGCATCTGTACCCGATGACACAGCCACCCTTGATCGAGAAAGCTGTTGCCATGGCTAACAGCCTGAATCCCGACCTGGTAGTGCTAACAGGGGATTACGTGTGGCAAGTCTTGGAGGCGATCGATGAGCTGGCGCCCATCCTGGCGGGATTAAACGCCAGGTATGGTGTTTACAGCACCCTGGGAAACCACGATTATTGGCTGGATGCCGACGTAATCACGGGGACGATGGAAGCCTCCGGTTTGCCGGTGCTGGTGAACCAGGGACTCACGATCCAGCAGGGGGAGGGTTCCTTTTACCTGGCAGGACTCGATGATGGTTGGAGCGGGAACCCCGATCTGGATATGACCCTGGATGGAGCTAAGCCAGAAGATCTGGTGATCCTCTTATGCCACGAGCCGGACCTGGCAGATCCGTTCTCACGCGATGGCCGGGTGGATGTACAAATGTCCGGTCACACCCATGCGGGGCAGATCCGTATTCCCGGTATTGGGGCTTTGATCCTGCCTTATTTGGGACGCAAGTATGATATGGGGTTGTACAGAATCAAGGATATGCTGCTGTACACCAACCGGGGATTAGGCGTCATCAGCGAACCAGTGCGCTACAACTGCCCACCAGAAATAACCCAATTCGTACTGCAAATGGCTTGAAGGTTTAGGAAGTCATTCATCCAGACCAATAAATCATCTAATACCAATCTAATAAGATAAAATAGGGGTATATACTCTAGTTATGTGGAGTATGAAGGATCGATTAAAATACCTCTGCCATCCTACAGTTGTGAAGCGATGTGTAGTAGATCAATGTCACCGGCTTCTTCCCATCCTTGATAATATTTACGGATGGGGAGGATGATGCAACCGGAGGTGTGAAGTGCACGATATCCTCGTAATCGGCGGCGGTCCTGCGGGAGTAACTGCGGCCTTGAGAGCAAGCGAGCTGGGCGCGGACGTGGCCCTGGTTGAGCGTGGTCGTCTGGGGGGGACCTGCACGAATGATGGTTGTGTGCCAACGAGATTCCTGGCGCATGCCGCCCGATTAGCTCGCGAGGCAGAGCAATTCGCCGATTATGGACTGGTAGCGGAATTGCCCCAGCTGGACTTCGCTCGTCTCATGAACCGCACTCAGAACAAGATCAAGGAAATAAATGATAAAAAGGGCTTGGTGGAGCACCTGGAAGAATTTGGAGTGAAGGTGTTCAGCGGGGTTGGCGAAACCCGGTTCGTTAGTCCCACGGCCTGTGAGACCGCTGGTGGGATGACCTTTGAAGCGGAGAAATTCATCCTTTGTGCAGGGGGATACGCCCGCCGTCTTACATTTCCCGGGAGCGATCTGGCTCAGACACATAGCGATGTCTGGTCATTGGATAAACTGCCCAAATCGGTGGCCATCGTGGGTGGTGCGGCGACCGGCTGCCAGCTGGCTTCTGTCCTGGCTGCTTTCGGCTCGAATGTTTGGCTGTTTGAGATCGCGCCTCATCTGCTCAGCATGGAAGATAGCCTCATATCTGAGACCATCGGTGATACCTTCTCCCAGAGAGGCATTGAAGTAATCACAGGCATTGGGGGTGTAGAGAAGATAGAAGAGAGTGACCAGGGATTAATCCTCTGGTATAAATTACAAGACCAGGTCAAGCAAGTCACCGTTGACGCAGTTATCATGGCTACCGGATGGCCTGGCAATGCTGACAGCCTGAATCTCGAAGCGGCTGGTGTACAGAATGAGCGCGGGTATGTACTGGTGGACGAATATTTGCGCAGTTCCGCCTCGCATATTTTCGCGGCTGGAGATATCACCGGCCGCATGATGCTGGTGCAAAGCGCCGGATATGAAGCCCGTATAGCTGCTGAGAACGCAGTCCTTGGCGCCGGCCAGCCATTCACACATAAAATTGTCCCCCACGGGGGATTCACCGATCCCGAATATGGCAGTGTGGGATTAACCGAGGAGCGGGCAAAAGTACTCGAGCCTGATTGTGTGGTCGCGGAAGTACCTTATGCAGCATTGGACCGGGCGATTATTGATGATCGCCCAGAAGGTTATTGCAAGCTGATCGTCTCCCAAGAAACTCACCGGATTTTGGGTGCGCACGTGATCGGTGAGCAGGCATTGGAGATAGTGCAATTGGTCGGCGCGGGGATGGCAGCAGATATGTGGGTAGAGCACCTGGCGGAATTAGAATTGGCTTATCCAACATACACAGCGATCATCGGTCTGGTAGCCCGCAAGATCGTCCACCAGTTAGGGGTTATGCCGCTCTCCACCCAGTGGCGCTCGTTGGACAAACCGTATGCAGCAGAGTGGGAACGCAGCGCAAGTTGATGTTTCCTGTCGACTGAGTAAATTCAATAGCGAAGTGATTGGTCCCTGATCCGTGTCAACTGTAGATCTGATTTCCGCTGAAGATAGTTCATCCAAACGTTATTCCCTCGGGAATATAACCATCATGGTGATCTTTATCATCACCCTGGTGGCTTTTTTGAACGCGGCCATACTGGCCCTGGCATGGAGTAACAAACCCTTTTTAGGTTTCGTGATTGAACCAACCCTGGTGGTCTCAGATGTGAGTGGGGCTACCTGGAATGTTCAAAGGATAGGGCTCAGCCACCCGGAGCGGATCACTCAAATTGGCGAGCAATTTGTCAGCACGCTCGAGGAATATGAGGCGGTCACAGAGGGACTGTCAATTGGTGCGCCGGTCTCAATCCAGACCACCTTCCCGGATGGGTCACTGCGAGTATACCCGTCGGTGCGGGTGATGGTTTTCCCTGCAGTTGACCTGGCGCGTTTCTTCTGGCTGCCGTACATCATCGGGTTGGCTTACCTGGCGATTGGTTTTTGGATCTATCGCATGCGCGGGGATGTGGCCTCCAGCCGGGCCTTCGCCTTGTTCTGCATCAGCGCTTCCCTGGCGACTGGGCTGTATTTTGACCTGATCTCAACCCATGTCCTATCAGTACTTTGGACGATCGCGATCGCTTTCCTGGGAGGTACGCTGATCGGCCTGGCACTGGTATTTCCCGAGGCGTGGTCCGCGGGGATAAGACAGGCCGTGATTAGGGTGCTGCCCTACTTGATCTCACTCGGGCTTGCTGTTTGGGGAGTGCTCGCGTTGACGAACGAATCAGATCCCTGGGCGTATGTAGGAGCCTGGCGGTTTAGCTATATCTATACCTCCATCGGGATTTTCTT
>CALBUI010000231.1 GCA_937968125.1 uncultured Anaerolineales bacterium | reverse complement strand
CGCTTTCAGCTAATTCAATTTGCTTACTAAGAGCAGGCCGATAGCCCAATAGTCCGAAGAGGAAAGCAGCCAACCAAAAGATAGCTGTCAGCAGTACCCAGGGGATCATTATCGGTAAGCCGGAGAGTAAAACCATAGATACCCAGGTTACCAGAGCCAATCCAATGGCTGGAAGCACTATGCGGTCGTTGATCACTTTGATAGTCCGCAAAGTAAAAGGTAAAGCGTCTCTATCCGCTAAAGCACGCTGGATCCAAAAAGCATAAGTAATGTTTGGACCTATACCAACAATCAGAAATAATAGATAGAAGAAATACAGCACTTGCTCCACCATAGTTAGTCACCTTTATGAAATGTTGTTGCTCCCAGTGGTCGCCAATTATCGGCAACCAACTACTCCAGGATTGATTTTGTGTGCCCATGTTTCAGCCATGACCGTGTTGATGAGAACAATAATATTGATTTTATGGACAGTTCTTCAGGTTTTTAGCTGGGTTAGTTCACTGAAAATTGAGTACACCTTAAATCACCTACCTGGGATCTACGTCTGAGCCTCCTGAAGTCTCGATCTGTCCCATGGTGGGGGAGCCAAGGTAGTAGACCTGCGAACCTCCGCTGGCATCAACGTTGAGAGTACCGCTGGCGTTGATCGTTACATCGCTGCCACCGCTAGCGACAACATTGGCATTCACAACTGAGAAGGAGGCCAGATCTGCATCGCTGCCACCAGATGCATCGACGGTTATGTCTTCTCCGGTCCCGCTAACGGTGACATCTGATCCACCGCTGGCTTCCAAGCCCGTTAACGAAGGCATGGTTACCTCTGCTCTCAAATTGGAGGTGGTATAAATGCGATCACCTTCCAAGCCGATCTTGAGCGTGTCGCCCACTTTTTCGACCTGCAGGAACTCGACAAGATTGTCATCGACGCGGATTATAACGCTGAAGTCGTCGCCCTGGTTGACCTCTACGTTGAAGCCCTGGCTGACATCCAATTTGTCGAAACCAGTGAAATCCATTTCCTGTGTCACGATCTCACCCGACCCAGTGGTGATCTGCGAGCAGGCTGAAATCATTACAACAAGAATAAGCGAAATTAGGGTAGTAGTAGTTTTCATTTCTCTCATCACTTTCTATTATGAATTTAGACTCGCTTCGGCATCGGCTTCCGCTAAGCGCCTGAGATTGGCGAGGATCCCGGTACCGGTTTC
Organism: uncultured Anaerolineales bacterium; assembly: GCA_937968125.1. GTDB lineage: Bacteria > Chloroflexota > Anaerolineae > Anaerolineales > UBA4823 > PFL25. The sequence goes on along the minus strand of CALBUI010000231.1, from coordinate 37,423 downwards.
TTTTGCACCGCGAGCGGCGAAATAGCCGATGATCTTACCAATGGGTCCATAGTGGAACTCGATGTGGTCGTTAAAGGTGAAGCGGCAGCCATCCGGGGTTTTGTCAATTTCCCAGCGCTCATCGTAGCTCTTAAAGTCACCTTTGGTCATGCTGTAGCCGAAGACCTCGTTCTCGACCCACTCGGTGGTCTCAAACCAGAGGTTGAACTTGCGACCGCTGGCCTCCTCATACCAATAGAAGGTAGACCCGACGCCACCGTGTTCTTCACTGGTCCACTCGAATTTCTTCAAGGCGGTGAACCACTGCATGCATTTTTCTGGTTCGATCAGGTAGGGCCAGACAACTTCTGGGGGCGCTTTGATATCGACAGACATACTTACTAATAACACAATCCTCCTTTTGTGCTCTTAAATCTGATGCAGGATAAAAGAAAAACCAGGCCAATTCATTGTCACCGGCAATGATTGAGAACCAGAGAGATGAAAACTAACTTATTTTACTATCGAAAAATCTTGAAGGTTAGAGCATCTCATTCGGACCCATGCCTACCCAGCGTACTTCAATGCCAGCCCGAGTCCCCAATCTCTCATATAATTCGCCGGTGTGATGCTGGATGTGGCGGATGTTATAGAACTGGAGCTGCAGCTTGTCGAAAGGAATCCAATCGAAGCCGGATTCAGCTTCCAGGTCGGTATCTGGCACCCGATCCCTGACCACCTGGCGGCAGAAATCTAGATAATCCAGCAGGTCTTCCTTGCTGAAGGGGAGCCCTTTATCCGTATTCTCCTCCAAGAGTTTGGGAAGATTGTCGAAGGATTGGAGACCTCCGAGATGCTTCTCCCAGGGTTGGAAATCAGCTTCTGTAGGCTGCAAATAAAGATGAGTGTAGAAAAGGGCATGATAGGCAACATGCCAGAATTGGTTTTGATCGTCTGGGTCAGCCCAGAGATTCTGCGGGCACTGCGTTATGGCCTGGGCCAGCATCTCCAGAGCAGCCATGTATTGCGAGGTAATTACTTCTTTGATTTTCACAAGGTAGAATCCAATTTTATGCCTGCTAATAGCGTTAGATTAATAGGGATACCACCAGTCCTTGGCCTCTGGTGAGAAATCCCAATGGACATGTTTGGTCTCCAGGAAGCTGTCCAGGCCTTCCTGGCCGAGCTCGCGGGCATTGCCGCTCATCCTCATTCCACCGAACGGTCCAGCAAAATTGTCGGTGAGGGGATCGTTGATCCAGATCGTGCCAGCTCTTACTTCCTCAAAGAAAGTCTTAATCAGACGGGCATCATTTGATCGGAGCACAGCGCCTAACCCATTTTGGGTATCGTTGACCAGCTGGATGGCCTCATCGAAGGTCTTATAGGTCATCAGAGGGATGGCAGGCCCAAAGGTTTCCTCTGACATAATCAGCATACTGTGGTCCACGTCGGTCAAGACCGTTGGCTCGTAGAAGAAGCCACGCTCAAATTCAGGTGGTCGCCGGCCGCCGGTCAAGACCTGAGCACCCTGGGATTGGGCTTCCTGGATATGGGTCTCGAATTTGGCGCGGAATTTTTCCCCGATCATGGGTCCCACATCTGTGGTTGATTCTATACCGGGACCAAGACGCAAGTTATTGACCTGCTCGACTAATGCGTCGGTGAAATCTTTGCTCACATTTTCGGCCACATACACGCGTTCAGTGGAAGTGCAAACCTGTCCGCAATTAAGCAAGGCTGAATAAGCCAAAGCTTTGGCAGAGGGTTCAATCTCGATATCTGGGCCGATCACAAAAGCATCCTTGCCGCCTAATTCGAGATGCAGATGTTTGATCAACGGGGCAGCCAGCTGGCTGATGCGCTGACCGGTCTGCAGCGAGCCGGTGAAAGCGATCACAGGTACATCCGGATGGCTGACCAGAGCTTCACCCACCGGCGCGCCGTAGCCTGTGACGACGTTCACCACGCCAGGCGGCAAGTGGTCGAAACACTTCTCCGCCAGGAACAAGGTGGAGAGAGGCGTCATCTCTGAGGGTTTGATCACCACAGTGTTTCCTGCAGCCAGGGCGGGGGCCATCTTCCAGGACAATAAGAGCAGGGGATAATTCCAGGGAACAATGCAGCCGACCACTCCATAGGGTTCCTTGAGCACCAGGTTGAGCTGGTTCTCAGGTTCGGGGGAGGGCAGAACGCGGCCGCGATAGTGCCGACCCAGCTCGGCGTAGTAATCAAAAGTACCGGCCACCCATTCCAGCTCCTCTTCATTCTCAGGGACGGGTTTGCCCTCTTCCAGGGTGAGCAGCTCGACCAGCTCGCTCCAGTTGGCGCGCATCTTGGCGGTGGCCTCATGCAAAAGAGCCGCACGCTCGATGGCAGGTGTCTTTCGCCAGCCATCGAAGGCAGCCTTAGCGGATTCAACTGCCCGATGTGCATTCGCTTCTGAGCCAGCCGGCACGCGTTCCAGAATTTCTTCTGTGGCCGGATTGCAGACTTCAATGAAATCCTCCGGATCATCATCCACCCACTGGTTATCGATCCAATGACCTTTCATATATCTCACTCCTCACGGATTCAATTCGGGCTTTCCCCAGGATAACAAAGGATATTGAGTTGATAGGCTGACCCAAACCGGGAAGCCAGCCTATCAATTATAAATAGTAAAATACGCATCTTTCACGCTATCCGGAATTTATTTCAGGAGGAAGTCCGAGATTTTACCTCAACCGACCACAAATACTCTATCTCCTGGTTGGACAGTTGCTGGTTCCTGGTTCTCGCTAAATACTAATAAAAAGCCACGACGTCCTTTACCAAGAAATTGAAGTGTGTCTTTCAGCTCTGCCGCGGGCAACTTTTTGTTTTGGCTTCGAGAAGCAAAATGGCTGAACTCTGCACAGGGAGCAGCAAAGCTTAAAACATCTAATCGTGCCATGTGCCCGGTGTCTGCATTCTCGATGGCGATTTGCTGGCCAAGATCGTCCAACCAGACCTCCTGATCATATTCGATAGTGATATTTTCGCCGGCGATGCCGTCTACCATGTGTTCTCCGAATTGGGCGCGCATGGCCTGGTAGTGGGATGTGAAACCAATGCAGACAAGATCGTCATTGTCGTAAGCCTTATCCGGGTGGTCAATATGATGGATATCGAGCACATGTTCACCTTCAGGAGTAAGTGCCTCAATACCCTTCGAAGTGATGGTAAGACTATCAACATTTACTAACCGGGAGGCGTCGTAGAAGTAACCTGACGATGTCTCAATTATCAGGCCATTGGGCTGCACCTGCACAAGCTTGACTCGGCCCAGTTGACGAAAATTTTCACTCATGTATTTGCCTCTTGTTGGAGTGGAAGAAAATTGGATGGTATTTTTCCTTGGTGATAATTATACGTGGTTCGTGAAGGGGACACACCAAGATAGAAAAAGTCACAAAAACATCATAACCATCATTTACCCGGATACCTCCTGCCTTTCAGCTGCCTTCATGATGCTTTGTAATTCGACCTGGATATCCTTTGCCAGTCGATCAGGTTGATGTTCTTTAAGAATTCTTTCGAACTTTGTCCTGGCTCGTTGGCGGATATCGGGTGAAGGCTGAGGAGCAACCATCGGGGACGGGTGAGTGAGTTCAGGTATCCAAATATCGCGGATAGTCCGGCGGGTATGTTTTTGGCCGAGAAAATGCCCGCCCGGCCCAACGGTCTTGATCACATCTAAGGCAAGCTTATCAGCGCTGGTATCTATCCCCTCCGTTAAAATTCGGTGAGTGTGATAAATCTCATCATCGTAGATTACCTGCTCCGGAAGAAGCAACGTCGCGGCTTGAAGCAAGCCAAGCCCCTCGACCATATCTGCGCCTGTTAAAGGGGTAAATAGAGCCGTATACACACTATCGCGGCCCAGCTGCCAAGAAGCAGGATCGGGGCAATCAACACTAAAAGCACCGGCCAGTGCCGGAACACCCCAATCGTGCGCTAACTGAACCGCGGCGGTATTGCACAGATATTTCTCTGATAAACTGGCAATGTAATTTCCTGAACGGGGATCCATCACTGAGGCCAATAGCGAATGGAACACAGGTGCGCCAGGAGCAACCAGCTGCATCAGCACCATTGCGCTGACTACCTCGGCATTTCCGATGACCAGTGCGCCGCCTGTGGTTGCCGGTGAGGTTGAGCCAATATTCGGCATGGCCATAAAGCCCACAGGAACCCCCGCCTCCGCAAATACCATCGCTCCCTCGATGCCTTCTTTATCCTGACCCAGGGGCGCAATGGTGCAGACCAGGCTAGATAGGGGAGGACGGGCACGCATCTCAGCGCGTCCCCCGGCAATCACCTCAGCCATACCTAATGAATAGCGAGCAATTTTTTTACCGATGATCGTGGCGCTCTGGATGTGTTTGATGGTGTTGTTGAAGCTAGCATCCAATTCATGCAGGGGTGCGAACTGGCCGTAATCCTGAGCGCTGACGATCGGCCAATAAAAAGAAATCGACGAGAGGTAATCCGACACGTGGGCCATCATGGCCACATCATCTTTCCGTGAGCTGCGGAGAGCGCCGGTTTCTAAATCGACGGTTTTTGTGCCGCTGCCATCGGTTGAGAAGTAACTAGACTTACCGTCTAGGATCAGGTCAGTGCCTTCAGCCCGTCCGAAAAGGGTGTATGTGCGCGGGGCGTGGCTCATCGCCTCCAGAACGAGATCTGGAGATAGGCGCACAATCTGGCTTTCCGGATCCACCTGGGCGCCATGATCGGAAAAGATACTCAAAGCCTGTTCTGAAGGGAACTGGACGCCAACTGTCTCCAGGATGTGTAGGGTAGCAGCTCTGATCTCGGCTACTTGATCGGAGGTGAGTACATCTACGTGCAGACTGGGTTGAATGGGCTTAATATTCACCATTACTCTAATAACCTTTACAAATTTTTTACCGAGATGGGCATGAAATGGAATGGCTGAGCAAGTCAAGCCTTGTTGATAGCCTTCGAGATTTCACCCCGATGTTCAGCATCATGATCGGTCAGAAATTCAACCAACTCGGCAATCGTGCCGCGCTCATCTCCCCAGGGCATGAGCAAATCACCAGGAAATAATTCCAGGGGTGTTTCCTCAAGGGCATCTTTAATATCATCACATGCTTGTTCCCATTCCCCGTAAACCTGCTGAGCAGTCAAGGCTCGCTGGGCCGTGACTGCGCCTTCATTGAAATCATTCTCCTCCAGGTTGGTGATGGCATAATCAGTTCCTGCCTGGTAGGCACGTAAGGATTTAGTCGCTTGGAGAATCCAGGTAGCGATGTGCCCGATAATATCCCTGACGCGCCAATCTGCATCTGTATAGATTCGCCTTTCCGGATCTATGCCATCAATTGTCGCTCGAAGACCAGAATGTGATTCGGATAGAGATTTATGCAGGTGTTTTTTATTTTCAGCGGTCATTTAACATACTCCTAATTCGGTTGAAATCAATCTCCCAAATGAGACATTGCGTTCTACAGACAAATGTGGAAACAAGGCGTAATTTTGAAACACAGTGATCACTGGACGCTTGAATGCCGGCATCTCTTTCACTGTTTCTCCGTGAAGCAAAATTTCGCCTGCGGTCACAGTTTCCAATCCAGCGATCATCCTCAGAGAGGTGGTCTTCCCACAGCCTGAAGGCCCCAACAAAGAGAAGAATTCCCCATCTTCGATTGTCAGGCTGACGTCGTCCTCAGCAACTACATCGCCAAATCGCTTGGTTACATCAACAAACTCAACCGCCGTTTCTTTCATGCATTTTCTCCTCTGGTTATGTAATTCTCACTCATTATGAGTGAACCGCGGATTTATCCGATCTGGGCATTGGTGCAGCATCAAGCGCATCCGGAAACAGCCAGGTATCGAGGTCTTTTATTTTAAGGGGCAGGAGATATGACTGTGTGCGGCGTACGCCGGGTATCTTGCCCAACTTTTCGGTCGTGAAGTTGAACAGCTCTTCGATGTTGCGAGCCCTGACTGAGATGCTGATATCCGTTTCACCGGTGGCACAGGCCACGGAGCTGACCTGTGAGAATTCGGCAACGCTTTCAGCCACCTCACGCACCCGCCCCGGCTCAACTTCGATGAACACATCAGCCAGCACTCCATAACCAACCGTTTCCGGATTTACAACGGCCCGGATGCTAATGATGCCCTTCGTAGTCAGCGCCTCGATGCGGTAGGTGATGGTGCGCGCCGAGACGTCGCCCAGACGCCTGGCAATCTCGGCACTGGGCATGCGCCCGTCTTCATTGAGCAAGGTGATAATTTCCCAGTCAATTTGGTCCAGTCTTTCCATGGTTCTCACTCGATTTAAGATTATTATGATTTTTCAGGTATTTGGGTGTAACAACCAGAATAACTTAAAATTTCCGAAATATCAATACTTTGATATATTTGTTGCGGTTTCGGACACGGTTGATGTGAAAATATGAATATTAAGAAATCGCGCTGAGGAAATTCGCCTGATGAGCAGAAAATTGCCAACTGCACAAGCAAAATTTGGTTGATATCTGTCTATCCAGGGATGAATGAACAAGGAATGTTTGGGTCCTTATTCAGGCGGGGTTAAAACTGGAGATATCTATATGTCAACAGATATTGCACCTAAGAAATATCTATCGACCATAATGCAAAATGTGTATCGACCCCTTGAAATAGAGGGAATATTGGATTTATAGAAACTGCTAAGGGCAGCCAACCAGCTCCTTGCTGACATCGTTCCACTCAAGGGTGACCGGGTCAAACAACCAGACAGCGGTTGTCAAATCAGCCGCATATTTTGAGGTCTGCTCACCACTAAAAAGAACAATCTTGTCTGCATTTTCATCATAGGCCATAGAATACATCGTGCGCTTGCCGGGATTGGTCTCGGTCAAGATCTCTTCCCAGGTGTTGGTGTTGTAATCGTAGCTCCAGGTGGCAGGCTCAAAAATGAATTCCTCCTGTGAGCCGATCCCTTCCCTGAAGCCAGAGTAAAGGAATATGCGATCGCTGGGAGGGTGATATACCATGCCGAAGCGCTCATAGTGTTCCTCAGGCCCATTGGTGTTTTCTAAACCCTCCCATGAGTTGGTGTTGTAATCGTAAGCCCAGACCATGTTGTCCGTTCCGCCTTCCTGCAGGCCGCCCCAAAGAATCACCCGGTCGGACTCCGCATCATAAACCATCGAATGAAATGCCCGTTCAGAGGGTCCACTTTCGGGCTGCATATGCTCCCAGGTGTTGGTGTTGTAGTCGTAAGCCCAGGTTTGATCATGGTTCAGCCCTGGCCGTTCTCCGCCGCCAAATAAAATCAATCGATCCGATTCGGAATCATATGCCAAAGGTACCCCAAAGAGCCGTAAGGTGATCAGGGTTTCAGGGGGCTGATCGGCAGGTTCCATGTTTTGGGCTTCCCCGCTGGTTGGGTCATAAGCCCAGGTCTCAATAGGACCGTAGGTGAGGTATATGACCCGTTCTGACTCAGCATCGTAACCCTGATTGAATGGGTTGGGCACATTCAGTTCACCCAAGTATTCCCAGGATTCTTCTTCAACGTTGAATGCCCAAGCATCATTCAGATCCATGTCATTAAAACTCCAGGTATTCTCACATGAGTATCCGCTGGCCATAACCACGCGCTCCAGGACTGGGTTGTAATGCATTGTGCTGTGCGTACGTGGAGCCGGTCCAATTAGTAGGGGACTGGATTCCTCAGGTTCAGGAGTTTCGGTTACTTCATCAGACTCCTGGATATCCTCCGAGACTTCAATTTCTTGGGTTGAAGTTTCTGTGGGTTCTTCCGTGGGTGCAGCTGTCTCGGAGGAGTCGCCAGCCTCCCCACTCTCTCCCGAGGTGTTCGATTCTTGGGTTGGCGTATCAACCATGTTTTCAGGAGGGGAGCTACCACAAGCGACTAGAAATGCCCCCAAAATTATGAGAAGAATAATTTTTGACAAATTCATCTGATCAACTCCTGGGGATAAAGTAGACCCATTTTATCATATTCATTAATTAATTCTCATAATAGACAATCCTTGACCTTCAAAATGACGCTTCAACTTCATTTCATTAATACCAATTTCATCAATTGAAGAAAGCCCCATCGGAAAGTGGAGCTTTCTATGTAGCAAATCGTCTATTCGGTTATGCCTTACGGAAGATTGGGTTGATGTGTTGCCAATGCGAGTAAGATGTTTTCATATCTATTTCGATCAGGATCTTTGCCTCTTCAGCCATTCATCATCCGCATTCAGAATATCGTGGATGCTCTCTGCGGAGTAGAAATTCTGCTCATCTTGATCATGATCGGCGTACCAGACCTGGGCGAGGAAGGGGTTTGACCTGGCTTGCTGGTCGAAATCCCAGGGGGGCGCCATGCAACCCGGGCACCAGTGCCCAGCCTTGAGGATGGTGTTGGGTTTGGCCTGGAACTCGTGCTCGGCAGAACATTTCCAATCAAGTGCAGCGAACATATCCCCATCCCACTCAGAGGCAAGACATTCTCCGCCACGGAAATCGGCGGCACCCTGTAAATCGCTTAGCTCAAGCTGAGGTTTTGTTTCATCATAACCGTGATCGAGCCTATGCCACTCCGGTTCAAGACTCATATCAGGCATATCTTGACCCCAATTGGGGATAGCCTGGTAAGTCTCATAATCCTTGAAAAAGGCCGATATGCGTCCATCATTGCGGTTTCGAAACCAATGCCCCGATCCATTTTTGTGGTTTTCAGCCATGTCTTTCATCCTGGCATAGGTGGATTGCTCAACCTGTTTCCGAAAGAAGGGTAGCAGGCGGGCGAGGAAAGCTACAACTTTCAAGTTGAAGGGCAGATCTCCGACGATCTCACTCCAGTAATCATCCAGGGAGGTGCGCCAGTAATGCAGGTATTCATTTAACAGGTGGCTGTCCTCGTAATACTGCATGTGGAAATTACGCAGGGCAAACCACATACGTTCCGTGCAGGCTTCTATGCCGGACATGCCAACGGCCTGGTAGTTCCTGGTGGCGTAATCGTAGGAAAGGCACCTCATCTCAGGGCCACCTCCCATGTTGTATACCCGTCGCCAAAAATCGGATTCATCGGGGATATCCAGGCAGTTCACCAGGCCAAAACCGGCATCGCGATCAGTGAGGTTTTCCATATAAGCATCGATCGGCATGTGAAACAAGATCGGATCTTGTAAAGTTAGCAGCTCCTTGTAGGAGGTCGGCATGATGAAAGTCATGCGCAGCGAGGCCCAGTGTTTAATCTTTGATTCGAGGACAGCCCGCTCGCCGGCGATCTTGGTGACGGCATAGAAATCAAAGACAGATGGTTTGAGTGGGTCACCAACCCGCCCTACGTGGATCCCCTTGGGCCGGTTGCCCGTTTCGGCCACGGTGCCCGTGTAGATAAACTTAATCCGTTCAGCACCACCAGGCTGAGCTTCGATGACCTGGATGATATTGATGATGGCGTCGGTATTGACCGCCTTAGCGATCTCCGGGTGGTAATCGGCCTGCGGGGATATATATGCCATCGCGCTGAACACCCACTCCACACCCTTGAGGGTCTCTTCGACATCGGCGTAATTGGTGGCGTCGCCCCAAACGATCTTCAACCCTTCGCCCTCGGCGACCCCGGGTCCTTCTATGATGGGAACACCAGCAGCCCGCTCGTATTTCCGGAATAGCTCCAGCTTCTGTTCGGAGGGTAGGACGAGGATGACGATGTCGTACCTGTCCCGGCGCTTCCACAGTTCCTTGAAGGACTGTTTCCCCATCGTGCCGGAGGCTCCAAATAAAGCAACTTTCGGTTTGCTCATGGTTTTTCCTGTTGATGCAACTTCTCGATTTTTGATATTGGAACATGTTGCTAGGGCCTTATGCCCGCAGTTTGGATATTTATACGCCCATAAGTGGCATTCAAATTAGCATTAGTTTTCAAACGAAGTAGTTTCGTCAATTAATAATCTTGTTTGATTGCATCAGATCAACTCAGCTCCTTGATAACATCATTTGCAGCAATGTAGCCAAAGGTCATAGCAGGGCCGATTGTACCTCCTGGGCCAGGATAGGAGTTGCCCATCACGGAGGCCGAGTTGTTACCAACGGCATATAGGCCTGGGATGATGACGCCATCTTCTTTGAAGACGCGCCCCCGATCATCGGTCACCAGCCCGCCCTTGGTGCCGATATCGCCAGGATACATTTTCACGCTGTAAAAGGGCGGGGTCTGCAACGGGGCGAGACAGGGATTGGGTTTGACTTTGGGATCCCCGTAATAACGATCATAGGCACTTTTCCCGCGCTGATAATCCTGGTCTATGCCATTCTGGGATAATTTATTGAAGCGCTCAATCGTGGCGACCAGCCCACCCGGATCGATGCCGGATTGGATGGCCAGCTCCTCGAGGGTTCCGGCTTTTACAAAATACCCGCTCGAGAAATATTCTTGGGGAATATTTTGGCGTGGAAAAAGTGTCCCAAACAAGTACTTATTGCGGAAGCGCTGGTCCATGATGAAATAAGCGGGAATAGTCTCACCATCCTGGCCGTTGTGCTTATACATCTCGTGGACCGCATCCACATAGGGGGCTGATTCGTTCATGAAGCGCTGGCCCAGCGAATTGACGATTATGCCGCCTGGATAAGCTCTTTCACCAACGTGGAAGAACGGGGTGGCGCCCGGGGGAAGGCTGGCCGGCCCCCACCAGGCATCCTCCATTAAATCGAGGACCGCGCCATGATCTTCCCCAAGCTGGATCATGTCACCCGTGTTTCCGGGGTTGGCTGAAGACCATTTGGTGGTGATCGGGTGTGGCTGGTATTTCTGGCGCATCTCCTGGTTATGGGGGAAACCCCCGGCGGCGAGCACCACGCCCCCATTGGCCTTAATGTGCATCGTTTTTCCAGTATGTTCAGCCTGGACTCCAACCACACGGCCATCCTCAAGTACGAGCTGTGTCACTGGAGTTGATAACCACAATGGAACATTTGCATCGAGCAAAGAGAGGCGCAGCCGGGCAGCCAGTGCCTGGCCCAGGGTGAGCAGCTTGATTCCCGCAACCTGGCAGTATACTGCGCGCAGGCCGATCTTCACTCCAGCCAGCAAGCCTTCCAGGGTGGAGGTGAGCATGCCTACTTGCCGGTACTCTTTTGAGGTCAATGCCAATCCGAATGGGGCCTCAAAAATGGAAGGTCGCAAGTTCTTAAACTCCTGGCCTAATAATTTTCCATTGACTGGTATTGGTTCCACTCCGCGACCCCCAAGCGTGCCGCCAGGAAGCTCGGGATAGTAATCCGTATAGCCCGGGGTAAGTTGGAACTGCACCTGAGTATGCTCATGGAGGTAGGCCAGCATCTCCCGTGAAAAGCGAACGTAAGCCTCTTGGTTTGACTTTGGGGTTCGATCTCCGATGATCGTCTCGAGATAAAGCGAGGCCTCCTCAAATGAATCATCTATTCCTGCCTCGGCCATGACATAATTATCAGGCACCCAAACCGCGCCGCCTGACAAAGCCGTCGAACCGCCGAAGAATTTCGTTTTCTCCAGGATGAGCGTTTCGATTCCCCCCAATTTGGCAACCAGGGCAGCGGTCATGCCGCCACCCCCAGAACCTACAACCAGCAGATCGGTCTCATGCTCCCAATGTGTCATGATGGGCTTTCTCCACAGCAAAGTTGCACACTGCACCCGATGATATCATGAAGGAAATTCGGAGAGGTTAATTTCAGATCAGAAAAATCACTCGTTTCATACGAGCGATTTTCAATAAGATGAAGAAGGCAACCTGTCAGGTCTCACCGGAAATGAGGCAGCATCTTTTCGCATTCTGGCAATCTTCTGCCGAATGCTAGAAATTATATTGCTCAACCGACCATCTGATCGAATTCTTGCATGCTCACCGCGGGGGCAGTGGTGAAGCCTATCCCAAGCAGTTTGGAGAGGCCCACGGAGGCTTTCATGGCGTCACCTACGCTGGGGAAATCGACGATCAGTACCAGGTCGGTCTCGCCGAGTAAAGCATAGCCCGATTTTACCGAACCGCCGTTGTCGCTAATTAACTGGTTGGCTTTGGCCGTGCGCCCAGCGCTGATATCCTTGATCGAATCAGCTGAATATTTACCGAACATGAAGAAAGTGGACATTTTGATCTCTCCTTTTATCTATAAGCCCAATGGTTTCTCGTTGGGTGGAACGAATTACCGCCTCAACCGGTTAAGACCTGACAGGGTATTAATTTGGCAGAATGAATGGACCGAGACGCAGTATTGACGTGGAGGGTGAGAGGTAAATCTTTGTGGAGCCTGGCTGTCTTTTTTATTATACCCGCGTCGATGTATTTCGCGCTGGCAATGCTATCAGAAGCAACAACACTAGCCCGAATATTCCCAAGGGTTGAGCAAATGGATACCCGCATGGAGGAAATCATCTACATTACGGGTGACCAGTGTGAATCCCTTATCGGCGGCGGTGGCAGCTAATAGCGAGTCAATCGCGGGCATTGGATGCCCACTTGCTTCCAGGCTGGCGACCAGCTGGCCCCAGATAATCAGGACTGAGACGTCTAATGGTAAAAGGTGATCTTGAAACCGCACTAGCAGGTCATTGTGAAGCCATGAAACCAGCTTTTCCTTGCGCTGCGAATCTGGCAGCTTCTCAATACCTTTGACCAATTCACCAATGGTAATAACGCTCAGATAAACTTGCTCAGGTGGGATGTTTTCCACCCATAACACCACATTAGGATTGGGCTGTGCAGCTACAAGTTCCGAGACCACATTGGTGTCTAGGATATAGTTCACAGAGAAGTGTCCCTGGGAAAGCTGCGATCGCGATCAAGATCCAATTCGAGGCCAACGAGTGGGGAGCAGCGAAAGAATTCCAGCAGGCCGGTTTGAGATTGCTTGATTTTTTCATATTCTCCCTTGGAAAGGACGACAACGACTTCTTCACCCCGCCGGGTGACCGTCTGCGGTCCTTCCTGCAAGGCTTTATTAACCAGTTCGCTGAAGCGGTTTTTTGCATCCTGGAGTTGCCAAGTATTCATTCGCATCGTTTTACCTCCTATCTAGACTGTCTAGATTATAGAATATAATAAATAGATTGTCAAGCGGTGCTGTGTTGGGCATTTCCTTCAAAATCGTGCCTCGCTTGTCTTGCTGAGTGTTTTAGGACAGAGCAAAGAACCGATGTACGGCTACCGGATCGCCAAACTGCTGGAGGAGAACAACCGGGATGTTCCCTTGATGAAACAAGGCGCTCTTTACCCGGTATTGCGCTCACTTGAGAAAAACGAACTGCTCGACAGCGAGGTGGAACCATCGGTCTCCGGACCGCCACGACGTTACTACACTATCACAAAGGAGTGCAGGGAGATGCTGGAGGTCTGGACTGAGATCTGGATCCAGGCTAAATCCTTTGTGGATAACACCCTGAAGGGAGCGAACCATGATCAAAACGATTGAAGAATACTTGACGGAATTACGTAGCGAACTAAATGGCAGCGACGCGGCCACCATGCAAGATGCGCTGGCAGATGCAGAGGATCACCTGAGAATAGCCATTGTTAATTTGAGTGAAAGCGAACCAGACCTGGATAATGCGGCAGTTCTGGAAATGGCCATCGAGCAGTATGGAACACCTTCTGAGACGGCGGCCGCTTATATCGAAGTCGAACGCCGCACGTACCCTGGCTTAACCCGAGTAACGGACCGCAAATCCAGGTCGATACTGGGTCGATTCTTCGGGATTTATGCTGATTCCAGGGCCTGGGGTGCACTGCTATATATGTTGATCACCTTTGTGACCGGGATAGTTTATTTCACCTGGGGGACGTTGGGGATTGCCATCTCTATTTCTTTCTCACTGTTCATCTTCGGCTTGCCGATCGCCATATTCTTCCTTTATTCTGTGCGAGGTTTTGCGCTGCTCGAGGGGCGCATCGTAGAGGCGCTACTCGGGGTACGAATGCCTCGGCGGCCATTGTTCTACCCCAAGGAGGGCAAGTAGATTGACCGGATTAAGGCGCAGCTGTTGGATAAACACACCTGGTTGGCGATCCTTTACTTGCTGCTACAGTTTCCGCTGGGCGTGATTTATTTCTACGTGACAATCGTCGTTTTTGCATTCTCACTATCGGGGATCGCCATACCAATTATTCAAGGTGTGTTCAATTTACCAGTAGGGAATATCGAAGGTGTGCACTATTATGTGCCGACCCTGGCCTTACCTTTGGTTGTTGCCGATGGAATACTGCTCTGGACCGGGTATATGCACCTGGCAAAGTTTGTAGGTAAGTTACATGGTCAGTACGCGAAAGGCATGCTGGTGAGCGAGTAATCTAGGAACGCTGATATCAAGGTCAGTATAACGCTTTCCAGATCCTCAGCTATTCCCACTCCTGGAGAGCGAAAAATTCTCAGGGCAACCATGCACAATTGCACATGATTGCCCTGAGAGAATGTTTAAGATGGATGCTTAACCGACTTCGCCTTATTAACTATCCTTGGGACCTGATTCAATATAGCTGGCCATCTTGGCGAAGGCTTGTTCCCAACCTCCACCTGCACCTGAGTCTGCTGGTACACCGGCGTGGGTCATGACCATTTTTGTACGACCACCAAGATCTTCTAACTGTACGGTGACTTCGGTTGTCGTGGGATATCCATCGGGCATGCCCATGGCCGACGGTGAAACCACATTACCATTTTCATCAGCAGGGCTATCGGTGTAGACGAGGCGCTCATTCGGAACAACTTCAGTATATTCGCCTGTGGTCCACATTTTCATGCTGCCATCAGGCGATGCCATGCATACCAGCTGTTTGCCGCCCACGCGCACATCCATTTCGGCAACAGGCACGGTGAAGCCAGTTGGCCCATACCAATTTTTGAAATGTTCGGGATTGGTCCACATTTGCCAGATAAGGTCTATGGGCGCCTCAAAAACACGTTCAATTACAACTGCATCTTCAGAAATAGTACTATCACTCATTATCTTTCTCCTTACTGTTAAGTTGATCTAAATAGTCGTCTATACGGTCAAATCTTGCTTCCCAAATATGGCGGTACTGCTCTGTCCAATTGGAAATCTCTTTAAGGGGCGATGCATCGATGGTGCAGGGGCGATACTGTGCTTTTTGCCCCTGGGTGATTAATCCTGCCCGCTCCAATACTTTAATGTGCTTAGAAATGGCTGGCAAACTCATATCAAAAGGCTCTGCGAGTTCGTTTACGGTTGCTTCTCCTTCCGCTAAACGGGCTAAAATGGCCCGCCGCGTCGAATTTGCCAATGCGGCAAAGGTCTGGCTTAGTTTATCATCATCACTCCTTGTCATCATGTGTTCCTTATTTAACTAGTAGGTTAATTAACCTATTGGTATAATACAGCAGTTTTTTCTATTTGTCAAGGAAATTAATCAAATAAGGTCAAAGTTCTAATCTTTGCAGTTCGTTTGACAAAGACCTGACAGGTTTATAAAAAGGTTTAGCGCCAAAGCACACTTGGCTGAAAATAGTTTGAATTAAAAGATAAGACCTACGAAACCTGTCAGGTCGAGGTAAGGTTTCCCCCTCACCCAATTTATAGGAGATGCCGTTAACTAAGCGATCTTACGTATGAAACTATGGAAGTAAATCCTTGATATCAAGAATGACCTTATTCGTCAACGCTTCCTACCACAAAGAGCAGACACGATCGCCCTGCTCCACCTCCTCCGGGTAGCAGGTGAGGAAAAGTATTCTCAGTTTTCGGGATGGGGGGATTCATCATAGACACAAAAAACTACACCAGCCACTGAAGAGAGATCAAATGCCTCACTACCTTTTTGATACTTTTCCCACAATTAAAAAAAGTTCAAAATCCAGCAACTCAAGATATATCAGTCGTATTTACCCATTGAACATAGTCCGGATTTGGGATACATCACTCACTCAGTAAAAGCACCGGTACTGTCTACTCTTGCTCATTCTCCTGTGATTCCTGGAGGTATTGGGAGATAATTTCGTCAGTGAGAGCTTGTCGGAAGAGTTGGCCCCCGAATCTGTTCAACTCACTGGCTACTGTTTCGCGCCATTCGTGTTCAACAAGTGCAATGAGCGCTGAACTGCCGGGCTGTAGACGATCTTGAACGACCTTCAAATATTTATTGGAGAAGCCCAGGTCGATCCTTCGGGCGGCTGCTCTGCCTGTGGCTGCACCGGCGGCAGCACCTACTACCACGCCGACCGGTCCTCCTAGCAGACCAACCAGGCCTCCGGTGACAGCTCCAAATAGCGTCCCTCGTCTCGGGTCTATGTCATCCATCTCACTGAGTAACACTTCGCCTTCTTCGTCTTTCACCAGAGTCGCTGAATTCACGACTTTCCCAATAGTGCTTCGTTTTGACAGGTCATTCAGGAAATCCAGAGCCTCATCCGCTTTATCCATTTCATCAAATACCATAACGATCAACTCGACCTTGGCGTCCTGATAGCCGTAGCTGCGTTTTACGGGGATGGCGGGTAATGCCTTGACCCTCTCCTTATCGAGTTTCAGGTAGACCTTACCTTCGGCGACTCGATCAATCGCTGTGACAGGTAGAGTTAAATCCTGCTTGCCCCATAATCGGCCTTCACGTACCACGATATGGGTGAAGTTGCCGCTAAGCGGTTCAACGAGGAATTCGTCTATTTCGCCTACATTGCCATCGGTAGCCTCAACTTCGGCTCCCCGGCGTACGTCCAGTTGGTCTGGCGGTAGGGAATCGCCTTTCTTTGTGATCTGTTCCGCCGGAACTGCGTAGGGTAAATACAAGACTCCCCGTACTTCAGTTTCTGAACCCTCACCCGGAACAAACTGTGCTTCGATATAGTGCTCCATATTCATCAATTCTTCTTTGGTGCAGTTAAATTGGATGAGCTCAGCTGTGGTTTGCTTAATGATATCGGCAGACACAACGTTCCTCTTGCCCTCTTTCTCACTCTGCACGATAACGTATACATCCTGTCCGGTCGTGGGATCAGTAATCACATTTGTGGAGGTACCATACGGACCATCCGTGCACTCAACACGCGCGTTGATCGGTATATTTATCATCGTTTTCTCCTCGAACTATAGATTTGACGAAACAACCTCGCTTTTAAGATAACTTTACGCTCAGGCTTTGAGGATTATAGCATGCCTCAATGCTATATTTTTTTAATCTTCCTTACAGACGCATCTGTGCGGATTTTCCTCAATTCAAACACACTTCTTTCTTGTCTCCAACCCAAAAATAATCATCAATACTATAAAACCTGACCAGTGTTTGGCGGATAACTGCTTCACCCCCCCTTTTTTCTCCTTCTTTTATAACCAGATTTTCGTTTTCTACGTCTCGGTTTCCTGGGGCTCGATTGGCTGACTGCAGGCGGCAGTTCCGGCGGCTGGTGCATCCAGTCGTGGTAAGCGTCGTCCAGCAGCATGGTCAGCAAAGCCAGCCCATCCTCGTCACCGGCCAGCTGTTCAGCCAAGGGGATGAAGCGCTGCATGCGGTCAATTTGTAATCTATCGCGTCCCCGCAGCCGGGCTTCGAGCTGCCCGACTAACCTTTGGGCGACCAGAGTTTGCACGTCTTCGTCCTTGGGTAAGGGGCGCTTTTCGAACTCGATCTTGTAATGGGCGCTGATGCGGTTCAGCTGGCTCTTTTCATTGATATTGATCAACATGATAGCCGTCCCGCTGGCGCCAGCCCGGCCGGTACGCCCAGCTCGGTGGATATAAGCTTCCACGTCCTCCGGGGGTTCATACTGGATGACATGGGATAGGTTGGGAATATCGATCCCCCGGGCGGCGACATCGGTGGCCACCAGGAAGCGTAACGACCCATCCCTTACCCGCTTGATGACCTTGTCGCGGGCAGATTGCGAGAGATCGGAACTGATCTGGTCTGCGTTGTAACCGTAACGCTGAAGTACGACGGTCACATAATTAACCCGGGCCTTCGTGTTGCAAAAAATGATCGCCTGCTGGGGAGTCTCCAATTCGATCAGGCGCACTAAAGAGCGGTCTTTGTCCATCCCCGGGGTAAGATAGTAGATATGGTCAGTGTCCTCCACATGAACGTGTTCGCGGCTGAGACTGAGAAATCCGGGCTCGTTCAAGAACAGCTGCGACAGGCGGATGACATGGGCGGGGATGGTGGCTGAAAACATGTATCCGTTGATCTCCCGCCTGGGCAGGAATTCCTGGATTTGGACCATGTCGGGATAGAAGCCCATCGACATCATGCGGTCAGCTTCGTCGTAGACCAGAATCTCCAGGTCTTTGAGGTTCAGGTTGCGCTTGATGAGATGATCCAGCACGCGTCCGGGTGTGCCGACGACACAGTGCGCGCCGCGCTTGAAACCCTCGATCTGGGGTTTATAGCTCGAGCCGCCATAAACTGGTACCGTTCGCATGCTGTCTTTACCAGCGAGAATTTTTGCATCCGCAGCAACCTGCTGGGCCAGCTCGCGGGTGGGTACAAGCACCAGTGCCTGGCAGCTGGCTTTGCGGGGATTGACCCGTTCCAAGATGGGCAGGACGAATGCCCCGGTCTTGCCGCTCCCCGTGCGGGCCTGGACCATCAGATCTCGCCGGGCGCGGAGATAGGGAATCGCCCTGGCCTGAACGGGGGTCAGATCAGTCCAACCAGCCCGCTTTATCGCGGCTTGCATTAGCTCAGGCAGTTCTTGGATGGAAACAGGCGGGAGCGGGTCTTTTGGTTCGGAGAGTTCGGTTTGGGTATTGCCGGTTTGTTGGTCCATATCTTGGTGCCCCTCTAAGATGAATTCGGATGGAGGTTGAGATTCCTCAAGAGTTATTATATCTGTACAAATCAAATTATGTATGTAAGATTCTATCCTGCATGAAACCATTGTCATAATTGGGAAAACCAATGAAAATATAGCCGGTTAAGCAACATCTTGGAACTTACATGTCTGGTCGATATACAAAGGAAAGATATGGGAACATCCGAAGAATACACAAAAATCCGCCGTAACGAGCGGGGCAAAGATGCAGCCTGGATCAAGGCTTTTTTAGGGCGATCCGAATTTGGCACCCTGGCAACTGTTCAGGACGACCAACCCTTTTTGGTCACGCGCAATTTCGCATACGATGAGGCCATTCACGCCATCTATATGCATGGGGCACAGAAAGGCCGCACCCACGAAAGCGCCAGGAGTACCCCGCGGGTTTGTTTCAGCGCCAGTGAGGCAGGCCGCCTGCTGCCTGCGAAACGGGCCATGAACTTGGGCACGGAGTTCGGTGGGGTGGTTGCCTTTGGTCGTCTCCACCTGGTGGATGATTGCGACGAAGCCAGGCGTGGCCTGCAGCTGCTGTGCAGAAAGTATTTTCCGCATTTGAAGCCGGACGTGGATTACGAGACCACCACAGAGGCCGACTTGAAAGTCACCGCGGTCCTGCGCATTGATATTGAGAGCTGGAGTGGCAAGGAGAAAAAAGCCCCTGATGACTATCCAGGAGCGTTCTATTTCCGCGATATGTTAGGTTGATCTCTCATCCAAATGAAAAGTGATACAAAGCGAAAGGACCTCTGCGAATAATTAAGAGGTCCTTTTTTGCTATTGGAGACTTTATCTGGTACTGTTCCCCAGGCGGAGTTTCCCCTTTGAAAACCAAACCTAGGTTTTCACAAATGTGCCGTTGCGTAAGTCAACCAGAGCCTGCTGGATTTCCTCCGGTGTGTTCATCACGAATGGTCCATACGGCACGATCGGTTCCTTGAACGGGGCTCCAGCCATGAGCATGAAGCGCACTCCAGAATCGGGAGTTGTATTGACTTGCAGAGAATCACCGTCATTGAACTCGATCAGGTGAACGGCATTGACCAGCTGTCCCCGATTTTCGGCATTGACACCAAAATCGGCTTCTCCTTCGAAGACATATGCCACGGTCGTGTGCCCAAATGGGATAGGGTAGCTGAAGGATGCACCCAGGTCGAGTTCGACATCCAGATAGACCGGGTTGGCAGCGATCTCGGTCACAGGTCCATTCACAGCATCGACTTCTCCAGCAACGATGCGAATCTTGGCGCTATCCTTTTCAACCATGGGAATAGTCTCAGCAGTTACTTCCTGGTAGCGGGGTTGGCTCATCTTGAGGTCGGCTGGTAAGTTTACCCATAGCTGAAAGCCGAATACATTTCCCTGTTCACTGCGCCGGGGCATCTCCTCGTGCATGATGCCGCTGCCGGAGGTCATCCACTGCACGTCACCCGAACCGATCAATCCGGAATTCCCCAGGCTATCGCGATGGTGAACGGAACCTTCCAGCATGTAGGTGACGGTTTCGATCCCCCGGTGAGGGTGCATCGGAAAGCCAGCAATAGGACCCTGGATGGGATCGTTAAAGGCGAAGTGGTCGAACAGGAGAAAAGGATCAAACAGATTTTCGCGATTGGGGGAGATGGAACGCCGCAGCAGGACGCCGGCCCCTTCAATCACCTGATTTGGCTCGATTACCTGCTTAATTGTTCGTGGATTGCTCATACTGACTCCATAGAGAAAATGTAAAAGGGAACACGATATTAGATAAATTATACCTATGAAGTATTAAATTAATATAAATATCAACTATTAGACTCATGTGAAAGCTCCGATCAGCGAAATGAAAAAACCGCTCATCTCGCAAGTGAGCGGTTTATTTTTAATCGTGCTGATTGTTCACACAATAGGTTCAAAGCGAGCCTGGAAGAAGCGCAGGTCTTTGGGCTCGTAGACCATCTCGAGGCCCCTGGTCTCTTCCCTCGCATCATAAACGGTCTTGACTGCCTCGGCTACCACATCCATGTGGGCCTGGGTGTAAACCCGGCGTGGGATGGCCAGGCGGGTTAATTCAAGCTTGGGGTAGCGGTGGTCTCCGGTCTTGGGATCTCGTCCGGCGCTGACGTTGCCGCGCTCCATGCCGCGCACCCCGGAATCGAGGTACAGCTGTGAGGTTAAAACCTGGGCTGGGAATTGATCCTGGGGGATATGTGGGTAGAACCCCTTGGCATCCAAAAAGATGGCGTGCCCACCAACTGGACAGACGATCGGGATGTCCCAGTCCTGGAGCAGCTCGCCCAAGTAAAGCACCTGGCCTACCCGGGAACGAACGTGATCGTCTTGAACGCCTTCTTCAATACCAATCGCCAGGGCTTCCATGTCGCGCCCGGCCATGCCGCCGTAGGTATGCAGGCCTTCATATACCACCACCAGGTTGCGCAGCGCGTCGAATAGTTCGAAGTCGTTGACCGCCAGCCAACCCCCGATGTTGACCAGGTTATCCTTCTTGGCGCTCATCCAGGCGCCATCGGTGTAGGCGCAAAACTCCTTCAGAATCTCGGCGATGGATTTGTCATCATAACCAGATTCTCTTTGCTGGATGAAGTAAGCATTTTCAACCATGCGGGTTGCATCCAGGAAGATGCGAATGCCATGACGATCACAAAAGGCGCGCAGCTCGCGAACGTTTTCCATGCTGACTGGTTGGCCTCCGGCCATGTTGACGGTACCAGCCAGGCTGACGTAAGCTACATTTTCTGCCCCGACCTCTTTGACCAAGGCCTCCATTTTATCGAGATCCACGTTGCCCTTAAAAGGAGATTCGTCGTTGGGATCATGGGCTTCATCGACGATCACATCGACAAAAGCACCCCCAGCCAGTTCTTGGTGCAGGCGCGTGGTGGTGAAATACATATTGCCAGGGACGGATTGGCCTTGCTTGATGATCGTTTGGCTGAGCAAGTGTTCAGCGCCCCGCCCCTGGTGCGTGGGCACCATGTGTTTGTATCCATAGTAATCTTGGACCGCACTCTCCAGCCGGTAGAAATTGTTGCTGCCGGCATAGGCCTCGTCGCCCATCATCATCCCGGCCCACTGGCGATCGCTCATGGCGCTGGTCCCGCTGTCTGTGAGCAGGTCGATGTAGACATCCGCGGAGCGCAAGAGGAAGGTGTTATAACCAGCCTCTTCCAGTGCCCGGGCACGTTCATCCTGGTCGATCATATGAATCGGTTCAACGGCTTTGATCTTCCAGGGTTCGGCCCAAGAGCGGCGGCTTAATTGCTGACCAAAAGTTTTCAATTTGGATGACGTCATTCAGTTTCTCCTTGGTAGTTGCAAGTGAAATGAGATGCCAGATGACAGATTGATCCGTTACCAATCCGTCCTTCCTAATTCGGTCTTTAATATTTTACAAGATGATCGTTGATATCGATAGCTGAAAGTACTGGCATTAATGTAAAGCCGCACATTGAAAGGAAGGATCTTGGAGTAGGCTGAAAGAATATCCCCCCAGCGGGATGTTGAGAATTACTTCTGTGCTTCCTCAGGCGTCTGAAGGACCGGGCTGCCAACTGGTGGCGGCGGTCCAATCTTCAGCCGCGAAGTAGATCAGATCGACAGCCGGGTCTTTCACGTCCGGATAAGTATCCGGATCAGCCAGGTTATCGGCCAGGCGGTGCTTGAGTTCGGCATAGGCTTCTGCGGAGGCCGGGTGGGTGCGCAGGTAATCACGAAACAGCAGGGCATAGCGTTGGTTCGGTCGCCCGGCGACACGGACATGCAGGTTCGTGGGTCGTTGTCCCGGGGGAGGTTTAAAGACCCATTTATTCCAATCACCTTCATTCGCCTCAATGCCAAAAGGGGGATGATCGCGGAGGTGTTCAAGGCGCTGGTAGCCCAGGTTGTTGAGCGCCTTTTTAACAGATGGAGCGAGGCTCGCTACTGTGACCTGAATATCAATGCGGTCTTTGGCGGCCAATCCGGGAACAGCGGTTGAACCAATATGGTCGATGCGCAGCGCCAGTTCGCCGAGTGAACCACGCAAAAGGTCGGCGAGTTCTTGGAATTCACCTGGCCAGGAGGGTTTATAGGGAACAATGGTGACCATCAATTTTCTTCTTCATCCGGTAGTTTGATCTTCATTAAAAGGAAACGTGCCGCGCTGAAGCTAAATCGTGAAAAATTATTGGTCATCTATTTCACTGCTATGCCAAGATAATAAGGCCAGATAATCAAACCTAGGATAGCTTGCCACCAGAGTATCTCCGCGAAGGCGATGGTGAACATCCAGCCGATGAACCAGATGATGCCCATCCCGGTGTCGACCCGGATCGGTCTTGAATTGGAAGACATATCATCCTCCTTTTATAAACTGTGTTGGGGACCAGAATTACTAGATGCTTTCACATATCAGGGAATTAATAAATTGCCAGGAATCCACCTTCGAACGCTAGCATTTGGTCAAGGTTTTCTTGATTAGAGGCAAATAACTCAAATAGGGTTGGGTAGAATTTAGCTTAACCAGCAGAACCAGCTGATGCGATATACGGCTCAATTTTTTCTATCTGTTTGGCTTCTGATTGTTGTGCCCGATAAAGATCCCATCTCAGTTGGAGATTCATCCAAAGACCTGGCGTAGTACCAAAATATTTTGCTAACCGTAAGGCTGTGCTTGGGGTAACCCCGCGTTTTCCATTTATCAGTTCATTTATTCGCTGATATGGCACACGTATACCGCTGGCTAGCTCACGCTGCGTTATTTCCATCGGAATCAAATATTCTTCTTTCAACATTTCGCCAGGATGGGTTGGTATTCGATTGGTAGGAACTCTCACCATTTTCTATATCCTTACGCTAGTGGTAATCAGTAATTTCTACCTCACTTGGTCCAGTTTCTGTCCAAGCAAAACAGATCCGATATTGTTCATTAATGCGAACACTGTATTGTCCTTCCCGATTTCCCTTTAGTCGCTCTAACCGATTTCCTGGAGAGATGCGGAGATCATCTAAGATTTCAACAGAGTCAAGTTGGTCTAATTTTCGAAATGCTACTTGCCAGAGAGATTGTGGACAAGTGTTGCGTGCAGCTTTGGAGTTAATGCCGTTGAAAACATCTTCCGTTGCTTTGTTCTTGAATGATCGAATCACAAATACATGATATCACGGAACCCATGCTATATCAAGCTTGGCAACCGCTTACAATCGTTCTGGTGATTGGATTGCGGAATTCTTAAGCCGGTTAAAGGTCCACGATCGGCAGATTCGGCCGCCAGGGACCCACCTCCTCCCGGTAGCGTTTGGCTAAGGTCTTCATGATTTGATGCAGGTGATTCAAATCATGCACCACCCAGGAGGCCAGCAGCTGGCGCAAGTTAACCGTTCCCAAGACGGGATGCTCAGCCAGTCTGGAAAAATCTCCGGGCGCCAGCTCGAGATTTTGCAATTCAACCAGGTGCTGCTGTCGAAGTTCATCAAATTTGGCTAACAGTTGGAGGACATCAAAAGCCTCGTATTCACTCAGGTCTGGCAGCTGTTGGAAGGGCGGAAACTGGCGCACTTCAGCCTCGGATAACGTCACCTTGACCCTGGGCATCCAATTCGTTCGCTCGTTATGAATGTAGTGGACCAGGACGGTTCGGGGACTCCAGGCCCCCGCATCTTCTTTGAACTCGAGCCATGAGCCAGGCAAATCTCCAAGGAGAGATTGGAGTGTACCCGGGGTGGCAGCCAATACTTTCATTGCTTCCTCTAATTCGAACGTGTCTTTTGGAGTGGCAGTCATCATATGTCACCTCTAAAATACTAGCTGAGAAAAAATCTGTCATGAATTGTTGGAAAGATGGATTAGCAAATGTGGATATCAGGGTGCATTCCCCTGAGGATCGGTCTATGGCTTTTATGATCCTGGTTGATCTGAAGAAAGTTGAGATTGGGTCAAACCGCGCCGGGCGGCATGTTGGGGAGGTAGATCAAGAGCGGCGAGGAGTAGTGGTTTGATTTCTGCCTCACTGATCGCATCAATTTCGTAAAAACGGAGATAGCGTACCTGCTTGGCATCTCCTTGAAGAATTCCATCTGGATCCGGGAGCAGAACCCCAAATTCGAAGATCAGGTCGACGTAGTCTTCAAAGGGGAAGGTCCCGCAGAAGTAGCCCACCTGGGCATCACGATAGCTGACGCTGCGCCAGCCGCGGTTGGCTTTCTCCTGCACGTCGGGAGCGGTCTCAAGAATAATCCGCCTCAATTTGCTAACAATGCTGTGGATAGGCGGAGGATAAGCGCTGACCAGGTCATCCACGGTGAAGGTAGATTTCGCCATGATATCAGCATCTCCTAGGGGGGTGTTTTTTCGAAAAGGCCTTTTTTTACCATCTTCATTATACGAGGAAATCCCCTAGGATGTCTGGGGGAGAAAGAAGTGAGGGATGAATTTATTTAACTTGACTTGTCAATACCCAGGACTGATCAAATAGAAGACCTGCATTTAACATCTCAGCAATGCAGGTCTCCTTTTGAGTTGGGGTTAATCCAACTGGATTAGGGTTTCTATATCAAGCTCATTTCCAGTGAAAGTGTTTTATCAAACCTGCGGTCTGAGAATTGGTTCATCAACCCCGATTTCTTTTTTGATGAGGGTATTTAGCTTGGCGTTCATCGTTTCAAGCAAGTCCCTATCAAACCCAGGATTTTTCGGGTCCGCCAGGTTGTCCATTTCTTCCGGATCCTTTTGCAGATCGTAAAGGGCGACATCGTTATTAGCCAGTAAGGCTCCGACGGTATCTGGCAGATTGTAATGAGCTAAACCGAAGTAGCGCACCAGCTTATAGCGCCCGTCAAAGACACCCCGGAACAATTCCCGGTTATCCAAGTTTGGCTTCTCGAGATCCTTAACCTGATCTAAAAACTCCTGACCGCGCACAAACTCAACTCCAGCCTCTGATGCTGCCGCATCTAACAACTGGGGTGCATTGCGCTGCAGCCAGCCAAAGTCAATCGTGCCGATCATGTCGTAAGTGTACAAAGACCCGATACCAGGATTCTGCGAACTTCCGCGGGGACCATCAGATCCAGGATCGGCAATTAAAGCAGATAGATCGTACCCTTTCAGTGAGGGATAGCGCCCCTGGCGCTCTGAATCTGAGAGGCCTGCAATTGACAGGATCGTCGGCACCAGGTCGAGGTGCGAACCCACGGCTTCCGTCCATGTTCCGCCTTCTTGGCGAGGATCGACGATCACCAGAGGTACATTTACCGTCTCTTTAAATGCCACGCTGCCTTTCTGGCGCAGGTGATGGGCGCCCCCCATCTCGCCGTGATCCGAGGTGAAGATGATGATCGTATTTTCCGCTAGGCCACTCTCTTCCAATGAATCCAGCACGGTGCCGATATGGCGGTCGACATCACGCATACAGTTGATGTAATAGTTAATGTGGTTGTGCCACATATCCTGCCGTTCCGTAGGGATACGGCCATAAGTACCATCACACAAAGCTTTGTAATTACGGACAGCTTGAGGTTGTGCAGATAGGTCGTCAGAAAATGATTCTGGAAGGGTGGTCGACCACTTCGGGTTGTAAACAGGTGTATCAGGCGCGCCAAAAATCGGGAAAATGCCCCGCACCTGCACCATCTCCTCGTCGTCGGTGTCAAAATACATGATGTCATGCGGGTTGATAAAGTTCACTGCCAGAAACCAGGGTTTTGAATCCTTTAGTTCAGGCGCGCGAGTCTGCAGCCATTTTTCAGCATCAGCTGCGGTTAATGGATCCTTGGTTAGGCCATCCAGGGGTGCTCCGATAGCATCCCCCCACTCCTGGAAATCGGAGAATCCAAAGAGTTCCATCGCATCCTTTGAATCCTCTTCCGCCAGCTCAGATTCGTGCCACTTACCCTTATAGGCCGTGTAGTAACCCTGATCGCGGAGCATGTGACCGATGGTGGGCAAGACTTCGGCGTCGGCGCGCATGTCTTCGATCCAGGCGAAATTGGTGTTATCGATCATGCGGGTATGAGGGGTGTGCTGCCCGGTCCACATCACGGATCGGGAAGGGGTGCAGACGGTGGTGGTCACCTGGTGGTTGTTGAAAGTCACGCCGCGAGCATGCAGGCGATCCCGGTTGGGAAGAGTAACACCAGCTGGTAAAGTCTGGTGAGCGTATTCCTGGTCGGTGACGATCAACAAGATGTTTGGCCGTTCAGACATGGGGATCTCCTTTACAAGCTATCCATGAAGTATTTTCCTACCTATTATATCTGATTTGAATTTTTGAAAATCGCTTGCATCCCCTCCCGAAATTCAAATCATTGGCAGGTGCTTTCATTCACCAGTTCGAGCCAGGAAGAATGAACTGGTCCATCGCGCTGCTCATTAATTTTCAGGTGTTTGTGCGACCCAGGCTTCGGCCGCTTTTACCGCCTCACTCAAAGCCGCGCCGAACCTGGGTTGGCCGAGGAAGATGTTCTCCTCTCCGATCAGATCGAGCAGCTCCGTACGCTCCAACTGCTCCATAACATCCTGACTGATACCTGTGATCATCAGCATGTTCCCGTGATCCTGAAGATCTCGAGTGTAATGTTCGATGGTGCGGATGAAGGTGCTGCCTACTTCATCGCGGTCGCGCAGGCGGAAGATGACCACACTGCCTTGCGCTGATCCAACCTCTGGCAGCTTCTCCTCCAGCTCGGCCACGCCAGCGAAGAAGAGGTTGCCGATCGGCTGTAGGATGGTGATCTCCTGGCTGGGTAATTCTTCGGGCAGTTCACCCTCGGCAAATCCACCATCTTCCAGGATCACTATGCGCTCCAGGCGCACGGCTTCGGCGGAGCGGAAGATGTGAATGAGGATGTGCAGCACCACGCCCAGGGCAACGGCCACCTGGATCGGCGCCACCAGGGTGGCGATGAAGGTGATCACCATCACGACCAGGGGAGCGGTCCCAGTGTTCCAGACAATCTCGATGCGGGGCAGGTTGATCATACTGAAACCGACTACTATCAGCACCCCCGCCAGGGTGGGCATGGGGATCAGCTCAATGATTGGGCCGATGAGCAGGATGGCGACCAGGGTGAACAGCCCGGTGAATATGTTCGCCCAGCGCGATTTGCCGCCCACGCTGCGGATCAGGAAGGTGCCGGATAAAGAGCCGCCGACTGGAATGCCACCCACCAATCCGACGGCCAGGTTGCCGGCGCCCTGTCCGCGGAAGTCGCCCGAAGGATCAGGGTATTCCCCATCTGGGTTGGGGACGCTGCCGCTGACCCCGGAGGCTTGAACCAGGGCGATGATGGCGATCGCCAGCGCGGGGAGGATCAGCGAGAGAATTAGCGAAAATTCCGGGAGGTTCAGGCTGGGTAGCGCACGCAGTATCTCGGTCGTATCGCCCACCACCGCGACCGATTCTGGATTAAGGATGGCGACCAGTATTGTGGTCAACAGTACGGCAATTAAAAAACTGTATTTCTCAATGCGGGTGCGGTTGATCACCAGGATGAGGATTATGGTCAGGACACCAATGGCCAGCGAGGCCAGGTCAATCTCCTGCCAGTGGGCAATAGTATCGATCGTGCGCAGCACCTTATTGCTGGCCTCACTGGAATATGCAGTCAGGTCGCCGACCTGGCTGAGGATGGTCAATACGCCCAGGCCGCTGAGAAACCCGGTCATAACTGCATTCGAGATGAAGCGCACCAAGAAACCCAGCCTGAGCAGGCCCAGGATCAGCATGAAGAGACCCACCAGCAAACCCAGGACGACCAGGTAGGCCAGCTGATCCTCTTTGGGTACCCCACTCAGGGCGTCGAGGGTGGCCAGGGCTGTGGCCCCGGTCGAGTCGACGTTCATGATCACCGAGCTGGTGAAAAGGGCTGCCACGGTGGTGCCGGCGATCATGGAATACAAACCAAAGATGGGGTTGACCCCGGCCAGTAAGCCGTTGGCCAGACCGCCAGGGATGCTGACCACAGCCATCACCAGGCCGGAGATTAGATCTCCTAACAATACTTTGCGGGGTACTTTAAGGCCATTCATACTCTGGGGATTGTACCAACCTCTACCATACCTGGGGCTGCAACTTGAAACTGTCTGTGCTCAACATGATAGTTGAATTTTTGGTTATTTAATTTTGTGTTTTGCGTGAGATTTTGTCGGTCGCCATTGGATAATTTCTACTCGAGAGGGCTTCCAGCCTTAGCCTCAACAAGACTGTCTCGGAGCGTAGAGATAGGCCCACCCCAGTCGATCTCAATCGGGATGTCACCCTTCATCCTGAACTGGCGAAGTAGTTGACCTTGACGCGTCTCCGTGATCACATCACCGGTGCGTTCAAGCATTGTCTCGCCAGCTATCTCCCCCGTTCCTTCATCTACAGAGATGTAGACAAACTTCTCTTCTACCCTCGGGAGTAATAGAGGATAGGCTGACGTTGGATAATGGTTTGCTTCGTAATTTTGCATGGATTACCATTTGCCATGGCCTGTCTTAAACGCGGTCACGATGAACCCATCATGCTTGATTTCGAATAAATTTTCGTAGGTTTCACCTTCCAGCACAAACTTGGCCAGCATAATGATGTGATCCCCTTTACTGGTGATGGTGTAATATCCAGCGTTCTTGGGGCCTATTTTAAAATCATAAAATAACTGGTATGAATCCATCTTGCTCCTGTTTTTGCCATATTCATTATTTAAAAAAATCGCTACTGCCGTGTGCATTTCACTATTTGGCAAAATGATTCAAGATATTTTCCTGCTCACGGTAAAAATAATCAATACCTCCACCAATTAAACTACTTTTAGAATGATAAACACCTAAGCATCTAATTTTGTTTGGGGAACAACGAGTACAGAATCTCCCGGTTGCACCCAGCCACCCTTTACTATGCGCGCCATCATGCCTGCGTTGTGGGAGCCAGAACCGCTTCCCGAATTCTCTACACATTTTAGCAGCCGTGGATGCGACTCGTTTAGCTGGTAGCAGGGTTGGCGGACTTCGGTCATTTCCAGCAGCGCCTCACCAACTTCGAGCTGCGTCCCGAGCACCATATCCATTACGGAGATGCCGTCCAGGACGAGGTTCTCACCCATCATGCCCGGTTCCAGGTGGATGTCCTGGTCAGCCAGAAATGAGAGCATGGTCGTATCGATGATCAGCACCTGGCGAACGTTCGGCACGGTGGGATCTTTCCTGGCCAGGTAGCGGTGACGGACGAATTTGCCGGCGTGATAATCCTCTTCAACGCCGTAGTTTTCCATCAGGTGGATAGCTTCCACCGAGATTTTGGGGATGCCCGGCTGAGCTTTTTTGCAGACCGCGACCACGGTCCCACGATTGTTTTGTGATTCCATATTAATTGTTTTCCTTTTCGACTCTTTTCTTGATGCCCTTCAGAATTTCCCTCTGGTGAGCGCTGTCGACGAGGATCAGGAATGGTTTTAATAAAGTAAACCAAAATTCTGGATAAACCTCCACCCGCCACCAGCTGATTAGACGAGAATGGTCATCTTCCAACTGCTCGATAATGAAAGCCCAGCAGAAGGCTCCGCTTGGCGCATACCTGGTCTTGTAGACAAACTGGGGCGCCATGTATTTCAGGTGGGTGGTGGCGTAAAGCTGCAAGAGCTGGTTGGGTTCGAGGGCTACCACCTCGTAGTATGCAGAACCAGGCGGACCATCGGGGATGGTGTCCCCAATTTTTATATCTTGATACTCCGCTAAAATCTCATTGGCGGGAGGCTTGTGAGTACCGCGAGCTTCTTTGGGTACGACATTGGGCCAGAAATACTTCTGCTCAAACTCATCCCACCAGGTGTCGATGTACCAGCCGCCGCGATGGTAGCCAAATTGCTGAATCCAGGGCCAGATCATCTCCGGATTAGCGTCAATTTCGATCTCATAATAAAGATCGCGCATTGGATTTGTAATCAGGTGAGCGTTGGGAAATTCCAAAGGAATGCAGCTCCTGGTATTGAGGTAGCGATGATTATGTTGAGGTGCCTGGGCTACGGGTATTATACAATCCGATTCTAGATCAAGTGACCGATCGATGAAGAGTTAATTGTGGATAAAACGCTCGTCCAGGTACTGGCTGAATAGATCCACTACCTTGGGGAGATTCTCCCGGCCAAATCCGATGCGCAGGTGGTTATCGCTGTACTGGAAGGCTCTCGACGGGGCCAACATGATTCCAGTCTCGGCCACGACCTGCTCGCTGAAGGCAAAGGTATCCTCGACCGCCAGCATTCTAGGGAAGCTGATCGAGCCGCCTTTGGGCCGGTTCCAGCTGAACTGGTCCTGGTAGCGTTCAAAAAAGGCATCCAAGATGGAGAGATTGCGGCGAGTCCGTTCGTTCTGCTCTATGAGAATCCGCTCCTTGCTCCGCAGGGCGATGGTGGCCAGCAGCTCGCTGGGTGCGCTGGCGCAGATGGTTGTGTAATCTTTCAACTGGCTGATGCGCTCCAGTCCCTGGAGATCTTGCGTCGCCAACCAGCCGGCGCGTAGGCCTGGCAGCCCAAAGGACTTGGACAGCCCAGATAGGGAATAGGCGCGTTCGTAGAGATCGCAGGCTGCGGGCAAAGTGGTGCCCGGTGCGACCTCCAGGAAGCGGTACATTTCATCTGATAACAAATACCAGCCCTGTTTGCTGACCAATTCCACCAGGGCGGCAAAATCAGCCCGGGTGGGCATGAAACCAGTGGGATTGTGGGGGAAATTGACCACGACCAGCTTGGTGTTGGGCCTCAGCTTGGATTCCAAATCATCAATATCGAAATACCAGCCACGCTCTTCATCCGGCTCCCAGGTCGAGACTTCACAACCGATGGCGCGGGCGATTTCATACAAGGACTGGTAGGCGGGGAAGGTGCAAACGACGTGATCGCCGGGTTCCAACAAGGCATGCATAGCTAAGAAGATGCCTTCTTCAGGGACAACGGTGATCACGCCATCTGCAGCGACCTGCTCGTATATCCGGGCGATCTCTTCCCGGAGCAGCGGGTGTCCCCAAGATTCGGTGTAGCCCAGCTTCAAGGTCTCCCAGGCGTCAGTCATTTCAGGATCAGCCATGGACAATAGCTCGCTCATTGATAGCGATTCGCAGTCTGAGCTGGAGAGCAGGTAGCGGGCAGAGAATTCATATCTGGCGAAGTAGCGTTCTAATTGGAAAGCAGGGATTTGCATCAGGTTATCCTTTTAAATTATGGAGATGTATGGTGGCCTACATTTTTATCATAGAACCTCCCAGGATATGAATAAATCTCCCAATTTAATGGATGCAAAGTGATAACCGATTCCTCATCGTCAATTGATCAAGGGGCTATTCACGGTATACGTGGGGAGAAAGATTTAGAATTTGCTATCTTTTTGACCATTTACTGGATAATATATGTAGAGAATTCTTATGGAAGTTCCATGCATGGAAGATCGAAAAGCAATCTCCCGCTTGAAGCAAGGAGAGTTGAACGGTCTCGAAACACTTGTAAATCGTTATCAGGCACAGGCTGTCCACGCGGCATACCTGATCTTGTGCGACCGCCAGTTGGCAGAGGATATCGTGCAAATGGCCTTTATAAAAGTCGCAGAACGCATCGATCAGTTTGACATTGAGCGCCCATTTGCACCTTGGTTCTACCGGATTGTGGTCAACGATGCTGTCAAACTTGCTAAAAAACAGGAACGTGATGTTTCATTCGAAAGACAACTGGATGAACCAACCAGGAAACTTGCCAAATGGTTTACTGATCCAGACCCACGACCTGAGCAGCTGGTGATGCTGAAAGAGAATCGACTGATGATCCTAAATGCTATCCAGAGTTTGCCTCCCGGGCAACGGGCAGTGATCGTTATGCGCTATTTCTTCGATATGAGCATGAAGGATATGTCCATAGAAACAGGACGTCCACTAAGCACGATTAAATGGTGGTTGCGAGATGCGAGGAAACGACTGCGCAGCCTGATAAAAGCACCCCAAGGCGGATTGGAGTAAGTTATGGATAAGAAAGAAATTAAGTCCATTTTGCAGGAAGCCCTGGAAGAGGAAATTCCATCTTCGCAAGTTCAACTCTGGCCTGCTGTGAAAGCCAGCCTTGTTGCGGGAGAATCCCACTTAAATCAACAAGGAATAGATATGTATACAATTAAATCGCAGCGCACTCCGCGTCTCGCATTCGCATTCTTGATGGTTGTTGCTCTGATCGTGATCGCTCTGGCAACCCCACAGGGGCGGTCCATTGCTCAAAGCGTTTTGCAGTTCTTCAGAATTGCGGAGAATACAACCTTCCCATTGGATGACTCGCAAATTGTTTCCAATGCTCCGGAAGCCCTTCAGCCCACAGCCATGCCACCTGCTCCACTGATTAGTGCCGCTGAGGCGGAAGCACAAGTTGGTTTCGATGCCGCCGAACTCCCTTATCTACCGGAGGGTTTTGAGTATCTGGGTGCGAGGTTATACGGCAATGTGATTAACCTCGAATATGAAACCCAGGGTAAAGGCGGCCATCTCATCATTCAACAATCGCCGGATGGCTTCAACCAATCTGATTGGGATAATGTACCTGCCGAGGCGATAATCCCTGTAATGGTTGGTGAATTAGAGGGGGAGTTCGTGCAAGGTACATTTGTGGTATATCCAGGAGAGATTTTGGCCACCTGGAACCCTGAAGCAGCTATTTTCCGCCTGCGCTGGTTGCAAAACGATATCTGGTTTGAGATCGCCAAGTACGGGAATGTCGAGGAAATTGAATATCTCGATCAAGCAGGTCTGATCGAGTTAGCTGAAAGTCTGGTTTTCAAGCCATAAATATGAAGTATACGTAGAGATAGCCTCCTCGAACGTGGCTATCTCTTTTCTTATTTTCCCCCGGATCCTAATTGCTAGACTGAACGTGGATGTAGTCCACCAATCGCCTGACATTCTCCACTGGCGTTGTCTTGTGCAGACCGTGACCCAAATTAAAGATGTGCCCTGGTCTACCCGCAGCCTGGTCCAATACCTGGTCGATATGGTATTGAGTTTCGCTCCAGGGTGCCAACAAGGTCATTGGGTCCAGGTTGCCCTGGATGGCGCGGTCAAATCCGATTTTACCCCAGGCAGCTCCTAACGGCATACGGAAGTCGACACCAATAACTTCCCCGCCGCAGGCGGCTACGTCCTCCAGGTAGGAGGTTGTGCCGGTGCTGAAGTTGATCACCGGGACTGAAGCACCTCTAAGCATCTTGAATAGACTGGTATTGTACGGTGCAACAAAGCGCTTATAAGACTCTTGACCAAGGGCTAGACCAGCCCAGGAGTCGAAAACCTGCAGTGCGGCCGCACCTGCCTTCGCCTGCGCGAGCAGATAATCCGCCTGGACCGTAACCAGTTTTTCCATTAACAGCTGCCATGAAGCCGGATCACTGTACATCAGCGCTTTTGTCTTGGCATAATCCTTAGAACCACCGCCTTCGATGGCGTAGCTGGCCAGGGTGAAGGGCGCCCCGGCGAAACCGATCAAGGGGATATTCCTGGGCTCCAGTTCCTGGGTGACGAGTTTGATGGCTTCCAGAGTCGGAGATAGAATCTGCTCGGTTGGGGGAGTCAGGATTCGTTTGATATCCTCAGCTGAGGATATCGGGTTGTGGATGACGGGTCCTTTCCCGGGAACGAATTCCAGGTCCAGGCCCATGCCGATCAAGGGGGGCAGTATATCGGCGAAGATGATGGCCGCATCCAGATCGAAAGCCTCGATCGGCTGGAGGGTGATCTCGGCAGCCAGTTCGGGGGTGGTGATCATCTCCAGCATGCTGTGTTTGGCGCGCAGGGTACGGTATTCGGCCATGTAGCGCCCGGCCTGGCGCATCAGCCAGACAGGCGTGGTGTCAATCGGCAGGCGGTGGCAGGCACGCAGGAAGCGAGAGGTTGGTTCGGAATTGGTCATGGTTTGTTTTTAACTACCTATCCAGTGGGATCGAGCTCGTCAGCCACCGGACTTGCGGGACTGAGCCTGCCCTGAAGATAGCGGGTCAACGGCACGCTGAGCATCAAGGCTATACCTCCCAGTACACCGGTGAGATGAACGGTCAGGTATGGGGTAATCTCGATCGGTTGGCTCAGGAGTTCTTTCTGGTAGAGATACGGAGCCCAGGCGATAACGCCGAGGATGATCATGATACGACCGATCAATTGCCGACGGGAAAGCTTGCCTCTCGATGGTGAAGCGCTGCGCCGCAGCTGCGAACCGATCAGCACGCCAGTAAGATGAACAATCAAAAATGGGAAGATGGATGGTTCTTGACCAATGGCGATCAGATATAAGAACGGTACCCAGGCCAAAACGCCAAGCAAAGTCAGGAGATTGCCTATTTTTTTGCGGTTCATCGGACCTCCTTCATCGCCTCTGTCATTGCATCAAGGGTCGCGGCAACTACCTGTTCATCGTGCGCAATCGACATGAAGCCAGCTTCAAATTGAGAGGGAGCCAGGTACACTCCGCGTTCAAGGCAGCCCTGGAAGAACCTCCCGAAGCGGTCCGTGTCGCTGATTTTGGCTGAATCCCAATCGGTGACTGGGGTTTCGGTGAAGAACGAGGCGAACATGGTGCCGACCCGGTTGCCCCAGATGGAAATACCAGCTGCTTGGGCGGCATCCCCAATCCCATTGGTGAGCACTGTGGTCGCATCTTCAAGCGCCTGCCAGGTGTCAGGGCGTTTCAAGACCTCCAGCGTGGTGATCCCGGCAGCCATAGCGAGCGGGTTGCCGGATAGTGTGCCAGCCTGGTAGACCGGGCCGGAGGGGGCGATCATGCTCATGATATCAGCCCGGCCGCCATAGGCACCAACTGGTAAACCGCCACCGATGACTTTGCCCAGGGTGGTCAGGTCGGGTTGAACATCATACAATGCCTGGGCGCCGCCGAGATGGACGCGAAAGCCGGTCATCACTTCGTCGAAGATTAAAAGGGATCCATTATCTTGGGTGAGCTGGCGCAGTCCGGAGAGAAAACCATCCGCTGGAGGCACTACACCCATGTTGCCGGCGACCGGTTCGACGATCACGACGGCGATTCCATCTGGATAAGCTTCGAAAAGCGCACTAACTGAATCCAGGTCATTGAACCTGGCCACCAGCGTGTCCTGGACGGTGGCTGGGGGCACGCCAGGTGAATCCGGTAATCCCAGCGTGGCGACACCTGAACCAGCCTGGACTAACAGCATATCGGCGTGACCATGATAGCAGCCCTCAAATTTGATGATCTTATTCCGCTTGGTGAAAGCCCGGGCGAGACGTAAGGCGCTCATGGTGGCTTCCGTGCCGGAGTTGACGAAGCGCAGCAGCTCGATGTTGGGCATCAGCTCTTGAACCAGACGCCCGAGTTCAATCTCAAGTGGGCTTGGAGCGCCATAGCTGGTACCTCCGGCGGCTGCTTTTTGGACAGCCGCAACAACCTCGGGATGAGCGTGTCCCAGGATGAGTGGACCCCAGGAGAGCACGTAATCAATGAAGCGATTTCCATCCACATCGAACAGGTAGGGACCTTCTCCGCGCTCGATGAACAAGGGCTGCCCACCTACGGCGCGAAAAGCCCTGACTGGCGAATCGACGCCGCCTGGTAAAACAGATTGCGCTTGTTGGAAAAGGTCTTTTGAGGTTTGGATGTTCATGGTCGCTCCATTTGAGTTGGGATTGGTGAGGGTAAATATTTGCCCTCCAATATGCGTTCTACAGCTAATTCTCCTGAGTGAATGCAATCTGGGATGCCGATCCCCCGGTAGCCATTCCCTGCCAACGCCAGCCCAGGCAGTGACCCCAGGAGGTGATCGACACGTTCCAGCCTAGCTGGATGGCCGATATTATATTGGCTCATCGCCCTTTCCCAGCGAAAGACACGAGTGAGCAGTGGTTTAACGGTGATGCCTAACGTTTCCCGCAGCTCATCCTGGGCGACCCGCAACAAGCCAGCCTCGTCCCAGGGGATCTCGGCCTCCTGGCCAGCCCGACCGATGAAGACCCGCAGGAGGGCGTAACCATCGGGGGCGCGGTGAGGAAACTTGGTCGAGGTCCAGGTACAGGCTAAAGCGCGGCGTCCCTCCCGGCGGGGGATGACATAGCCATAACCATCCAGTGGGCGGGGAAGATCAGATTCTTGGTAGGCAAGAGTGACGGTGGCGGTGGACACATATTCAATGGACTTCAGTTCAGCAGACAATTTGGGAGCAAATCCGGCCAGCAGGTCTCCGGAAACGTAGGCAGGAGTGGCCAGGATAATATTTTGGGTATCAAGAGAATCCCTATTTTCCAGGCGAATTGAATATCCATCCTGAGAGGGGATTATCCCTTGAACAGGAGTATTTAGGCGCAGGTCCACACCGGCAGCTGTCAAATAATTGATTAACGCGTCGGTAATTTCAGCCAAACCGGTGATGGGCGTCAGAAAGATGCTGCGAGGAGCGGGAGGTGATCCATTAGTATCTCCATCCTGGTTTGCTTTTTGAGCTCTGGCGCGACGGGCTGCCAGGGCTCCTTTCACCAGGCCCCCGTGCTTAAGTTCCAAATCGCGCAGGTAGGGAAGGGTGGCTTGCAGGCTGAGCTTATCCCCGTCGCCGGCATAAATACCGCTCATTAATGGCTCAATCAAGTTTTCGTAGGCAGAACGGCCCAGGCGCCGGGCGACGAAATGACCTAAACTC
>CALBUI010000230.1 GCA_937968125.1 uncultured Anaerolineales bacterium | reverse complement strand
ATCGTTATATCCTACGAGCAGCCTCCAAGCATGAAGTCCCGACCACAGCAGCAATATTCTCTTGGGACAGCACCAGCAGCTACGGTTTACCTGGGGCTGTAGTCGATTGGATCACATGCTGGTCTGAAATTCAAAAGAACGAGCTCATCGGTGGTGGAGATTGGAAGCCTGAGAATGTAAATGTGGGGGGCATGCCTCCTTATGATGGCTATGTCCGCAAACAGTGGTTAATGTCCCGGGAGGAGTATCTCGAATTTCATGGGCTTGATCCATCACGCAAGCTGCTTACATATGCCAGCTCGTTCGTAAATCTATCGCCAAACATTCAAAACATCCAGGCCTTGGTCAATCTGGTCAATTCCAACCAATTGAATGCTCCCACCCAGCTTTTAATCCGTTTACACCCTATCCACATGAGTGGATTTTATGTAGAAGAAGCAGATCAAATTCGCCAGATGGCAGCCGAGAATCCCCATGTGCATGTTGTCGAGCCAAAAAAGACTGGTGATTTGGGATTTTATGCATTCGATGATATGCCAGAGAAGACTTCAATGATGGGGGTGGCAGACATATTTCTCACCGTTTATTCAACTATGTGTGTTGAGGCTTCATTCCAGGAGCGACCGATAATATCCGTGTGCATCGATTCAGATGTTGGATGGCCGGGAAGATATTGGCTGCCAATGTCTCAAATAGGCATCTGGCCTACGCACTCTCGTTTTCGTGCCTCTGGTGCTGGCCGCGTCGCAACCAATGAAGCAGAGCTCAGAGATTCGATAAATACTTACTTTGCAGACCCAAATGCGGATTTAGAAGATCAAAGAAAGTTTGCCAAACGAGAATGTACCTATGTTGATGGAACCTCGGGGGAGCGAACAGGGGAGTATTTAGTTTCCTTGTTAAACGGAAAAGATGGTCAATAAAATTATCCGCCGGTTAAATAAGACCACCAAGGTTCTTCTCACTGGTCATTTAGATAATGGTCAACGAGAAGAGATTCCTGAGATCAGTCAAGAGGAAATTGCAGAAGCTAGAGATTTTTTCCCTATGGAGAAATTTTTTATCTTTGGGCATGCTCGTTCCGGAACAACGCTGTTGACCAGGTTGGTGAGATTGCATCCAGATGTACATTGCAATTATCAAGCTCATTTCTTCACCAGGCCTCCTTTGCTCGAAGGGCTTGTCGCAAATATTGATGTCCGGAAATGGTTCACCAGGAGCAGTAATCGTTGGAACCGACAGCGAGACCTGTCTCCCGTGGCATTGAGGGCAGTCAGTGATTTTATCCTCGAAAGGGATGCCCGACGGGAGGGAAAGAAGATTGTTGGTGACAAAAGTCCAAACAGTTTAATGAACGGTGAAGCTGTACAGAAGCTTCATAAGATTTACCCGGACGCATATCTGGTTTTTCTGATTAGAGATGGGCGGGATGCTGTCTTATCTCATCGCATTCAGACATTTATTGATAATCCCCATAAATTGGCCGGTGAAGACGCGAAAATTCTCCAATCCTTTATTCAGGATCCAGATCCCTTTTTGACAGGTAAACGCTCGTTATTCACAAAACAAGGTTTAACAAAAGCGGCAAAAGGGTGGGTCGATAATGTGGTTGAGACTGATAAAATCGGCCGCCAACTTTATAGGGAAAGGTATTTGTCGCTGAGATTCGAGGAATTATTAAGCCAGCCCTGGGCGGAGATGACTCGTCTATGGTCATTTTTGGGAGGCGCAACTGACATAACAGGGCTAAAAGAAAAGTTATCTCAGGAGATGACTCAAAATCCTGATGCAGACTGGCAACGTGAGAAAGCGGAGGGATTGGCTCAATCCCTGGTGAAAGGTAGACATGGTTCCTGGAGGGATGTGTTTACCCCACAGGACAAACAAACCTTTCATCAAATTGCTGGAGAAACCCTGGAATCCTGGAATTATGAATTGGAAATAGTTGAACCAGTAAACGGGATCTTGGCATGAAATTCCTTATTGCAGGTTTAGGTTCAATTGGTCGCCAGCACTTACGAAACCTGGTTGCTCTCGGCGAACGGGACATATTACTGTACCGTACCCATCAGAGTACGTTGCCCGAGGATGAATTGGCTGATTTCCCTGTTGAAACCGATCTTGTCCAGGCTCTAAATCTGAAACCAGATGCAGTGATCATTACTAACCCGACTGCGAGGCACCTTGAAGTTGCTATCCCAGCTGCAAGGGCAGGATGCCATCTTCTTTTAGAAA
This sequence comes from uncultured Anaerolineales bacterium, assembly GCA_937968125.1. GTDB lineage: Bacteria > Chloroflexota > Anaerolineae > Anaerolineales > UBA4823 > PFL25. The sequence continues at coordinate 5,567 of CALBUI010000230.1, read as the reverse complement.
AACCGATCTCTGATTCAATGCAAGGAATTGAAGAGCTTCTCAACGCAGTCGAGAGCGGGGGCGGCGAAGTCTTGGTTGGATACCAGTTTCGCTTTCATCCTGGGTTACAAAAAATCGAAGAGCTTCTTCAAAAAAGGACGATAGGCCAACCTGTTTCGGTGAGAGCCCACTGGGGTGAATATCTTCCGGGATGGCATCCATGGGAGGATTACCGCCAGGGGTACAGCGCAAGATCCGACCTTGGTGGAGGCGTTATTCTCACCCTTTCCCATCCACTTGATTATTTACGTTGGCTGCTTGGGGATGTCTCCGAAGTGTGGGCTTTCTCAGGAACCCTGGGAGAATTGGGTGTTGAGGTGGAAGATTCCGCTGAAATAGGAGTTCGATTTTCTAGTGGGGTTATTGGCAGCGTCCACCTCGATTACCTGCAGCAGCCTCCAAATCACTTTTTGGAATTGATCGGCACCGAGGGAACAATCATCTGGAATTTTGCGCATGGAGGGGTGAGATTGTACCTGAGTGAGGAAAATGCCTGGAAAAGCTATCCAATTCAGAAGGGTTTTGAGCGAAATGATATGTTACTGGACGAAATGTCCCATTTCTTTGACCTCGTCAATGGGAATGCTAATTCCAAATGCACTCTATCAGATGGAGTCCGCGCATTAGAACTCGCATTAGCAGCCAAGAACTCATCGCAGAAGAAGAAAATAGTCCAGATAAATTAAATTTATCATTCTTGGAACAAAAATTGCACGAAATTGGTTTACATTTATTTAAGAGATTCGTAAAGTTACACGAGACCTGGAAGATTCACACCTCGGCTTAATAGAACTTTATAGGAGAATTTTTTATGTGGTATTTCGCATTATCCTCAATCAGCAAACTTGGCTATGATTCCTTCTCTGTAATTGCGGCGTATATTGACCCGAACACCGGGGGAATGCTGTTCCAAATCCTGGCCGTCCTTTTTGGGGTGATATCCGGCGCCTTCCTATTATTCTCAGGCAAAATCAAGGGATACTATTACCAGCTGCGGCGGCGAGTTCGAGGTTCGGAGCAGAAAAATCCCGAACAACCTGAACAAACGGATGTTGAAGAATCATCATAATTTGCTCACATAGTTAATTGATATGAAAACCATTATCTTAGGTTTTGATGCTTTCGATCCCCAATTTTGCGAAAACCTCTTGCAGGAAGGTCGACTGTCGAACCTGGCCCGGTATTTAGCGGTTGATGGCTACCGGCGTTTCGAGGTGACCAACCCGCCACAAAGTGAGGTTTCCTGGACGAGTATTGCGACCGGACTTAACCCTGGAGGGCATGGGATATTTGATTTCGTTCACCGGGACCCAAAAACCTATACCCCGTATGTGTCCCTGCTGCCCACAAAGAAAGGGATCGGGGGAATTCAATATGCACCCCCATTTTCTGCGGAGACATTATTCGACCAGACGGCGAAAAAGGGTTATCCGGCGATCAGCCTGTTTTGGCCAGCGACATTTCCAGCCCGTCCAGATTCATTGGTGAAGTCGCTGCCCGGGCTTGGGACACCTGATATCCATGGGAAACTCGGCGTTGGCACATTATTCTCATCTGGTCAATGGGGGGAGAATCCAAGTAGAAAAACTCCCGTAGAAACCCTTGAATCGGCGGGAAAAGACCTTTATCGAGCTGCAATTAAAGGTCCCAGTAGAGGGAAACCAGGCAAGGAAGAGCCGAGTCTGCTGCCATTCCAGCTTGATATCCAGGATGGTGAGAAGGCGCAATTAGCCATCGGTAACCAAAAACTGGAGATAGCATTGGGTAAATGGAGCCCGATCTTTGAATTGTCGTTTAAGATGGGGACCTTTGTGAAAGTACATGTCCTGACCCGGATTATCCTGACGAGCCTGAAACCGGATGTCAACCTCTACTTTTTACCTTTGCAAATTCATCCCCTGCATTCACCCTGGCATTATGCCGTCCCGCCCAAGTTCGTCAAGCATAACTGGAAGGCAAGTGGACCCTTCCTGACAATCGGATGGCCGCAAGATACGACCGGTCTTGAGGATGGCTGCATTACCGATGAGCAGTTCCTGGATTTGTGTAATTCGATCTTCGCAACTCGAGAGCGCATCTTCATGGATCAGTTAGCAGGATTTCAAGAAGGTGTTCTGGGATCAGTATTTGATTCTTTAGACCGCATTCAGCACATGTTTTGGCGTGATCGGCCGGATATTATCGAAGAATGGTATGAGAAATTGGATGGACTGGTCGGCAGAGTTGAAGCCGAACTCCAAAAAAAGAAACTCAAAGATACCCGAGTACTTGTTGTATCTGATCATGGATTTTCTAATTTTGATCAAAAAGTACATCTGAATCGCTGGCTGATCGAAAATAGCTATTTGGCACCCAAAGATGAGGACAAACCTGGCAATCTAAGGAACATCAAATGGGAGTCCAGCCAGGCATATGGGTTGGGATTAAATAGTATTTATCTCAATCAGGCTGGCAGGGAAGGACAAGGAATCGTTGAGCAAGACCAGATTGAATCTCTCACCGGTAAGATAAAAGATAAGCTCTTAGACTGGCAGGATGTAAATGGAAACAATGTAGTGAGAAGTGTGGCCGCGAAGTCGGAAGCATTGTCCGGACCACTTGCAGAATACGGTCCAGATTTGATGGTTGGATACGCTCCGGGATTTCGAGCCTCCCAACAGACTGGTCTGGGTGAGTGGGAGAAAGAATCGATGGAACAGAATCTAGACCATTGGAGTGCAGATCACTGTATTGATCCAGGTTCGGTGCCTGGGATATTATTTTGCAACCAGGGATTAGCAAACTTCCCAGAACCATCCTACCGGGACATGCCAGTACTCGCTACTGGTGAAGAAATACAGGGTGGAGGTAGTGCACCTCCACCTTCCTTTAGCGATGAAGACCAGGAGATTTTGGAGGAAAGGCTTAAAAGCCTAGGATATCTTTAATTCCTGCAGTCAATCTGACAGATATGGATTGATTGGTCCTGGTTGACGATATCTAGTGTTCCACCTTAATTTGATAATCTGCCAATTTCGTGCATAAATGAGGGGTGTATGTGGTAAAATCCCATGCTGATCACGAGAGAACCAGATAAGTCGGAAATATAAATTCAAGAATTCCGAATATTGAAGATACTTTGTCTGACTGTTCTACAAGAGAACTTGGCTGATCCCCGAGACCAGCCATTGGGGTGGCAGAACCGAAGAACGAACAATCTAACAATAAACACATTAAATCTAATTTTGCAAATAGAGTATTCAATTGATGTATTGTCATCAAACTTTTATTGGCAAGTCTGAAATTTGTATTATCTAGGAGAAAGATTGAATGAATGAAAAAATCAAACCAGGAGAGTTAATCTCTCCTTACGGCGGACAACTTGTCGACCTTATGATCAAGGGTGAGGAACGTGAGGAGCTGCTTGAAAAATCCAGCCGCTTACCTTCCATCCAGATATCCCAAAGAGCGCTATGTGATTTAGAGCTTTTAGCTACTGGAGCATTTTCACCTTTAGACCGGTTTATGAGCAAGGCTGATTATGAGCGGGTACTGACAGAAATGCGCTTGACAGATGGCACCCTATTCCCTCTCCCGGTGACCCTGCCTTTGGACGAGGAGTCTCTACCAAGTTGGGGTGAACAGATTACGTTGAGTGATTCCCGTAACAACACGATCGCGGTTATGCAGATTGAAGAGGTTTATCATTGGGACGAACTTCGTGAAACCAGGCTGGCATTGGGTACCACAGACCACCGCCATCCACTCGTTTCTGAGATGGGGACGTGGGGAAATGTTTATGTGTCTGGTGCGCTGCAGGTGATCGATTTACCGATTTACCATGATTTTCGAGAACTGCGCAAGACTCCAGCCCAGGTTCGGTCCGCGCTATCATCCCTGGGATATGATAAAGTTGTCGCCTTTCAAACGAGAAATCCGATGCACCGCATCCATGAGGAATTGACGAAAATTGCTACAGAAGAAGTCAATGGCAGCTTGTTAATCCACCCAGTAGTTGGTCTCACCAAACCGGGTGATGTAGACCATTACACCCGGGTTCGAATTTACCGCACTTTACTCGAAAAATATTACGATCCTAACCGCACTTACTTGAGCCTGCTGCCGCTTGCGATGCGGATGGCAGGACCGCGAGAAGCCCTTTGGCATGCGATCATTCGACGCAACCATGGCGCGACACATTTCATCATTGGTCGCGATCATGCTGGTCCGGGCAAAGATAGTAATGGGAAACCTTTTTATGGACCGTACGAAGCTCAATTGATGTTGGCTCAATACGGGGAAGAAATCGGTGTTCAGCCGATCGAGTTCAAAGAACTGGTGTACATGGCAGAAGAAGAGCGATATGAAGAGGGTTCCAAAGTTCCAGAGGATGCCAAGATATTTGCAATCTCAGGAACCCAGGTGCGGGAGGATTACCTTTCGAAGGGAGAGTTGCTCCCGGATTGGTTTACGCGTCCGGAAACAGCTGAGATTCTCCAGCAGATGTATCCTCCTAAACATGAGCAAGGCATGTGCCTCTGGTTCACTGGTTTAAGTGGTTCAGGAAAATCAACGACCGCTGAGATTCTGACCTCACTGCTGCTAGAGCGTGGACGACAGGTGACCTTGTTAGATGGTGATGTTGTGCGAACCCATCTTTCCAAAGGATTAGGGTTCAGCCGTGAAGACCGAGATACGAATATTCTGCGGATCGGTTTTGTGGCCGGAGAGATAGCAAGGCAAGGTGGCATCGTGATTGCGGCTGCAATCAGTCCTTACCGCACGACGCGCAACGAAGTCCGCAAAATGGTTGGGAAGGAAAGATTCGTGGAAATATACGTCGATACGCCGATCGAAGTATGCGAAGAGCGGGATGTGAAAGGATTGTACGCCCGTGCTCGCAGAGGACAAATAAAGGGTTTCACTGGCGTTGATGATCCATATGAGGTCCCGGTCGATCCAGAAATCACCTTGCACACAATAGATGAGTCGTCTGAAGAAAATGCGATGAAGATTGTTCAGATTTTAGAGGAGCAGGGATTTATCCTTCCGGATGGATCGAACGGCAACTCAAGACCTGAGCAATCGGACGAGATTGCTGAAGCAATTGAGGCCTGAATAAGAAATGGGAAACATGCCGGAGCTATTTGACCTTTCAGGTCGGGTGGCTGTCGTAACTGGTGGGGCAGGATTGCTGGGGGCAGAGTTTTGCCAGGCATTAGTTGGAGCAGGAGCTTCCACAGTTATCGCAGATATCGATGAGGCTGCGGCGAAAAAGATCGCAGCCTCATTGAAAAAACCAGAAGCAGAGCCTAATCTACAGTCTCATAATTTGACCAATAAAGCCTTGGCCGTTAAGGTTGATGTAACTGCTAAAGAATCGGTTCAGAATTTGATTCGGCGCACGGTGGCTGAATATGGTCAGATTGATATCCTGGTTAACAGCGCGGCTTTGGATCCGAAATTTGATGGTAAGGGAGATGAGGACTCAAAAAGGGATTTTGATCCCCTCTCGGTCGAATTTGAAGATTACCCCTTGGAATCCTGGA
>CALBUI010000229.1 GCA_937968125.1 uncultured Anaerolineales bacterium | reverse complement strand
AATACCCGCCAAATTGGCGGGTATTTTTTTAAGGCGGAGTAGTAGGGGCTGGTTGCGTCCAAAAAGGATCAATCGGCGTCGGTGAAGGTGTGGATGTGTCCTCAGGCGTCGGAGTGATGGTGGGTGTCAAGGTTTGTGTGGGTGTTGAAGTAGAAGTTGGCGTTGGTGTAAAGGTAGGGGTAGGAGTGGAAGTTGGAGTAGGTGTGAATGTCGGAGTCGGGGTAGGCGTAGGCGTTGGCACCTGCATGTTTAATTTCATTTTAATTTCTGCATAAGTCTCATGGACGCTGCGCAGGAAAAGCCTCAGTGTAAGATCTCCAGCAGGTAATTCTCTGAGATCCCACTCGAAAATCTTTCCTGATTCATTTTGCGGTCTGCCATGCTTCTTAAGCAGTTCCCATTTAACTGGATTATCACCTAAACCATATTCCAATCGATAAGATTCGAAATCTGCGGTAGCTCCAGCCTGGGCAAAAATCTCGAGTGGTGTATCCGATATCCTATCTCCATCTCTCGGGGAGCTGAACTGCAGCAATGGGCGCGGGTCTTCTGCTGTGCATTTGCGTTTTGGAACGAAGAAAAGTGGCGAAGAGAAACCATTATTGTCCGCCCATGCTTTGCCATCTGCATTCTGTCTCAGCCAGCGGATAGCCCACGGATCTTCAACATTAACCGCTAATTTTTCATCAGTGAACTCTTCACAAGCGGGAGACGATTCCAAACCAGTCCAGGTATCAACTAATACTTTCTTCCACAAATCCTGGTTCTTCGGTAAAGGTGGCTGATCCGCGGCAAATAGTTCACTACGCTGTAGTGGACATTTATTGGATGGCTCGGTTCCGGATATCGCACATATTATCCGTTCCACAATACCTCCCGTGCGGATAAACTGCGAGGGATTGCCACCTGTGACTCGATTCACCGATTCCGCCATATATTCAGCCCAGATTGGTGCAGCCCCTGTCAAACCACTGATATTTTGCATCGGAGAGTAATCCGCATTCCCCACCCAGACCCCAACGGCCAGTTCGGGAATATATCCCATGGTCCAATTGTCACGAAAATCATTGGTAGTGCCCGTTTTTGATGCAGCCTGGAAAGGTAGATTGAGCACTGAATTCTGCCCAAATGCGGGTGTTCGGGCTTCGTTATCGGAGAGAATTGAAGAAATTAGATATGCATGTTCTGGCCTGATTACCTGGTCACCGGTAGGGGGATTGTATTGGTACACCACATTCCCATTGAAATCGACGATTTGAGTTATTGCGGTCGGTGGCACCCGGCGACCACCATTGGCAATCGCAGCGTATGCCCCTGTTAGATCAAGCAAGGTTACCTCTCCACCACCCAATGTCAAAGATAAACCATAATCATCGCGCGTCAAAGTGGTGATACCTAGTCGCCTGGCAAATGCAATCAACCCATCCTCAGCTTGAGTATCCGGATTATCATAGATCCCGACATAGTCAAGTGTCTTTACTGCTGGAACATTGTATGAGTTAGCCAAGGCAGATCGCACTGTAACAGGTCCATGAAATCGGTCATCATAATTTACCGGTTTATACGGTGGCCGGGTATCATTTGGGTCACCAGATGGTGGAAATTCGGATGGAACATCCCAAATCAGTGTCGCTGGGGTCCAACCTTTCTCGAACGCAGCGATGTATGTCAGTGGTTTGATCGATGAGCCTGGCTGTCGAGGACTGGTCGCCATGTTCACCTGGCCATCTATGTCATCGTTGTAGAAATCCGCTGACCCAACCATGGCTAGTATCTCCCCGGTATTCGGTCGCATGGCAACTAATGCTCCACTGCTTGCTTTCCGATCAGCAAGTGCGTCTACCTGCTTTTTCACTACTTCTTCGGCCAGCTCTTGGAGAGCAGGATCAAGCGTGGTGTGAACCTCAAAACCCGAGCGGTAGATAGTTTGAGCATCAAATTGAGTCTCCAGCAAGGAACGGATATAAGTTACCCAATGCGGGTAGCGAATTTCAATATCTGGAGAGTTAAACTCATACTCGGCCATCTCGTTTGTTGCATCGGCAACAATTAGGGCATCAACACAGATTTTTTGCGGGCTGTTGCTGACGAATATACAGCCTTGTTCCTGACTGGCCTCATACATCAAGAATAGGACCTGCTCCAATCGGTTCAGGGTGACCTCACGGTTGGTATAAACATCGTAGACCGATGGAGCCTGGATCAGTCCGCCTAAAAAGGCTGCTTGCGCTAAGGTCAATTTATCAGCGGAGGTACCGAAATAAGTTTGTGCAGCAGCCTCGACACCATAAGCCAAATTCCCGAAATATACATCATTAATGTAAAGTTCCAGGATTTCATCTTTCGTATATCGCCTTGTGATCTCAGCTGCGAGAATCGCTTCACGAACTTTGCGCATATATGTAAGTTCTGATCGCTCTTCCGGGGAGAATAAAAGCATCCGAGCTAATTGCTGGGTGATAGTTGAGGCGCCGGAGACGGTTTCTCCACCCTGATAGTTTTGTAAAAATGCGCGCCCAATAGCTGTCGCATCAAATCCAGGGTGGCTGTAAAATCCCTTATCTTCGGTGGCAACAACCGCAGACACTAAATAAGGCGAAATCTTGTCCAGGCTTACATATTCTCGACGGCCAGCAGTTGGATCAAGAATTTCATACAGGATATTCCCATTCCGGTCAAGGATTCGGGTGGTCTCAAATTGGGATGCTTTATCACGCAGATCATCAACTGGTGGCAAGGTGGCTGCGATCCTATAGTACTGAAAGAGTAAAACTGAGATTCCAAGAAGACCAACAATTACCATCATAAATAAGGCAACTATGGAAATTCGGAGCAAACATCCGGCTCCCCTTTGCATATCGAAAGAGCCCCTGCGCGGTGGGACCGTGGCAACTTGTTGTGGTTGTGAATAACCCAGGTTCGATTGAGGATCAGCTCTTCCTGCCCCGGTCTGGGTAATCTTTGAAGCTGCGTATGCAGTAGATGCTACTTGGGTAGCGTTTACATCAATTTGACTCTGCGAATTGGGAGAAGCAATCTCATCCGGAGAAGAGATATCAGGAGGAACAGGATAGCTTTTCGGAGGTGAAGGTTGCGGCGAAATTATAACGGGTTGAGTATCGCCTGTGATAGGTTCATTATCCTGCTCAGAGGTTGGGGGAATTACGATAGGTTCAGATTCAACCTTATCTTCCGGGTTGTACCAACCTCTCGCAGTGTAAGTTGAATAAAATTCATGCGATCCAATTGATTCGCTTTTCTCCGGATCAACATTTTGGGTATTGCTTGCCGCACTTTCCGCCTTGATGGTCGTCGAGTTAGGGTCATCTTCAGTCAAACCATCATCTGGAGATTCAGTATCTTCTGGAGTAGGCTTAATATTGGATCCAACACTTTCAGGATCTAATTCAATTTCCTGTTTTGTCTCTATCGAGCTCTGATTTTCGCCATCCCGCTGATCAATCCCTGAAGGCTCTTCGATACCACTCAAATCCCCTTCAATGGAGGGATTTGATCCTTCTTCGTGGTCAGAATCATCTTCTGGTTGATTAGCTTGGACATCCACTGGCATAATTTCACTCTGGAGTGGAGGCGAACAAAACCTTCCAAATCCCCTTCATCGTGACTTCATCGTCTTGGTTGATCAACCTGAGTTCAATATTCACTAAACCACCTCCCAACCGGGGAAGTGCCTTTATTTCGTCAACTTTGAGCGTGACATGGACAGTATCACCGATGAAAATTGGTTTTACGAATTTCCAATTTTCAATTTCTCTAAATGCCAGTACAGTTCCTTCTAAGACTCCGGTCCTTGAAGCTAAGCCAGAGGCAATGGCAAGTCCCAAAAGACCATGAGCAACACGCTGACCGACAATGGTTGATTTACTATATTCAGCGTCCGTGTGGATTTGGGTGTAATCGCCCGATAATCCAGCGAACGAAACAATGTCACTCTCAGTAACAGTCCGTCCGGGACTGTCGAACCTCATTCCTACCTCAAATTCTTCGAAGTATTTTCCACGTCCTAAGGTTGCCATTATGCCTCCAAGTGAGAATATTAGAGCATGTTTTAAGCCAATTCGGCAATCTATTGGCTGTCTTACTGATTTGTGAATAATTCAAAATCATCCCGGATTTTCACCGGGACAAGGCAAAAAAATTATAACATGGGGAGCTTTTTGACCATTATCTCTCAGTAACTGTTAAGCCAGCTCTCGGTAAGAGCAATGTGATAGAATGAAATATACAAATATCAATATAATTAAAACGAAAAATGATCATATTCGGTTCCCTGGTCCCATTTTAGTATCACTGCTAATTTGGTATGTATTGGTCGTCTTGTACGAAAAATCTGTCAAAATAGCAAATATTTATTGCTTCCTTTGACCAAGCGCTAATCAAAATATGTCGGATCCAAACAAAACTGTTGTTGCAGCTGCACTCGGTGAATGTGTCCACGTCGCCGGTGTTATGAACTTCCTACGTTTGGCTGAAGATGCAGGATGGCGAACAGTTTTTCTTGGACCTGCAGTTCCCATTAGCCAAGTAATTGAAGCCGCACAGAAAGAAAATGCAGGCCTTGTTGCAATCTCTTATCGGTTGACACCTGAAACCGGAGAACGATTATTAGGTGAATTTGCCGAATCAGCGGACGAATTACTGGGTCAAGGTGTCCGCTTCGCATTTGGTGGAACCCCACCAGTTGCTGCTCGGGCCAGATCACTGGGATTTTTCGAGCAAACATTCGAGGGAGGCGAACCCGCAGAAGAGGTGCTCTCTTACCTGAAAGGGCAACCCATCTCTAGCCAGAGTGAAGTTGATTTCCCCCAGAATGCGATCAATCGTATTGCCTGGAAAGCACCCTACCCTCTCCTTCGCCATCACTTTGGTCTCCCATCAATAGATGCCACCCGTGAAGGTATCGCAGAGATCGCCGAATCTAGAGCGATCGATGTGATTTCATTAGGTATCGACCAGGATGCTCAAGAACATTTCTTTCACCCTGATAAACAAAATCCTCGCCGGAGAGGAGCAGGGGGAGTTCCTGTGAGATCAGCACAAGATTATCGGGATTTATTTTCTGCCAGCCGCACAGGCAATTACCCGTTATTGCGTACATATTCCGGTACTGATGATTTCATCAAATTGGCCAAGATGTACTTGGAAACCATCCATATTGCCTGGTGCGCAATCCCCTTGTTTTGGTTCAACAAAATGGATGGTCGTGGACCATGGGATTTAGCCGGATCAATCAGAGAGCACCAAAAAGTTATGCGCTGGTACGGGGAGCGTAATATCCCAGTTGAGCTCAATGAACCTCACCATTGGGGAATGCGGGATGCACCTGATGTGACATTTGTTGTTGCCGCCTACCTGGCTGCATACAATGCTAAGCATTTTGGAGTAAAGGATTACATCGCCCAGTTTATGTTCAACAGCCCACCGGGTCTAAACGACAGGATGGATCTTGCGAAAATGCTGGCAGTTATTGATATGATCTCACCACTGGCAGCTCAGGATTTTCGGATTTGGCGGCAAACCAGGACAGGATTACTGAGTTATCCAATTGATCTGGATGCTGCCAGGGCACACTTGGTCGCCAGTATTTACTTACAGATGTCTATCGAACCGCATATCGTCCATATTGTTGGCCACACAGAGGCCGATCACGCAGCAACAGCAACAGAAATTATTGAAGCAAGCAATCTAGCTCGGAGAGCAATTAACAATGCCATAAAAGGCCAGCCGGATATGCGGATCGATCCTTTAATCCAGGCAAGACGAGAGCAACTGGTTTCAGAATGTAGATTCACTGTCCAGGCTATCAGCGAGCTGGGAGGATCAGGTGATCTTGATCCATTGGTAGATCCAGAGACTCTCACTCAGTCCGTTGAGCTAGGAATCCTGGATGCACCCCAACTGCGGAATAATCCTTTTGCTCGTGGTGAAATCAAGACCCGGATAGTTAATGGAGCCTGTCAGGTAGTAGATGGCAGTGGAAAATTGCTTCCGGAAGAAGAAAGAATTGAAACTATTGTTGACCAGCAAAAATCTTATATGAATTGAACTTTATTAAAAATATTTAGGTCTATGGAGGGCTTATGGGAGATACAACTCGATTTACGATTGCTGGGGCGGGGCATGGGGGGAAGGCGATGGCAGCTCACCTTTCACTGAAGGGATTTGAGGTTAATTTATATAATCGCACCCCAGAGCACATCGCAGCCATAAAAGCCAGGGGTGGCGTTGAATTAGAGAGCTATGAAGGTGGACCTCACGGTTTTGGGGAATTAAATATTGTCACCTCGGAGATTCAAGAAGCGGTAGAGGCAGCTGATGTCATCATGGTTGTCGTGCCATCCTCTGCTCATGCAAAGATTGCGCGTATCGCGGCACCTTATCTACAGGATGGGCAGGTCGTTGTCCTCCACCCCGGACGGACTTGCGGCGCTCTTGAATTTACGAAAGTGATTCGAGATTCTGGGAATAAGGCGGATGTTACGATAGCAGAGGCTGAAACATTCATTTATGCCAGTCGATCAGATGGTCCTGCGCTAGCACGAATATTCCGCATCAAGGATGCTGTCCCATTGGCTGCCTTGCCTGCACATCGCACTCAAGATGTCCTTGCCCTCATCAATCCTGCATATCCTCAGTTTATTGATGGCATTAATGTCCTGCATACCGGTTTGAATAATATGGGGGCAATCTTCCACCCCGCCTTGACTTTACTGAACGCGGGATGGATTGAGTCAACCCACGGAGATTTTCAATTCTACATTGATGGGGTTACTCCTTCTGTAGCCAGGCTACTTGAAGTACTAGATCGCGAAAGGGTAACCGTCGCTTCTTCGCTGGGAATTCGGGCACAAACTGCCATGGATTGGTTGCAAATGGCCTATACAACTACTGGCGATGACCTCCACGAAGCGATTCATAATCAACCAGGATACTACGGCATAAAAGCACCGAACACGCTTAACCACCGATATATATTTGAAGATGTTCCGATGAGTTTAGTACCCATAGCATCCCTGGCCCAGCGATACGGTGTATCCGTCAGGGGCATGGAAAGCATTATACGCATGGCTTGCATCATTCACCGAACGGATTATTGGCGTCGGGGCAGAACCTTACGAAAGCTGGGTCTTGACCGGTTGAGTGTAACCGAATTAACTGATTATGTGACCAAAGGACCTCGCGACTAAATCCGCCATGCGGGAAATAAATCTTGACTTTGACGTCCCTTTAACGTTCACAATCGCTGCCGATGCGCGCTTAGCGGATACGAACTATGTCGACGATCAAATCTGGGAATTTGCTTTCAATGGCGGTGAACCCAAGGCAATCGCACTTCAAACCACTTACGGTCTCCGGGCTGCGAATATGCGCCTGTTCCCCCGGTTTTCCATTTCCCATGAGAGCATAACCGATCCAGAGAAATTTTCCAAACCACCCGTCATCAGACGATTTTATCCAAATTTCTTAGCGCTTTCATATGCTCCATATGATGAAATTGAGGTTGAAAGTGAGTATTGGGTTCCATCTTCGAACGCAGTAACAGGTCGGATGCGCTTAACGAATACAGGTGCAAAAAACCAGCAAGTCATATTTGAAATGGTCGCTTTACTAAATCCAGATGAAGGAGGTTCTCGCTTTTCACCTCAAGAAATAGAATCGGTGCCGGTCCTGGTCGGTGAAACAGGAAATATCTCACCAGTTGTGTTCATCACTGGAGGTGCTTCAACAATTAATAGCCCTTACCCGGCACTGATGCATAGTTTAGATCTACCTCCGGGTAAATCACGTTCCTTCACCTGGTGCCAGGTCGGTTTAGGATCTGCACTCGACTCATTCTCATATGCCAGGAAAATTTCGGGGTGGAATTGGGAAGCAGAAATTGCTCGATCCGAGCTGCAGAACTCGACTCAGGTCGAGATTTATACAGGAAATGATGAGTGGGACAATGCCTTTGCTCTTGCCCAGAAAACTGCGTTCAGCTTATTTATGGGCAAGACGAAGAATTTAGACCACACATCCTTTATTTCTAACCGAGTTCCGGATGATGGATATTCTTATCGTGGTGATGGAAGTGATTACGGCCCTCAATGGAACGGTCAAACACCATTGGATGCATATTATTTAGCGTCCCTCTGCCTGCCTTCAGCTCCGGAACTCGCCGCGGGGATATTAGAAAATTCGCTCAATTCAATTAATGAAAATGGTGAAATTGATTGGAAACCTGGCCTGGGTGGACAGATTAGCAACCGCTTGGCAACACCCATTTTAGCCAGCCTGGCGTGGAAAATTTTCGAAATCAATAATGATCAAGAATTTCTTGAGCAGATATTTCCTAAGCTATTGAAATTTTTCTTTTCGTGGTTTTCCCCAGAGCACGATCGTGATGAGGATGGAATTCCTGAATGGGATCATCCCATCCAGGCTGGATTTGAAGATCACCCACTTTTTGCCCGGTGGCATCGATGGGCAGAGGGTATTGATATCACATCCTCTGAAAGCCCGTCTCTGTGTGCATTTCTGTACCGGGAGTGCCAATCAATAATCAAGATTGCCAAATTGACCAATAAAATTGAGCCGGTATCTGCTCTAGAATCTTTGGGCGAGAAATTGCGCCTCGCGGTTGAAAATTCTTGGGATGAAGATATCAGCAGTTATACATACTGGGACCGGGACAGTCATATCAGATCTGGGAAAAAGGTGATTGGGGAACAAACCGGCTCAGGGATCACACAGCTGGACCAAACCTTTACCCATCCCCAGCGTTTGGTTTTTCGCATCAAAATTAATCAAGAGGCAACGCGCAACTCTCAAATCACTATACATGGTCGTAGTCTATCCGGAAAACACAGGGTAGAAAATATCTCCTCTGAAAAGCTCTTCTGGTTTCCTGGATGGGGAACTGCTACCAGCGAAATGATCTACAGCTCGATCGAGTTTGTGGATATTCAAGGACTGGAGGAAGAGGATTCAGTACAAATCACCAGTGCCAACCTTTCTAATCTGGACATAACGACTTTATTGCCAATCTGGGCGAAAATTTCCTCAAATGAGCGAGCCCAAACACTGGTTAAGAACACTATCACCGATCATAATCAATACTGGGGGAAGTTCGGTTTACCCGCCTGTCCGGATAAAGGAATTCACTCTGAAAACGATGTTTGTCGTGCAGTGTTTCTCCCTTGGTGTCAATTAATTGGGGAAGGAATGATTTCCTATGGATACAGGGAAGAAGTGGCTGAACTGGTAACTCGCATCATGACTGCAATAATTGGCTCCATTAAACGTAAAGGAGAATTCAGGCAATTCTATAATGCCGATACTGGTAATGGTTTAGGAGACACAAATTCACTTTGGGGATTAGCACCTGTTGGATTATTCCTCGAGACATTGGGAGTCCAACTAATATCTCCCTGGGAAGTCCGCTTAGCTGGGAAGAATCCCTTCCCCTGGCCGATTACGGTAAAATATCGAGGTATGACGATTCTTCGTGGGAGAAATATCACTCAAGTGATCTTTCCAGATGGACAAACGCTTTCTGTTGAAGATCCAGAACCCTCTCTGATATCACTCGAATAGATGATAAACCAGACTTACACTTCTCGCATACCAATCATTCTAATTGCGTCGTTAATAGTGTTTAGCGGTATTCTATCAGGCTGTTCACCAACTAACTTGCAGTCAATTTTTGGTAGTACGCCGGAAGTGACTGATGAAGTCCCAGGTGGCGAAGTCAGTGAAACTCAACTTGAGGAAGAATCGAACCTAGCAGAAGAAGAATCGTTCATCCTGATCGAAGAAATCGTTGTTCTCCTATTGTTTATCGCCGCGATTGTTGGCATCGTTGCTCGCCGATTTCGCGTCCCTTACACAATCGGTTTAGTGGTTATTGGGCTTCTACTAACTCTTTTACCCCAGGTTGATATCACTATCCAACCAACCCTCATATTGGCTTTATTGATCCCACCCATCATTTTCGAGGGAGCATTCCATCTAAATATCAATGATCTGAGGCGAGATATTGTCCCCATTCTGACCTTTGCTGTTCCTGGGGTGATATTAACGATGGCAGTCGTAGGTGCATTGGTTAGTTGGGGGACCGGTATTCCAATTATTTATGCACTAGTTTTTGGTGCTATCGTTGCTGCAATAGATCCTGTCGCTGTGATTGCATTGTTCAGAAATATTGGTGTACCTAAACGCTTGCAAGTATTGCTCGAAGGTGAAAGCCTTCTCAATGATGGAACCTCGATTGTGTTGTATGGATTGATTATTACGATAGCTATTTCGGGCAGCGAATTCAACCTCTTTAACAGCATTGTTGACTTTGTTAGAATAGCCGGTGGTGGGTTTGTCATAGGTTTAGTTCTGGGGGCTCTCATTGCACAGATTATCAACGTAATTGATGATTACCTCATTGAGACTACATTGACGACAATCCTGGCTTATGGTTCGTTCCTGATTGCTGAAGAAGTTTTTCATGTCAGTGGAGTATTGGCAGTGGTCGGCGCAGGTTTAATCGCGGGAAATGTTGGACCTGCTGGTATGTCACCAACAACAAGGATTGTTTTGTTCAACTTCTGGGAATATGCTGCCTTTTTAGCAAATTCATTTATCTTTTTATTGATTGGTCTGCAGATTGAGCTTTCAGCCCTCTTTAATTCATGGCAGGTGATCGCCATAGCGATCATCGCTGTATTAATTGCCAGGGCAATAACAATTTACGGTTTGGCCTGGGTAGGGAGAGGCATACCTTTCCGCTGGCAGCATATCTTGAATTGGGGTGGTTTGCGCGGAGCAATTTCTCTCGCATTAGCTCTTAGCCTTCCCTTAATATTGGGAGAAACGCGCAACCAGCTCCAGCTGATGACTTTTGGAGTAGTAATTTTTACCCTGTTAGTACAAGGTTTATCTATCGGCACACTCGTCCGAAAACTTGGTATCAGTGAACGAAGCTCGGTTAAGGAAGAATACGAACGGCGACACGCTCGCGCGATCGCGAACCAAGCTTCCTACGAGCATATTGAACAGATGCGCCAAAGTGGTTTGATCTCAGAACACACCTGGCAGTCTATCTCCCCACAATTAGAGAAATATAACCAGGTATTGGTTGACGCAACCAAAGAGGTGATCACCAATCATCCAGAGTTGGAGGCCGAAGAGATGGAGATAGCTCTTCGCGAGACGATGCAAGCGCAAAGGAGCACGTTAAGCAGTTTACTCAAAGATGGGGTGATCAGCGATGAAACGTATATTCAACTCGTGTCTGAGGTTGATGCTGCACTTACCAGTGATATCTTAAATTGGCCAGAATTTCTCCGTCAGCAATCAACCTCACACTTCCCTGTGACCAGACTATTAATTGCGATCATCCAGGAACAAGATTTAGAAAATGCTCTCAGCTCTTTGACCAAGCTTGGTTTTTACGTTACCCACTTGCCCAGTAAAGGCGGTTTCCTGGGACGACGCAGTATCACATTATTGATCGGGATGGCAGAAGGTCAAGAGAAAGTTGCCTATGAAGCACTCAGCAGCAGCTGCAAGAAACGAGTCGAATATGCTTCTTCGCCGCTCGCTACAGGTCCTGTACCACTTCCAAACCCTATTCCAGTAGATGTTGGTGGGGCAACTATTTTAGTGTTCGAAATCGAGAGATACGAACAATTTTAATATCTATCTGTTGAATAAGTTCTAATTATATTAAAAAAAACACCAGGGATAGGATGACACCAATCCCTGGTATTTTTATTAAGATCTTAAACGGGGGATTATGTAATCATTCCCGTTTTTGAGCTGGCTCCAGTTAAGATCGCTCCCTCCCTTCACAACTTTTATAAATATCTCATCTAGAGTCGGTAGAGCGATTTCGAATTTATCTAGCGTAATATCTTCTGCCACCAGAGAACTCAAAACTTCCTGGGGAGAAGAGCCTTCGGTCAGGATTAATTTTGTGGCACTGTTGTGCTGCACAATAGATTCGACAGAAGGGATATCTGGAATAGTTTGCTCCGTCTTGACCATTACTGCGTGTCCGGCATATTCCCGACGGATTGAATCAAGATCTCCATAGAGCACATTCCTGCCCTCATTGATCAACAAAATTCGATCGCTCAATTCCTCGACCTGGTGCATCTGGTGAGTTGACATGATGATCGTCACACCTTTTTCATGGAGCTCTAACATCAGGTCCTTGACCAGCTGAGTATTTATCGGATCTAAAGATGTGAAGGGTTCATCGATAATAATTAACTCTGGATCATGCAATATCGCTGCGATGATTTGTGCTTTCTGCTGCATCCCCTTACTTAATTCTTTAACTTTTTTATTTTTATGGGGAAGCAGATCAAATTTGTCTAGATAATCACCCAGTCGCTGGCTTGCTTCACTTGAAGAAAGCCCTTTGAGAGTAGCCAGATAAACCAGGCAGCGTTCAAGGGGAATATCCTGGTACAAACCACGTTCTTCAGGCATATACCCAATCAAATCCTTTTTCTCTTCACTCATCGCTCCCCCTAGAATTGAGACAGTCCCCGCATCCGGCTTGAAGATATCTAACATGACCCGGATCGTTGTCGTCTTTCCAGCCCCATTCGGTCCAAGGAGTCCAAATATCTCTCCTTTTTCCACTTCGAAGCTAACATCCTGAACTGCTTTGATGTTACCAAATGATTTTTGTATATGTGATACTTGGACCTGTATCATCAATTACTCCTCAATGAAATTATCACACTTCTTATTGGGATTTTGCAAGTGTTTTTATGTATCGAGCTAACGAAAAAGGTTGACCTGATAACAGGATCTGGGCTCGAAACATTCTAGCAACAGCACGGATGATGATGACCACCAATATTAGCGACAGCCCGGCAGCAAGTATAGGCTGCCAAAACGGAACTCCACCGACAGTCAGACGTGTAATCATCATTACTGGTGCAGATAGTGGAAATAAACTCAGTCCAACTGCTAAAGGTGAATGAGGTCTCATCGCCAATATCAACGAGAAGACATAACTAATCATTAACGGTATGGAAACAATAAAATAGACCGATGTGTATTGAGATAATTTTGGAGTTAAGGCTCCCGCACCTGCCATCATACTTGCATAAATCCCATAACCCAGTACAAAAAATACTAATCCCCAAACCAAAAGAGAGATCGGAAATTCAAATCCTGGGGGGATATTCAATGTAGTACCACCGATACGAAGAATTGCGAATACTGCCCCTAACCATGCCAGCACCTGAAAAAACCCAAGCAGACAATAACTGATGACTTTTCCGTTTAATAGCTGGTTCGGTGAAGCAGAAAGGAGCAACAACTCCATCACCCTTGAATCTTTTTCGCTGCTCACCAGGCGTAGCAAATAACTCCCTCCAGTGATAATTGAAATATAAATTATCGCCATGATCCCGATCGGCAGTAACTGAATTAAAGCATTAGATTCGCAGGTATATCCTGGAGTAGTGCAATCTCCTGCGGAACTACTGCTCCCAGCTGCCTCTAAAGACAGATTACGCCGGTTGTAATTGCCAGGATTCCATATATCCGATGCAATTTGCATATCGCTATCGAGTAAATTTACATATAACGCCCAACGCATGACCCAGAATTGGCCTTTTTCTGAGAGTGGATTTGCCTCCGGATGAATATAGAATACGTCACCTATGTCGAGGAAATCTTCCGGAATCAAGTAATAAGCTTCAATATCTCCTTCTCCTAATGCCGTCTTTGCCTCAGCTTCGGTTTGATATGGTACTAAGATTTTTTGAGGGAGATCGCTTGGAATTGCAGCTATAAGCCCTGAGTTATCAACAAAACCTTCTGTATTGAGACTTTGTTCTTCTTGTACACCCTCTGTTTCAGATTTAGGAGATTGGTTTCGCTTAACCAACGTAAATACCCCAAAACCGATTGCAGCAATGAGGGGGACTCCAAATGCGAAGAATACAAACGAAGGTCGCCTCAATGCAGAACCTAATTCGTATCGAAAGATTTGTAATGTCTTCTTCATTGACTGACCCTGTTATCGAATTGCTCCCCTCGAGCGAATAACTCTTGCCAGCGTATTCTTTTCCCAGTCCTTAACATCCCAATCCGGAATGTACGCACTGCTAACCATAAAGCTCCTAAAACTAAAAACATTTGGACCACCACACTCGAAACCACTTGCCAGACCGGAACCTGGAAAAACATACTCCGGATTCCGATCGTTAATTGGGAAGCGATGGGCACAAAACCTAACCCAACTGCAAGTGGTCCATTGACATCGTTTGAAATCGGAACTAACAACCAAAGAGGGATAAAGGCTACCACAATTAACAAGGGGCTAACCGATTCAGCCTCTTGTTTGTCACCAATAATTAATCCAATCGACAGCATAATCGCAGCAGCAAACATATAGGATGGTACTGCGATAGCAACGACAGTAAGAACATCACGCCAATTTAGAACCAATCCCTGCATCCAAGATAGATTAAGCAAATTCCCGCCGACGAAAATTGCTGCAACGGCTACCAACACCCAGGTAATCAACATCGTGAGCCCAATAGCAACCATTGTCAGTAATTTACTGCTCACGAACTGAACAGGTGATAGCGATGTAATCAATAATTCAATCGTCCGGTTGGATTTCTCCTCGAGAAATCCACTCATCAGATAACCCGAACTAATCATCAACAACAGCACGAATCCAACACCAATGATTAATGGCAGGAACATGCTGACCGATGGTTGATTGTCGGGAAATTCCCGTTTTCCGTCAGGTGTTCGAAAAACTGGATTGGTACCAAGAGCCACACGCTCTCTTATTTCTGTTTCGAAGCCGCTCAGGAGGTTCAGCTGTAAATAATTATAGAAATCTCGAATCGCGTTTTCTCCAGGCTCTTCAAAGTAAACCAGATCAAATTCCTTTTTCTCAAGATAACTTTCTGGGATGATGAAATAAGCTTGGATTTCTTCATTTTCTAAAGATTCAGCGGCTAAATTTTCATCTTCGAAATGTATGAATTCGATCGAGCTTGAATCTGAGTATCTTTGAAAACCAATTGGATAAGCAAACACACCAGAATAATCAACAAATCCGACTGGATTAGAATTTTTTTCTTGTGAGCTCATTATCAATCCCAATCCAACAGAGAGACCAATAAACAGCGGCAAGCTGAACAAGGCAATTAAGAACCCCTTTTGACGAATATTGTTCAAATATTCATGGCGTACTGCAATCAGCATTTTTCTCATTCTAGTAGATCCATTTTCCGGATTCCTGGAGATAATCTTTTTTTCTCATGGATTCAATGCTTGTTAGGTAGGGTAGCCTGTTCCGGGTACACCCTACATTTACCTGCTGCCACATGATTGAGTGAGGTAGCTCAATGTAAGATTGCTCACTTTATC
This sequence comes from uncultured Anaerolineales bacterium, assembly GCA_937968125.1. Classification (GTDB taxonomy): domain Bacteria; phylum Chloroflexota; class Anaerolineae; order Anaerolineales; family UBA4823; genus PFL25. The sequence goes on along the minus strand of CALBUI010000229.1, from coordinate 3,042 downwards.
TTAGGTTTTTTTATCACCTTGCCTACCTGATCTAGGGTAACGGAGAACAAAACTCACAAAATATATTAAACCAATTATTGTGAAGATTGCACCAATGCTATAGATAATGGGCACAACTGGCACGCTTTGTATATAGCTCATTGTAAAAGCAAATAAAACCAACCCAGAATATACAAAGAACCGGACTCCCCCTGTCAATAAGATACCAAATTGGATAAATAATATTGCAGCGAAAACTCCCAATATCAGGATTGCATACTCATCAAGAAAACCAGACGTCAGCACTCCATCAAATTTGACGAACATCATTGCACTAATTGCCATTATCAGGATCAAGATAAATATGTCTATTACTGCTGTTAATGTGAATTTTCGCAATTGGGTTTCCTGGATTTCAAAATTAATCATCCTCGGTCGAGTCACTGTCTCCTTACCAGCCATGAGAACTAAAAAATATGCCAACACGAAAATTCCAACCAGCCAAATAAGCTGGTTGATGGTAATCGTTATTCCAATTCCGAATAACAATAAACCAATGCATAAATCCCATAATCCGTCCTCGCTGACAATCCAGATGCTCCTGGAATCGTATTGAGCGTTATGTACCATTAATCTCTCCGAATCCAAAAATTCAGTAGAGTTATCATAGCAATATTTATCCTCGATCACACGAGCCTGTGGGATAGTCTCACCCCCTACTATAGAGGGGTATTATTTATTCCCCCAATAAATAGTTGAATCGTACTAAAAGAATCTAAGCAGAAAAACCGTGGCTATAGTCAAATAAATCAAGTAACCTAATGTATCGGTCAGAGTTGACACAAGGACAGGAGATGCTAAGGCTGGATCCAATTTCACCACCGACATTCCAAGTGGGACGAGAACTCCAGCAAATCCAGCTGCAATCAGATTGATGAAAGTAGCTAGACCAACGACAAAACCTAAAATTGGAGAGCCTTTCCAAACCAGGGCAATCATCGCTATTAGGGTTCCAACAACTATACCGTTTACCAGACCTATCAATATCTCACGTGATAACGCGCTCAAGCCGTCTCTCGGGGAAACCTCACCTAAGGCTAAACCACGCACAGTTACTGTCAAAGTCTGCGTTCCTGCACTCCCACTCACGCCAGCCACGATGGGGAAAAAAACTGCTAGGACAGCCAGTTGGGCAATTGTTTCTTCGAACAAACTTAACACAACAGCAGAGAGCATCGCGGTGCCTAAATTTAGGACCAACCATGGCAGCCTGGCGCGCATTGCAATCCTGGGTGAAACAGTTGGTGTGACGCGCTCATCAGGGACACCTCCCAGCCGGTAGATATCTTCAGTTTCCTCTTCTTCAAGCACATCAACCATATCATCATGGGTGATGATACCCAGGAGATGATTGTTATCATCTATTACCGGCAATGCAAGCAGGTCATAGCGGGCCATTAATCGAGCGGTGGCTTCCTGATCAGTCCTGGCTTGTACAGAGATGACCTCTGGATTCATTATTTCATCTATGCAAGTCTCAGTTGAAGCTACGACGATTTCAAGAAGTGAGACCACACCCACCAGGTGAACATCATCATCGACAACATATAGGTAGTAGGCAATACCTGTTTCGGGAACGGCAGTTTTCAGGTGCTGGATCGCCTCTGCTGCCGTTATATCTTTGTGAAGCAAAACCTCAGTAGAGGTCATTAATCCCCCGGCTGTATCATCACTGAATTCCAACAAGGGGAGGATTTCTTCTGCATCTTCTATTGAGGATAATGTTTCAGCCGCTTGATCTGGTTCCATATCCCCCAAGAGATCTGCCGCTTCATCAGGCTCCATCTTGTTGACGATTCTTGTCAGGTCATCTGCTTCTAAACGTCCGGCTACCTCAATAGCATCTTCATCGGAAAGTTCCTCCAGAATATCTGCCGAATCTTCTGGATTCAACCGAGGCAGCAGTTCAGATTGGGTATCAGGAGAAAGTTCTTCAAATACGGCAGCCTGGTCAGCAGGGCGCATCGCTTCAACTAATGCAATTGCCCGATCCCAATCCTCTGCAGTCAAGGCTTCCCGTACGTCATCAAGAGCATCGTTGATATCTGTTATATCGACCATCGGATTGCCTCCGAAAGAAAGCTGACGATTTATTAGGGACTTCGGTACTCAATACTCGACTATTGACGAAAGTTCCCTGGCTTTTTCCACAGTAAATTTTGCCTCGGCATGTAATGTAGGTATCCCATCAAAACCGGTACTTGCAACATAATCAACGGCAATTTCACGCAATTCATCTGGTTCTAATTCTGCGATTGATTCAACCGTGCCAATACCAGCATCATAGTATAACCTAGACCGAATCCCCTTGACTCCAGGAATTCGTGCTAAATCTGAGAGCTTGACGAACTTAAGAATCATTGGGAGTGGAATACCGGTAGATTTTGCAAGAACATCTCTCTCCTTCTTTGTCACACCTGCCGCGAGCATTTGGTTCACATTCTTAATACCTACCTCTGCAAGCACATCTATATATACGGGATCTACACCACGGAATTCCTTTTATGGGAATGGTTTTCTTTCAATTCTTTCCTCCCGCAATATGGTAGCTAAATCGCGCATCTCATCATTGGATACAAATTCATAGTAATACCGGATAGCCCACAGATAACCCTTTGACATTGTTTTCGACTTGATGTCCAACACAAATACAAAATCAACCAAATCCTCTCCCTGTTCTTCATCCAGGTATTTCCTGGTTTCTTTATTGAAAAGGAAATCCTCAAATTCAGTCACAAAGCACAGACATCGGTTTACTGCACTGGTTGATCTTCCGCCCTTTTTGAGATAGTCTCTGAAGCCATCTTCATCCATGATCAATCTCCTTAGACTTCGATTTTACAATTAAATCGAAGCCAGGGAGTAATTTATTGCTATTCGATTTTATAACCAAGGATTTTGTTGGAAGTGAATACCTTGCTCATAACGATTATTTCCGACCTGGATAACAATCATGATTGGCAGGTTTTGATTATTAGATTGGATCCTATTTTTTTCAACTTC
>CALBUI010000228.1 GCA_937968125.1 uncultured Anaerolineales bacterium | reverse complement strand
GGATTGCTGGTTTTGTTTACAGAGTTTTTCTTCCTACGCGATCAATTCGGTTCGAGGATGAATACGATCTTCAAATTTTATTATCAGACCTGGATATTCTGGGGATTAGCGGCTGCGTTTGGTTCTGCAGTCTTGCTCCAGGAACTGCGTCGATTCTGGGCAGTTGCATTTAGAGTCGGTTTAGCTTTTTTGTTAATCATGGCTATGGTGTACCCGCTGCTCAGCTTATGGACGAAAACAAATGGTTTCGATCCTCCCGCTGGTTTCACCCTGGATGGCACTGCCTATCTAGAAATTGCAGCTCAAGAGGATATGGCCGGAATCCGTTGGTTGGAGAATGCCGAATCTGGGGTAACTGTCGAGGCAGTTGGTCCGCAATACTCTGAATTTGCCCGGGTAGCAACAATAAGCGGCCAACCGAATGTGTTGGGATGGGCTGGGCATGAAAGCCAATGGCGTGGAGGTAGGAAAGAAATTGGCACCCGGGCGGAGGATATTGAAATTATTTATAGAACGAATAATTGGGAAGATACCAAGAACTTATTAGATAGCTACAATGTCCGTTATGTCTTCATCGGGCCACTAGAACGCCGTACTTACCTGGTAAACGAATCGAAATTTGAACAGTATCTTGGAGAGCCGGTTTTTAAATCAGACCAAGTATCCATTTACGAAATTCCAAGATAATATCATTGACTCTCAAATAATTAATTGTCTAAACTTATTTCCAAAAAAGGTCATGGTTCAAATTGGCTAATTCAGGTAAGTGGACTTAATTGGGGTAGAAGTTATAATAATGTTGATTTAATCCATGAGACTTAATCGCATAACAATCGAGCAGGCATTATTCTTCATTATCCTCCTGATCGGCTTAGGCATCCGTATATTGCGTATAGGAGATGTGCCGCTTTCGGACTTCGAAGCTGCAAATGCTTTAGAAGCCTTCCAGGTATCAAATGGGGGTGGGGGAGAGTTCTCGCCTGGTCCGGCATACCCTTTATTAACAGGCGCAACATTCTTCCTCTTTGCGGATGACAACTTATACGCACGGATTTGGCCGATTCTCGCAGGGTGTTGTCTGATTGTATTCCCATACCTGATCCGCTCCTTAATCGGCCGGAAGGCGGCCTTAATTATGGCGATCGGGATTGCCCTCGATCCTAGTTTTGTTGCCGTTTCACGAATTGCAGGTAATGAGATAATGGCAGTCGGTTTCGGAGCGATGGCTCTTGGGCTGGCATACAATCGCCGGGCAGTCCTGGCGGGGATATTTGGTGGACTGATGCTACTAAGCGGTCCATCTGCATTACAGGGATTGCTAGCATTTGGATCTGCCTTCTTTGTTGGTTATTTGTTGTCGAAAAGAGGTTATTTATCTGCAATAATTTCCGTCGATAGCACAGAGAATAATAAGAAGGACCTTCAAAAGGGGATTCTGGCACTGGGGGGTGTCATTTTGGTCCTGGGAACGTTGTTCTTTCTATTTCCAGAAGGCCTCGGATCGCTGAGCAGCATACTGCCAACTTATCTTTCAGGCTGGGTGTCTCCTGCTGGAATATCTGCAGGAGGAATGTTGACTTCGTTGATCGTATACAACCCAATTGTCCTGATTTTCAGCTTCATTGCCATCATTCAAGGATGGCGGCATAGAGAACCAGCCTCGCAGTGGTTAAGCCTGTGGGCTGGAACTACCTTTGTGCTTGTTTTTATATATCCAGGTCGGGAAGTTTTCGGCCTAGCCTGGTTGTTAGTACCTATGTGGGGGTTGGCGGCAACTGAGATTGGGAAGTATTTTCGGCTGAAAGGCGCCGATCCTATACCTGCATTGGGTCAAGCTGCGCTAATCGTGGTATTAATGGCACTCAGCTGGTTGAACCTGGCTGGATTAAATCTCAGTGCAGGAAATGTTCAATCTATTCAATTACGCTGGGCAGTTGTTGGAGGGACGATTATCCTAGCAGGGATAACAACATTACTCATTGGTCTCGGCTGGGATTTGAAAACTGCCCAGCAAGGACTCGTTTGGGGATTACTTTTGGGATTTGGATTTTATGGGCTGTCCTCCACTTGGGCATTGTCCCAACTGCGTCCTAATGGTGAACAGGAGCTTTTCGCTCCGCAACCGGCATCAATTAATACAGGCGACCTGCAAATTACATTGGGAGACCTTTCTGAGTGGCGGACGGGGATACGGGATTCATTGGATGTAATCTTGATTACTTCTGCGCCATCCCTGCGATGGGAAATGCGAAACTGGAAAGAAGCCAAATTTCTAAATTCGATCCCAGCTGGTGAACTGCCATCGGTGATAATCACCCATGAGAATCAACCGGAACCTAACCTTTCGATCGGTTATCGGGGTCAAGATTTTGGCTGGTGGGCAAATCCGGGTTGGGAGGGGATCTTACCGGAAAACTGGCCTAATTGGCTGGTATTTCGAAATTCACCGCAAATTAACACCAACGTTATCTTGTGGGCCAGGGTAGATCTATTCCCTGGTGGTATCTTCAGTGTGGAAGAAAATCTGTCTCAAGAATCCGAGGGCGAAATCCCATTTGGACAGCTGCCAGTAGATTGACTACAAAATGGGAATACCTTATGAAGAGTGATCCAGTCATTATTACTATTGATGGTCCTGCAGGCTCTGGAAAATCGACGATCGGAAAACTCGTAGCCGAAGAATTGGATTATTTGTACTTTGACACGGGAGTGATGTATCGGGCTGTCGCCTTCGCTGCCATCAGCACTGGCATCAACACTCGAGATGAAGAATCAGTATCACACTTAGCAGAAGTGGTAGGCATCGATCTTAAGCCCCCGACAGTTAAAGATGGGCGAGATAATGATGTATTGTTGGATGATAAAGATGTGACCTGGGAAATTCGCAGTCCTAGTGTAGACGCAAATGTATCGATCGTAGCTGCTTATCCTGAAGTACGCAGAGCTTTGGGTGAAAAACAACGCCAAATTGGACTTCAAGGGAAAGTTGTCATGGTGGGAAGAGACATCGGAACAGTCATTTTGCCAGAAGCAGATCTAAAGATATATTTAGATGCTTCAATAGAAGAACGGGCAAATCGAAGATATCAGGAATTAATAAACCGAGGTGAAGAGGTTGAATACGAATCCATCCTAAGCACGCTGCGTGAACGGGATCGGATCGATTCAACCCGTGAAATCGCACCACTAAAACCAGCGGGTGATGCTGTCGTGGTAGATACGGATCGATTAAATATTCAAGAAGTTTTCACCAAGGTTCTCGAGATCATTAAAGGGCATCGTGCAAAATAATCGTAATGGCTACCAATTGCCTCGAAAAGTTACTATCTTCAGGTGGATATTTCGTCCGATTTTCAGGTTGTTTTTTCGATTGATCAGTGAAGTTAGAATTATCGATGGAGGAAATATTCCAGATAGTGGGTCATATATTATCGCCATCAATCACATCTCCATCATCGAACCCCCATTTATAATTGCATTCTGGCCGGTGGCGCCAGAGGCCGTTGGTGCGAAAGAAATTTGGGAGCGAAAAGGACAATCCTTGTTGGCAAAATTTTATGGTGGTATTCAGGTCCATAGGGGTGAATATGACAGACGCTTATTCGACACCATGGTCCAGGTTATCGAATCCGGGCACCCATTATTGATCGCTCCCGAAGGTGGCAGGTCTCATACTCCCGGTCTTCAACCAGCCTTGCCGGGTGTAGCATACCTGGTTGAACGTTCCGGCGCATCAGTACTGCCTGTCGGAATTATTGGCTCGACTGATGATTTCCTTCGCCAAGCACTTAAATTGAAAAGACCTGTCTTAGAAATGAGAATCGGGGAGTTAACGAAATTACCTCCTGTACGAGGTAGAGGCGAAGAACGACGCCGAGCTTTGAAGGAAAATGCAGATCTAATCATGATTAAAGTGGCGGAATTACTGCCACCAGGATATCAAGGAGTATATGCAGAAGGAAAAGCCAATACTTCCGAAACCTCGTAGTGAGGTCGTCAATCCACAGCTCACGCGACTGCCAAAACAAACGAGGGGAAGAATAATTTTTCGTAAATTCATGCGCTGGTTTTCGAAGTTCCTTGTGTTCATCTTGACTCGAAAAGTAATCGTGGGATTGGATAACATCCCCAAAAAAGGACCAGCTATTATCGTCGCCAATCACCTCGGAGATGCAGACTTTGTTCTCGGGCTTGCATATTCTCCTTTGATCGTTGAGCCTATTACGAAAATTGAGTTGTATGAAATGCCCATTCTAGGAAAAGTGTTAGATGCTTATGGAGTGATTTGGGTGCACAGGGGACAACCGGACAGGCGCGCTCTTCGCGCTGTTATGGAAGCAATGCATGAGAATAAGATGGTGGCAATTGCTCCAGAAGGAAGGGAAAGCTTGACTGGAGCCTTGGAAAAAGGAACAGATGGCGCAGCTTATCTGGCACTAAAAACCGATGCCCAGGTACTGCCAGTGACTTTCACTGGGACTGAAAATTCAAGGGTGTTTAATAACTTGAAACGATTCCGACGAACGGATGTAACGTTAACGATCGGGAAACCTTTCCGGCTGGAGCGAGTAGGCGAGCTGCGCTCTTCGATAGCATTGGGGACCGAAACCATCATGCATACTTTAGCTCGACAGCTCCCCATTGAATATAGGGGATATTATCAGGTTGAGGATTAATTGTTGGATGAATAACCGTATTAAGAATGATAATCCAGGCCAGAAAAAAACTCGTCGAGTTGAGTACAACCATGCAGATTGGGAAAACAAACGCAGATTCCTGCGATTCTTACTCAAAACGCTTGCCTTTACTTTACTGGTTCGATTAGAGCGTGTAGAAGGATTGGAGAATATTCCAAAATCAGGACCGGGGATATTATTGATGAATCATATCGGGTGGGTAGATCCAATCGTACTGGTACATATCACCCCAAGGTATATCGTCCCCCTGGCAAAAGTTGAAGTCTATGATTATCCTGTAATTGGAATATTTCCCCGACTTTGGGGGGTTATTCCAGTC
>CALBUI010000227.1 GCA_937968125.1 uncultured Anaerolineales bacterium | reverse complement strand
ACACTGTCCTGGACAATATCTAATCCAAATACAGTCCCGCCCCCTGCACTGGCCCTCGTCAATCCCAACAGAAGCTTCATGGTGGTTGTTTTTCCTGCACCGTTGGGACCTAGAAAGCCAAAGATGGAATTCTTCGGCACTCTGAGGTCTAAGTCTTTGAGGGCATGGATCTCCTCGTATGATTTACCCAGCCCCTGGGTCTGGATGACGTTTGATCCTGCATCCATATTTACCTCCTAATCCACTGTGATAATAAGCCAATGCGCATCTCGGTAGGACACTTTGGGAAAATTTGAAGCCAATGTCCACCAACACACTAAGATGCACCTCCAAACTGTAGCTTCTGTTAGGAATAATGAATTTTTCGGAATTAGAAATGCATGAAATGATCTGGTTGCTTGAATCTGTGCTGAGATTCTAATTGTAACTCAAGATACCAGAGCAATAATGACTATTCTTCCAGCCACCTGGCTAGCTGCCGCCTTTGGCCATCGACCGCGCTGCTTTTACCGATCTTTCTGGCAACATTGGAGCGTTCTCAGGATATTTCCATCGCCTTATTAGCCCGTGGATTTGACTATAATATCTCTGCTCGAACTTATCGGCGCCAGCTGAAATTTCACCAAATTGACGATATTGTCATGGGTGTTATCCTGGCGATGCTGCTAGGAGCATTGCTCCTAAACTCATTGGGGCTCGCCAATCCAACCGAACAGTTCATTTTAAAAATGCTTGAAGGATGAATAAAGTTTATTAGAGAGAAGATTTTGGAGGTTGAAATGGCAGAACATTATTTAGATGATAGCGTAACCCAACCTTTCTGGGATAATTCTGTCGAACCCAGATTGGAAATTGAGTCTGGTGACACGGTCGTATTCGAATGTCCTGAGCCATGCGGGCAAGTTACGCCAGATTGGAATGATGATAATTTGGCAAATATCGACTTTGCACCGATTCATGCCTTAATCGGTTCAGTTTACATCAAGGGTGCCAAACCAGGCGATGCGCTGCAGGTCGAAATCCTGGAATTTGCACATAAAGGCTGGGGGTGGAGCGGTCACCTCAACGGGTTTGGCTTGCTGGCTGATGACTTCGATTTCGCATATATCCATCACTGGAAGTTGGAGGGTGAAAAGTGCTTATTCGGTACAAAAGATATCGAGCTGCCATTCGAGCCATTTTGTGGAACCATGGGTGTGGCGCCAAAAGAAGATGGGCGCATTGATACAATCCCTCCCAGGTTCAATGGTGGCAATATCGATATCCGTGATCTTGGTCCAGGCTCAACCGTCTGGCTGCCTGTCTTTGTCGATGGAGCGTTGTTCGCATGTGGTGATTGTCACAGTGCGCAAGGAAATGGTGAGCTCTGCGGCACAGGGGTCGAGTCCCCGATGACTGCCACGCTGAGATTAAGCCTGCGAAAAGATAAATCTTTGCAGGAGATCCAATTCCAGACTCCCAGCCCGCTTGGAAAAACGGACACCCAGGGCTACTATGCCACTACAGCTCATGGTCCTGACCTGATGGAAAATTCAAAAAATGCGGCCCGCTATATGATCGATTGGCTGGAGAAAGAGCAAGGTTTGACCCGCAGCCAGGCCTACGTATTGTGCAGCACAGCCGCCGATCTAAAAATCAGCGAAATCGTAGATGTTCCCAATTTCATCGTATCCGCTTTCATGCCCTTAGGGATTTTCAAGTCTTAAATAAAACTGACACAGAGCAAAAGCAATCGATATGGGCCCATAATTAAAGTGACAGCCCTCTTCATGCACTCACTCTAGCAGGCCTGTCCCCGACAAGGGGGGTTGAAAATCCTCTTCGAGCAGAGCACAAAGAGTAAACTCTTCGAGCAAGAGAACGCAATTGATCTAGAATATATCAATTGACAAGTGCCAAAAATTTAAACCGCTGGAAGTAGCTCTCAGCGGTTTGTGTCAAAAAATCTCATTCCAACGCGGAGCCCCACATCAAAGATACGGGATCAAGACATTGGAACGAGTTTTTAAGTTTTCTTCCAATAATCTAACTTGATTTCCGCCTGATCAAGCCCGGAATCAACATGGGCGTCTTTTGCTGGTAGCTCGTGTAAGCCTCCCCAAACTCGCGCACTAACTTGCGCTCCTCGTAATATGCCCCCAAAACCAGGTAAATCGTCAAACCAATGTTCAAAGCCAGCAGGCCGCTGGTCATAATCGGTGTCAGCCAGATGAATACCAGCCCGGCGGTATAGAGCGGGTGACGCACCCAACGATATAACCCTTTCGTAACCATAACAGAATTTGAGGTCTTTCCTACAACCAGCATCTGCTCGAATCCCAGGAAGGACCAGATTCCGGTCTGCAACAATCCAACCAAAAGGGCCAGCAAGGCTAACAGCTGCCCGGCCAAGGTCAGATATGACCAAGGCGCTTGAATCGCATAAAGCCGTTCACCCGGGTACTCGGCCACCAGGCCCAGGATCGGCAGGAAGGTCACAATACTGATAAAGTTATAGGCTAGGCGATACCAGCGATCGGCACTGGGACCAAACCACTTTCTGGCTCTTGCTTTCGCCCCCAGGCTCACCAGTAATGAGTGGACAAAACCCCAAACCCCCATTGCCAGCAAAATTATCCAGGGTGCGAAATCGATCAACTTTTTGCTGCTCCGCTATACCCCTCCAATTCCAGGACTTGGTCACCAATTTGGGCGAGGTAGTACGGGGTCCAGGCAACACCGAACAATTCCACCTGGATATCTTTCTTATAGGGGGTGACTTCAATTTCGGAGACCTGGCTGGCAATTTCTTCCCAACGCTCATTCACTTCTTCTAAGGCCTCTTCTTGCTCTGCCTGCAGCTCTTTGACCTGGCGCTCATATTCTTCGATGGCCTGCAGTGATTCTTTCACATCTGCTTCAGCTTTCTCGGTCATGCGCCGTTTCGAAAGCGACCGCGAGAGACTTTTCTTGCGTCGACCAAACAGGCTCAAGACAGTTTCCGCATGGGTACCATATTCTTCCATTTTACGCTGAGAAAGTTCTGACCTGTCCTCCTCCAGCTCGCGCTCTTCACGCTTCATCCTCGACAGGACCGTGTCGATCTTCTTATCAAACTTATCGGCAACTTTTTTCAACTCCACTTCGCGCTTCTCACGGGCAGCTTCAGAACTCATCCTGCGAAACTCCGCCTGGGAGACCTGCGGACCGGAATAGATGTCCAGGTCTTCGTTTGCCCGAACGATTACCGATGAGTTGTGATAGTTCCAATCCAGAAAATCGCTCTGCATGGATTTCATCGTTTTGGGTTCTGAAAGCGGCGCTTCAATCGAGCCAAAGCGAGCGCGCGGGTCAGGCTTATCGTCCAGAGAATCGATCGCGACGTTACCGGCGAGGACTTCTTCCCACCGGATCACTCCCCGGCGATCTGGTTCCGTGGTCAAGACAGTATGCTCCTGTTCGTAATCAAGATCGTATTTTCGATTGAGATAGCGGATCCTGGATTGGGCCAGTAATGCCGGCCGGTATATCAAGCCCAGGCTGCGCGCCTCCTCTGGAACGGACCGGCCAGCCACAGAAAACGCCTCCGTGAATGAAAGGTCATTGGGTAAGAAGTATTCCGCCATCCGGCCGGGAACTGCTGGTCGCGTTGCAGAACCGGGCAGTTCAGCCTCACTTTCCACGTTAGTCTGAGTGACCGCAGCCGCTGGCTGCCCGTAAACTGCTGCTCCTGTTTCAATGGTCCCAAATGAGGCTTGAGCTGCTGAATCAGGAGGCAGGGCTTCTGGTTTGGCGCCTGCCAACTGGTTGACAGCTGGGATCTGGGTCCGAGTCAATGGGCCAGCCAGGTAATTCATCGCCCAGCGAGTCTGAAACAGCTGCGGTTTCTTCTCATGTACATTGTGCAATAGAAAGACTCGCTTGCCCAGAGAGGAGATCATCTTGTCGTATGCCCCCCGGTTCATATCCGGTGCAGCCCCCTGCAAACCATCCAAGAGGCGTTGTTTATCCTGATCGGTTTGCAACTTCCCCACGAACCAGGTGCCAGTATTGGATAGTCCCTTATAGTCAAGGTCAACTGGGTTTTGGGTGACCAGCACCAATCCAAC
>CALBUI010000226.1 GCA_937968125.1 uncultured Anaerolineales bacterium | reverse complement strand
AATTGGTCGAGATGGAGAGCTCTGCCCAGGATGGTCTCTGTTGTGGAGGTGGGGGTGGTCGTATGTGGTTGGAAACCCCGCTAGGAGAACGCTTTTCCGATTTAAGGGTTGACCAGGCAGTCCAGACCGGGGCCGCGCTGTTAGGGACGGCCTGTCCGTTCTGCGTCGTCTGCCTGGAAGACAGTTTCAAAGGGAAGAATATTGAGCAGATTGAAGTCTGTGATATTGCTGAGATCGCTGCCAGGGCAATTTGATCTCCACAGGTGGGCGTTACCCGAGGTAAGCACATGGTAGCTTCTCTTTATGGAGCGGCTCAGGAAAGTAAATCTATCTGGGTCTATTTAGAGGTCGATCGGGGTGGGCTGACGGGGGTATCCAAGGAACTGATTACCAAAGGTCGCCAGATATGTGATCAACTTGGCTGGCAGCTGTCCGGTCTTCTATTAGGACACCACCTCCAACCATTCGCTGCAGAAGGTTTTGCTCACGGTATAGATACCCTCTGGTTGGCAGATGACCCGCGACTCGAGAATTTCACCATTGAGGCTTATACCACCGTGGCATACGATGCCCTAATGGAAGTTAAGCCATCGGTCTTGCTCATGGGCGCCACCCCCAACAGCCGTGATCTCGCAGGCCGGCTGGCTGTCCGCTTAAGGACCGGACTAAACGCTGACTGCACCGATCTTTACCTGGATCCCGAGACTGAACGGCTGGTATGTGAAGTCTCCGGGTTTGGGGGAGGCGTGCTGGCTTTTATTGAGATGGCAGAACATCGCCCACAAATGGCTACCGTCCGGCCGGGAGTGTTTACCCCTGGAGAGGTTGATCGAGACCGAGTGGGGGTGATTATTGAGATCGAGGTGAATCTTGATCCGGAAATCCTCACCACAAACCTGGTCGAACGTTCAGTTGGGGAGCAGGTCGACCTGACCAGTGTTCCAGTATTGGTGACGGGTGGGCGCGGTGTGGATGGCGATTTCAAGATGTTAGCCCAATTGGCTGAGCTTTTGGGAGGAGAGATTGGCGCAACCCGACCACCAGTCGACGAGGGACATATCGAGCGTGAGCGCCAAATTGGTCAAACCGGGGTTGTTTGCAGTCCGAAGGTTGCCATATGCTGCGGTATCAGCGGGGCTTTCCATTTCGTGGTCGGGATTGAGAAGGCGGATGTCGTCGTGGCGATCAACTCCGATCCGGAAGCGCTGATTTTTGATTATGCAGATTACTGTATTGTCGGAGATGTGCACCAGATCGTTCCTGCCTTGATCGAGGCATTAACTGTGGAACGGGAGGTGATTCTTGGCTGAACTGCACATTGTAGTATGCGTGAAGATAGTCCCCAAGCCAGAGGAAATCCTTGTCGATCCGGAGACACACCTCTTGCAAAGGGTAGATACCCGCAGCGAGATCAATCCTCCCGATATGAATGCCATGGAGATGGCCCTTTCACTTAAGGATCGTTATGGGGGTCGGATCAGCCTGCTGTCGATGGGTCCAACCTATTTCGAACCAAATTTAAGAGTAGCCCTGGCGATGGGCGCAGACCATATCTACCTGCTCAGTGATCCGCAATTTGCCGGGGCAGATACCCTGGCGACGACCTATACCCTGGCAGAAGGGGTGCGCAAAATCGGTGGAGTTGATCTGATCTTATGTGGTGAGGAATCTTCTGATGGTGCAACCGGACAGGTTCCACCAGGACTGGCCGAGTGGCTGGGTAGCAGCCAGCTGACCTTGTTGACCGAGGTAAGCATCGACCAGGATAAGCGCCTCGCCCGGGGACGCAGGGAGATCAAAGGTGGTTACGAGGTCCTGGAAGTGCCTCTGCCATGCGTGATTTCGGTCAAAACCGCCTGTAATGAGCCCCGCTTCATGGATTTCAGTCTCCGTTCATGGGCAGAAGAAAGAGATCGGATAACCATCTGGGATGCAGACAGTTTGGCCACCGAACCCGATCATATTGGTTTGCCTGGCTCGCCGACTGTCGTGACCGGCCTGGCAGAAGCGCCCTATCGTGACCGCCGGCGGGAGTTCCTCACTGGCACCCAGGATGAGATCGCTCAAGAATTGGCGGAAATTCTGAAGCGTTCGTTGTAGATCTTCAACTGAGGGGGGAATAAAGAATCAATCTAGAGGTGCAGTTCGACCACATCCCCGTCCTGCAAAACGTAATCGCGCTGGACCATCTGTCCATCAAAGGCTGTGCTCCCCCACACTTTGGCGAATTTTAATTTCTCGTGGAAATCCTTGTGGATCTCCTTGGTGAAATCTTCCAGGGTGGCCCCATTTTTCATCACAACAGGTTGGTTGAAATTTGGTTCTTCATCGGGAGCTTTCGAGTAAACCCGGAGGATATCCAGGCTGTCAAATACAGATTGTTTTAATTGGTCTAGGTTGCGTCCTGTCTCCGCGGAGATGGAAATTATTGGCCATTCATCCTCGATCAATTCCTGTAAGATTTCGCAGATTTCATCCAGACTTTCATCATCGCATTTATTCGTCAACACGATCACCGGAACGTACCAGACGTACTGATCGGTGTCTGTTTTGCCCTCCATATGACTGGGGATAATGCGGTTCTGTTTCAAAATTTCAACCGTGGTTTCCAGCTGCTGGTCTGGGTGTGTTTGCAGATCGAGCATGAGCAGGATCAGGTCCGCGCGGCGGATGAGATCGACCAGCTCTGGTTCCAGGTATTCCCGATCGAGCGGCGGCGTATCGATCAGCTGGATCTGCACATTATCGACCAGCATCATTCCCGGGGTCGGTTTCCAGGTGGTATAAGGTGTGCTGGAAACCTCCGGAGAAGCGTTTGTCAACTTATCTACCAGCGCAGATTTTCCCACATTGGTCGTACCCAATACAACAACCTGGCCAGGGCCTTCCCGGTCGATACGGAATGCAGAGACATGGATGCTGCCTCCTTTCTGGGTCTTTGAGGATTTCAGCTTGGAGATCTGCCGCCGGTAATCGGCGCGAATATGATCGGTGCCTTTATGTTTTGGGATGATGCTGAGCATCTCCTCCAGGCAGGCGATCTTCTCCGCTGGGGATTTGGCCAGGCGAAAGCGCTTCTCGACCTCGTAAAAATCTGGTGGCAGGTTGGTTGGCATGTTTTCTTATGCTTTGAATCTGTTTGTAATTTTAATTATACATAAGAAGAAGATGTACGACGCATTTTCGAAATGAGCCGCACATGGTTTGCCATGTCTAAAGCTTAGGGAAGTACCACGCTAGCAGCAAATTCTCAATTCAATATCAATATCCGATACCCAATACCTATTTCACTCCTGGCACTCCGGACAAAGATAGCACGAACCTCCGAGGTATTGGATTTTCTTTACCTCGCCTCCGCACCTGGGACAAGGTCGCTTGACCGCATTTTTGTCCATCAGGCGGATATATTTTCCTTTTTGATTGTAAAGATCGAATTCATCATGTCTTCCCCCTTGATCGATCACTTCTTCGACAGTGGCAACAACAGCCTCAAACAAAACCTCTCTCTGATTGGAATTCAGGTCAGCGATCGGATGTCTGGGATGTAATTTTGCCCGAAAAAGGATGTCCTGGGCTATGGCATTTCCCAGGCCGGGGATGATCTGATCTTGGGTAAGTAGACTTTTCGCACTGCGTTTCTTTTCTGGGACCAGTTCATCGATCAAATCAGAGAAGTAATTGAATGAAAATGCTTTATCAAGGGGGGTTGGTCTCATATCCCTGATGTAGTCCCGATTAAGCTCTTCTCCCTGTTCGTAGAGCTCCATTGCACCCCACATCTGGGTTGTTACAGTCAAGAATGAACTGTCTGTGAAGTTTATTGACATATGGTACTTCTTTGGGAATTTTGATCCGGGTTGGTGGTAGAGGATCTTACCCCCACATTCCCCTAAAACTAACGTGTAACCAGGCTTGACCGGGATAAGCAGCCATCTTCCCTTTGCACTAGCCCGACCAATAGATTTCCCGTTAATCAGCTTTTCGAACTCTGATGAGCTGCGGTTGTACCAGACGAATTTGTGCGGACTGTTGCCCAGATCACCACCAGTGATGGTCTTCCCTTGCAGGGTATCATTCATCTGGTTGGCTAGCACCACACATTCAGGTATCTCAAACATGGTAGTCTCCTTAGAAGGAATTTGGTTTTACCCCGTCTTCCTACCCATAAATCAACTGATTTTATTATTAGAAAGATTTACAATCTCATTCTTCCACCAGCGCGTTGAGAACCTGACGCCAGTGGGAGAGCAGATAGACATGCGCCTGATCCGGCAAAACAGTCAAACGGCTGTTGGGAATAAGTTCGTGTTGGTATTGCTCCTGGTTGACCGGAACGTTCTTATCCAGTCCCCCCTGCCAGATGTCAATACGCACCTGGATTTCTTCGATGTTGAATCCCCAGGGAGAATTGATCAGGATGTCATCTTG
>CALBUI010000225.1 GCA_937968125.1 uncultured Anaerolineales bacterium | reverse complement strand
GGCAGGCTTCCAGCCTTGAAAAAGCGTTCAAATATCCCTGGTCCATGGTATGTTATTTGATCAGGATCAGGCGTGTTTTTCTTAGCTCGCTTGGGATCACCCAGCTAAATCTGGCAGCAATGCTCAAAGTACTTCTTTGAGGTCCAAATGTCGCGCAGCAGCTCGCTTCTGCATCCACTCAGTTTTGGAAACCGGTACTGGGACCACTTCCTGGTCGGGCCGGCGCACCAGGCTCAGCGCGTCCTCCGGGCAGGCCTGTACACACACACCGCAGCCCACGCAGCGCAGCTGGTCGACCTGGGCGAATAGATCCATGCTCAGCGCGTCGAACTGGCAGTACTCCAGGCAGTCCTCGCAGGCGATGCACAGGTCTTCGTCAACCACGTTGATGAAGGCTGACTGGGCGACGGCGTTGGCGATGCCCAGCTCGCTGATGCCGCGCAGGATGCCGCAAGAACAGGTGCAGCAGTTGCAGATGTAGGATGAACCATGCTGGTCGTTGCTGACCGTGTGCACCAACCCGGCCTCTGCGGCGATCTGCAGCGTCTCCAGGGCTTGTTCACGCGTTAACGAACGGATGTGGGAGACCTGGTCGAAAGCGCCTGGGTTTTTGTTAAACATCATGCAGACTTCAAGTGGGTGTTCGCAGGGATCGTCGATCAGCGCCTTTTGTTTGCGGCAGATGCATTCCGTCACGCCCCAGGCCTGGGAATTGTTGACAATGTCGGCTGCACTTTCGTAAGGGCGGATCTCCATGTCAACCTTGACGCTTTCCC
Organism: uncultured Anaerolineales bacterium; assembly: GCA_937968125.1. Classification (GTDB taxonomy): domain Bacteria; phylum Chloroflexota; class Anaerolineae; order Anaerolineales; family UBA4823; genus PFL25. Next base: position 13,839 of record CALBUI010000225.1, on the reverse strand, counting down.
CAACGGGGATCACGCGGTGGACGGAGGGTTCGATATTGAGGATATGCCCAAAGGATTGCTGATAATACCGTTCAAAAAGTTGGGCTAAATCGGCATCCAAGTTCTCTACCTGCATCTCGTAGATGCCGACTACAAAGGGCATCAGCCCGTATCCTAAACCGCCTTCCACCCGGCCGGCGGTGATCAGGCCGCGCTTGGCCATGCTCTTTAACATGTTGCGGGTTTCTTTGGGCTCACCACCGGTGCGTTTCGCGATCTGGCGGAAGTTCTCTTTGGTCAGGCGCAGATGGGAGGCTAATTCAGCTTCCTTGGGCGAGAATAACCTGGCCAGCAACTGCAGTTCCAGACCATCCGGACTGGGGGGATAACCATTGGGCAGGCTGTCGAGGCGCTTTGCCAGCAGCCGGTAGGGATCGGTTTGCATATCTCTCCTCCTTGGTGACAATCTATCCAAAGAATACCGGAAGGGAGGTGTGAGCGCAAGTGATAAATGTCCTCGATTGGTCAAGTTCTCGCCGGTAAAAAAGGTGTAAGATTGGGGTGTTTGGGGGCGTCTTAATGGAATGGCGACGGAGAAGAAGAAAAAGAAAGCCTCTCCCAAAAATAAGAAACAACTCAGGCGCCAGGAGCGCCAACAGAAGCGCCAGCGCCAGAAATACCTGCGCATCGGGGTTGTCGTCCTCGGATTAGCACTGGTTGCAGGCTATTTTCTCTGGCCGCGCCCGCTGGCGCAGGCAGTCAGCGCGGATCGATTGAATGACGATCCTTTTATCGGCGCAGTGGATGCTCCGGTGACGATCGTCGAATACGGTGATTTCGGCTGCCCAGCCTGCCGGTCCTGGCACAATGCTGGGATCATGGACCAGGTGCGGGCTGTGTATGGCGACCAGGTGCGCTTTGTGTGGCGTGATTTCCCGGTTATCACTGCCCGATCACCGAAAGCTGCCGAAGCAGCCCAGTGCGCATATGATCAGGGAAAATTTTGGGAGTACCATGACTTTCTCTACGAGCGCGCTGCCTCGCTGGGGACTGGCGATCTCAAACGCTATGCTAGCGAACTTGGCCTTAATAGTGAACAGTTCGACCAGTGTCTTGATTCCGGGCAGCACCAGGCGACTGTCGCCCAGGATCTGCAGGATGCCTACCGGCGCCGTTTCCGGGGAACGCCATCGTTCCTGGTCAATGACCAACCTTTAGCCGGTCCGCCTAATTTCCAATACCTGCAGGGGTTGATTGAGCCTCTACTTGTCAGCGAAAAATAAACAGCCGCTTTAAATCGAATAAATTAATAATAATCTGGCCTTGTCTCCTGCTTGGAAATCCCCCCAGCTATACTGGGAATAATCCTCAGTTTATCCTCCTCAGCCAGCTCAGTTTCTAGCCCCTGCAGGTGACGCACATCCTCACCGTTTAGAAACAAGTTGACATAAGGTCTCAGGTTCCTATCATCTGTGAACAGGTGTGCCTCCAAGGCTGGGTACCTGGTGACGAGCTCCTGGACGGCGCCGCCCACATGTGTGGATTGAAGATCGATACTGCGAGCACCTTCGGTATAAGAGCGCAGCGGGGATGGGATGGATAAAGTTGGCATTATCTCCTCCAAAGTTATAGTTTTTTGCTAGAGAGCGGGTTGGTGTCTCAGGACAGGTTCTGGTTGGACGGTGGTTGAACTGCCATTTAGTACTATTCGATCGTGAATTAGTTGGATAGCTTTTCCTGCTGCCCGGCTCTCAACAGCAAAGACAATCGCATCAGGCGAGGCCCCGTTTCCAATTTGTTTTATATCTACGCCGGCAGTATGGAGCGTATCGGAGACAGAAGACTGGACCTGATGCGATAAGTAAATATCCTGCCCAACTAAGGTGATAAGGGATAAGTTTTTGGTCACTTTTGGCTGCGAAACAGCTCTTCCAAAGGACTGGGTAGTCTTGGGATCTCTGATCGTTTGCAGCGCGCGCTCTTTATTTTTTGCAGAGATAGCAAAACTGAAAGTCCGCTGCTGCTCGGATTGGAAAATTGCCCATATGTCTGTGCCCTGCTCTTTCAAGGTTGCCAGCAGGTGGGATTTGATTTTCTGAACATTTTCACCCGTTTTTAATTCAAAAGTGATCATCCTTATATCGAAACGCCCTGTAACCGAGGCTATAGTTTGTCGAACCGAATTTGAGCAGTGGCTGATTCTGGTGCCAGAACCCTCGGGTTTAAAGGTGTTCTTAACAATTATGGGGATGTCCCCCTCCTTGGCAGGCAGAATCGTTTTAGGGTGCAGTACCTCCGCTCCGGAATTAGCCAGTTGAAAAACTTCGCTATATGAGATTTCTTCGATCAAGCGCGCCCGAGGCACCGTGACAGGATCAGCAGTCATCACCCCGTCGACATCCGTCCAAATCTGGATTTCATCCGCGGCCAGGCTCTCTGCCAAGATTGCGGCAGAGTAATCGCTGCCTCCGCGACCCAGGGTTGTGGTTTGACCGGAGGTTGTTCCCCCGATGAAACCGGTAAAAACTGGGACCAAGGCTTTGCCCAATAATGGAGATAAGCGAGATTTTATGCGTGTATCTGTGAGTGCTTTAATTGGCTTGGCGGATTGGAATCTGTCATCGGTGACGATTAAATCTACGGCGTCAACCGGTTCACTGCGCAGACCTCGATCCCGCAAAGCAGCTGAGAATACGTGCACATTGATACGCTCACCCAGGGCGGTGATTTGAGCCAGGTCCTGTGGGCTGGCAATGCCTTGATCCTGGATACGCTGGCAGATTTGGGTTAATTCGGCCATGCGGATCTCAATCAAATCCAACAGCGCTGCCCCACCAGCAAACACTGAGACCACAATTGAAGATAGTTTGTGGTGAAGTTCGTCAATGGTGATCTGTAATTGTCCCTGGTCACCCGTTCGAGCATGATCCGCACATGCGATCAACATATCAGTCACGCCCTGCATGGCGGAAACGACCACGACGATCTGATCCCGCTCGTGAGTTTGGGCTTGGACGATGTCTGCTGCGCGATTGAGCGCCTCCCCGCTGCCGGTCGATGTGCCCCCAAACTTTATGATTTTAATACTCATACTGCCCTCTCCTTGATAAGTCAGTCCTCTAAATTTGGGCTAAAGCCTGGTCCAGGTCAGCGATCAGGTCGCCGGCATCCTCGATACCCAATGAGAGCCTAACGAGATTGTCCGAAATGCCGACCCCCAGCCGTTCCTCAGTTGATAACTCGAAAAAGGACATCAGGGCCGGCTGCTCAACGAGAGACTCCACGCCGCCAAAGGAAGCCGCAATGAGCGGGATTTGCAAGGCATCGATAAAACGAGAGGTGGCCTCCAAATCTCCTTTGACCGTCAAGGAGACCACCCCGCCAAAGCCGCTCATCTGTCCTTTCGCGATCTCATGATCTGGATGGGAAGGTAAACCGGGGTACCACACTCGCTCGATGGACGGATGACCCTCCAGGAACTCCGCAATTGCCTGTCCATTTTGGTTCTGTTTGTCTACTCGTAATGCTAATGTCTTCAAACCGCGCAGCAGCAAAGCTGCGTTGGAGGGATCGGAAACCCCACCCAGGACGCCCAAGGCGTTGCGCAAGGAGACGATCAGACCAGCCTCTCCAGTCACGACGCCAGCCAGGAGGTCGTTGTGCCCACCGAGATACTTCGTCGCCGAGTGCACCACCAGGTCCACTCCGTATGCGAGGGGTTGGATGTTCAAGGGGGTGGCAAAGGTGGCGTCGATGATCGACTTGATTTTGTGTTTTTTGGCTATCTCCGAAAATCGAACCATATCCAGCGTGCGCAGGTATGGATTGGTCGGCGATTCGGAGAGCAGCAGGCGCGTGTTGGGTTGGATGGCTGATTCCAGCGCATCGTAATCACCCATCGGCACCACGGTGCAGGAGATCCCCAGACGCTTCAAGAAGGTGTTGCAAAATTCGCGCGTGCGGCGGTAGCAGTCATCGGTGATGACCAGGTTAGCGCCCGTGGGCAGCATAGCGATCAGCACGCTGGTGATGGCCGCCATCCCGGAGGCGAACAGGATGGCATCCTCGGCCCCATCCAGCTGGGCCAGCCTCTTTTCCACCGCGGAAATGGTGGGGTTGCCGTAACGGCCATATTCGGTGCGCCCGCCAGCATTTCCCCACAAGCGCGCTTCCATGAAGCTGGTCAGGTCGGCGGTATTCTCGAAGGCATACGTGGCAGCTTGAACAACGGGCTCGGGGACAGATTGGTAGGGGTTGCGCTGCCGCCCACCATGTACTGCCAGGGTGGAAGGTCCTTTTGAGCTGGTTTGATCCACTGCCAATGTAGGAGTGAGAGGTTCTCGCTTAGAAGAATTTGTTGTTGCCATGCTAGCCTCCTGGATTTTTTATTTCTCGAACGCCCACGCTGAGCTTACCGAAGTGGGGATTTTTGGACATTGACTAGGTGCATAAAAGAAAAAGGGCTGCTCTGTGAAGGCAACCCTTTGGTCAATCAGTCATTGATCGGTGTGTGATTAGATCATGGTCGCCTCGTTAAATGTAGGGAGCACATGGGCATCAAGCACATCATCATAGCCGATATTGGATACTGGATACTAGATATTATTTTCATTTGCGAGCTCATCTTCTTTGCCACAGGGTGGCATTAATAAAAAAAGAGCTGCTCCAGGCAGCTCTTGGGTATGCGTATCGGGATAGTTACGCTTTAATGCAAAGTCTGCCTCGCGAGGGTGCGTGTTCGCATGGCCATCATCATGGACATCATACCGGGCAAAACCTTGTCAATACTCATCATGTTTCCTGTTAATTGGACGGATTATACCATAGTAACCAGCGACTTATTTAGATGTATAAACTCAGTTTAAACTCCCCAATTCAATCTGCCTGAATCGGGGAGTTGTCGTGAAAAAAGATTTCCATCCCGCTAGCTTCTCAATTGGTAGAGTTATTGTAAAACCAGTTGTAGCTGTAGTGGCCAGAAGCGCTCTGCAGGCGAATCGCGATTTTATCTTGGTCGCGCAAAGCATAAGGAATCTGGTAAGTAGCCTTGAACGATCCACCTGATCCTGCATCCGTTGAATCGACCACGATTCCACCGATGCCTTTGGTCCCATATTTGCCCATGGTCACGTTGAAAGTCCTGTGGGCGGGAAAGTTCTCCGTCTGGATGGTAACTCGCTTGTTCCTGACCACGCTTAGGATCTCTATAGTAGGGATTTGTGAAGTCTGGGGAGAGCCGGAACTGGAACGGGCCGAGGTCGGAATGCAGAGCACCTGGCCAGCGTAGATCAGGTTCGGATTAGAGATATTGTTGGCATTGGCAATCGGGACCCAGGTCAGGTTGTACTGCAAGCCGATGCGGAACAGGCTTTCTCCACGCTGGACGGTATGACGAGTCTGGCAGGTGGTAGAGGTGTTGTCGGAAGAGTTCCTGTCTGGCCGGGGTGGAAAGGTTCCGGTCGGAGCATACCAATCACCAGGATTGATGTTGCTGAGGACATCACCAGTTTGAACTAGAACCGGCAGCAGGGCGTGATCGCCGCAATTGTTCCCCAAACCGCAGGCGACATATTCAGTATAACCTGCTGCGTAGTCCCCCGCGTATGCCACGACCTGGTAGACGCCCGGATCAACCCGCAGAGCATAGCTAGATTGGCCATCTGCGGTCTGGGTCGAATAGAAGGTGTTTTTTCCGTTATCGATTCTGGTAGCAAATATGGTTAATGCGGGGATGTGCTCACTGGGGAAGGAAAGGTCCCCGGTGAGCAAACCGGTTGATGCGAATTGAAAATTAGAAAGATGGGCGACCTGGTTTGCGTTGCCTGGAATCCGGGATTCGCTTTCCCGTGCCTGTGCCACAAGCGGCTTCAGGTACAAGAGGCCACTGAGTGCGATCACTATAGAGAGTACAAAGATTGAAAGTATTGATTTACTGGTATTGGACATGACTGCCTCCTAAATTGATTGGTATCTTCTTGAACATCTAGTTTCATAATAAATCATGGGTGTTACAAGGCATTATCAAGGATGTAGCAGGAGGGTCACTGGGTGCAACAATCTGGTAACACTCAAATCCCCCCTTAGAAAGGGGGGATTTAAGGGGGTTGAGAAGGTTCAGCAGTTATTGAGAATCCATAAAGGTAAGTATGATCAAATCAAGGACTATCCCACTGGATATGCCGGCTGCCAGGAGGCAGATCGAGGGGTGTGGCTAGCCAGCTTTCTCGGTCCAGGATCATGAGATCATCTTCGAGATAAGTACCGCCGCCGGGGTCAGGGTGCAGGAAGATCAGCTTGCTGCTGTCCGGACTCCACAAAGGCATGGCCCCACTGCCTAAACTTGTGAACTCGCTGCCATCGACTCGCATGACGACTAGATCTGGAACACGGCCTAATCCCTGGGTAAGGAAGGCCAACCACTCGCCATCCGGGCTCCATTGGGCCTGCGCCCCCCAAGTTCCAGAACCGCCACCGATAGGTTGATACTGGTGTACGAACTGGAAGGATTTTGAGGGCAGATCAAACACCACCAGGGCTATCACCCATTCACCACCCCCAAAGGAACCGCCCATCCACCAGGCCAACTTTGAACCATCCGGCGACCAGGATGGTCTGCCGATTTTGAAGTCTCCTGGCTGAATAAATCCAAACTCTTCAAAATGAAATGGCTCTTTGCCAGTGTCCAGATGATACAACCAGGCTTCCCCACCGCTAAAATACAAGATGGTGTTTCCATCGGGAGAGGGCTCTGGTCTCCAGAGAGAAGAGTTTTCAGCCAGCACCTGGTAATTGCTCCCATCCTGGCGCATAATGGAAGCCTGGCCGGAGCTAAACCCGAATTCACCCTCGACAGAACCGAAGACGATCACCTCCGGATTGGCTGGCCACCACTGACCGCCCCCTTCCAGCCGGTTGGTGTTCGCGGTGAGGTTTGTCTCCTCGCCGCTGATTAAATCCGCGATCCAGATACCATCATCCCGGTCCAGGAGCACTTTGCTGCCATCCGGCGAAAGGCTGGCATCCCGCTCTGGGTATACAAACTGCGGAAATCCGTTCGCATCAATCTGCCAGGTCTCCTCCGCTGGGGTATCGCTGTAGACCAACCCGGCGATATCCTGATAAGGGCCGCTTCCTGTGAACCCACCAGGTGGGGGAGGTACCTGTTCTGGGGCATACCAATCGCAGATATCGATGCCTTCGATCGTCTCCCCGGGTAGGACATTGAATTCCACCAAGCTGTGATCGGTGCATTCCACGTTCAAGCCACAGACAACTGCTGCAGAATACATGCCGCCGAATGGGGTTTCCCCCACGCCTTGCAGGGGAGCGAAGGCGACATACTCCCCAGACTCGAGTTCGAACGTGTAATTATCCTGGTTTTCTGCGACTTGCATCTGGGTGAATTCACCCGTCGTGATGTCCTGGAAGTAGACTGTCATGCTGGGGATAAACTCGCTGGGGAAGCAGATTTTTCCCATCACGACGCCCGTATCTGGGATTGGCTCAAGGGTTGGAGTAGGTGGGATGGCCGTAGGAACAACCTCGAGGGTCGTTTCTTGAGTCTCAGGGATGACCCCGACCTCCAAAGTGCCTCCCAGGGGGGCGCAAGCGCTAAGTACAAGACCGATAATAAATAACGCATAAATCCATTTATTACTCATCAGTAAGAATCCTCCGTGTATTCGAAAATTCATTGCTAATCACCGCCAGGCGATGACCTGGGCATCACTGGGCAAGGGGGTTAGCTGGTGTTCACCAGCCATCAGATCGAAGGCCCAGGTTTTACTTTCCCCAGATTCCCGATCAAGCTTTGAATATGTCAAGATTTTCTTGCCCCTCGTCCATGGACCAAACACGGGATTGCTTGTGCCAGTCCCCATGAAAAATTCTTGTTCAGGGTTGACCAAGTTCACCATCCACACCCCACTGCTTTCGGGGTTCTGGTCAAACACGGACATCACCAGCCATTCACCATCCGGACTCCACTGTGCGGGGGGTGGGGTGACGTCCATTCCGAGCCCCCGGTATGGGTGGATCAGGCGGAAGGTTTTGTTGGTCAAGTCGAAGATGCCGTATCCCTGTGTCGCCTCATCATTAAAAAAACCGCTCGCGGACCAGGCCAGCTCAAAACTCGTCGGCGACCAGGAGGGACTGGCGATGGCCTGGCCTTTGGGGCTGTCCATACCGTACTCTCGGGGATCGAAAACCTCTCTCCCCTCCTCCAAGTGATAAATAAAGGCAGTTTCACCAGCACCATAGGCGATCTGTTGACCATCGCCAGAAGCTGCATAGTTGCCGGCATTGTTTTCGTCGTCGATGGTGCGTTGATTTGTGCCATCCATGTTTATGATGTACAGGCCTCCAGTGTATCCGGGCCAGACCTCCTGATCTCCTGGCCGCGCGGTGAACAATAATTCTTCGGGAAAGCCTACCTCGAAATGGAAGCTGGTTTCACGCAGCTCTGGAGTACTTGTGAGCTGGTATCCCTCTCCAGTGAATAAATCCACAGCCTGCAAGTCATTATTTTCAGCGTAGACTCCATACGGGCCTGAATATGGGACCGCCAGTTCCGATCCGCTGTGGATCAACCTTGAGTCACCATTCGCTTCTACCCAATAGTATTCACCTTCCATTGTCTGGTAGACCATCCCTGCCAGCGGCTGCATGGTCACCCTGGGATCAGGAGGCAGAGATGAAAGGGAGTACCAATCACAAATATCGACCGAAGTTAATGATTGCCCTGATACGACCTCGAATTCAACCAGGGTGTGATCGGTGCAATCATTCCCGAATCCGCATAAAACCAGTTCAGAGTAAGAGCCGCCAAAAGTCGCACCGCTATTTATGTAGGCAAAAGCGATGTATCTCCCAGGCTCGAGATCGACGCTGTAGCTGGTTTGGTTTTCAGCTATGTGCATTTCGGTCATTTGCCCGGAATTAACCTCCTGGATGAAGAGTGTCATTTCAGGCAGGTGTCCGCCAGGGAAGCAGACTTTGCCAGTGATCGTCCCTGGTATTTCCTCCAGTTCCGGCTCTAATTCAGCCTGCGGGTTGGGCGGTGCATCTTCCTGCGCATACCAGTCACAAATGTTTACCCCGCTGGTTTCTTCGCCTGGATTGACTTCAAATATTAGCGGGGCATGGTCAGTGCATTCCGTACCTAATCCGCAAGCCACTGCCTGGGAGTACATCCCACCTACAACTGGGTCATTCACCGGATAGGCATAAGCGATATAAGCACCAGGAGGCAGGATGATTGAATATGAATCCTGATCTTGAGGATGGCCTTGATAGGCGAGATCACCGCGATTGATTTCCTCAAAGTAGAGGGTCATTTCAGGGATAGACTCCCCTGGAAAGCAGACAGAACCAGTCACTGTGCCGTTGTCAAATTCAGCGACTTGTGGTTCTTTAGGTTCCAGTTCAGCCATCAAGTCTTGAGACTCATCGGGGGTAATAATGATCGATTCGACCGGCAGCTGGTTGATCAATTCCTGAGGTTCAGTGGCGATATGGTGCTGCAGGCGCACGATACGCCCATCTTCCACAAAGACTGTCACCGGGAATGGAACCGCGTTCATTTCCCTGGTGAAGATCAGACCATATTTTCCAGCTGGTGAGTACTCGGTTTGGCCTACATCCTCGGGGACGCGATAAACTGCAAATAAGCCCATAAATACAAAATCCAGGGCGTTTTCAACAGTTTCAGGCCTGGAAAATGTTCCCTCACCTCCCAGGACAGGAAGCACCTCAACCAGGGTGCCCTCGGTCTCGCCAGACTCACACTTCGGAGGCCCTCCCAATCCATCTGCTGTTGTACAGGCAGTAGTTGTATAGCTAACCAGGTCCGTACGGTCCGTCACAGAGCCAAAGAGAAAAGCCTCGATGACTGGCTTGAGCTCTTCCATCTCAATGGTTGTCGAAAACTGAACCTCTTGCGGTACCAATCCTACCTCGAGGGTTCCAGGCAGGACGCCGCAGCCGACCAAAACAGGGGGCAGGATCAAAAACAAGATGAAAAAGAATCTTTTGCGGGGAAGTAAGGATATGTTCATTTCTGCTCCAGTATTATCGCGCTGATTCTGGTGAGGGAGACTAGTGCGCGCTTAAGTGAACATACTTTAATCTAGGCTTGTTACTGCATAAAAACAGCAAGAGTTCAGACTGGTAACGGGTTGTTACAGCTTGGTAACTTCCCCGATGGGGATCTTCATCGTTACAACCGTGCCCTGGCGCACCCGGCTGCGGAGCGTCACCTGTCCCCCATGCCTTTCGGTGATGGCGCGCACCAGAGCCAGCCCCAGGCCGCTGCCAGGCACCCCACGCGCCCCGTGCCCGCGATACAGCTCTTGCCAGACGAAGGGGACTTCATTCTCCGGTATTCCGGGTCCGGTATCGGCAACCTCGATGGTGACCATATCGGCATCCTCGAAGGCGCGCGCTTCGACTGTCGCGCCTGGTTCCGAGAATTTGACCGCGTTGCCAAGCAGGTTGAGTAAAGCCAGGAGCAGCAAGTCCTCGTCGCCTTGAACCTCGGGCAAGGGCCAGGGAGCCTGAGGCAGGCTGAGGGTGATTGAGCGCTGGTCGGCTTCCGGCCCTTCCTGGATAATTGCTACCGCCTCCTCCAGGATGGCGGATAAATTGACCAGAGAGCGTTCAATTGGGCGGGTTTCCAATTCAGCCAACTTGCGTAAGTCTGCCACTAGGCGGCTGAGGCGTAGCGTTTGGGCTTTAATACTTTCGATTGCGGGCTGGTTTACACTCCCATCCAGGTTGGCCAGCCCGGCTTGAATGGCAGTGAGCGGATTCTTGAGTTCGTGATCTAAGCGTTGGAGGAACTGGCGGCGCTCTTCAGCGGTGGTGGCTTGATATTGGATAAACTCATCGTTGAACTGGCGATCCTGCCAGAGAAAGATGCCCCAGATGATGAAGAGCAAGATCGAGAGGAAAATTCCAAGCAGCAGAGCCAGGGTGCCCAAGTCAATGCGCAGGAAGAGCACGGAGTTTTCCAGCCAGCCGCGCTCTAATATGATCTTGAGCAGCAATCCGAGGATACCCGGCAAGAACAGCAAGAGCCAGATGCGTTTCATTTTCCACTCTCGACCGGGTTGATGAAGCGGTAGCCCAGGCTGGGTACAGTTTCGATGTAAGTTGGATCACCGGCATCATCCCCCAGAGTGCGGCGCAGCTCGGCAATGCGGGTGTCGACCGCCCGTGATCCGACCGGATACTCCCAGCCCCAGACGACGTCCAGCAGTCGTTCCCGGTTGAGCAGCTCGTCTGGATGGGTCATCAAGTATTCCAGCAGCACCAGGGCTTTCGGTGTCAGGCTGAGCTCCTCTTCATCCAGGTAGGCTCGCCGGGACTGCCGGTCGAAGCGCAGGTCTCCACTGACCAATACCCAGGCCGCGCTCAGTGGGGGACGGCCTGGCCGGGCCCGCCGTAAAACGGAACGTATCCGGGCGACCAGCTCGTGGGGATCAAATGGCTTATTGAGGTAATCATCCGCGCCCTCCTCTAAAGCCATGGCGCGTTCGCTGGCTTCCCCAACCTGGGTGAGCAGAATGACCGGGGTCCAATCATCCGCCTGGCGCATCTGCCGTAATACCTCACGCCCATCCACCTTGGGCATCAGCACGTCCAGGACGATCAGGTCTGGCGGGTTTTGATCAACTTTCTGCAGCGCTGCCTCACCGTCCCCGGCGACCGAAGTTTCGAATCCGGAACGGTTGAGGTAGGCAGATAGGTTGGAAGTTATATCCTGTTCGTCATCGACTAATAAGATGTGTGGTTTCTTCTCCATATTCACCGTTTGTTGCCTATAAATTTTCTAAGAAACTAATCCACTGGGCATATAAAATATGGATCAATATTATCACCACCTTCTGCGATCCATCCTTCGAGCCCAGAATCCAACTCAACTTTCCACCAAAACCAGTTATTGGCACATGCTGGCCCATCTATGATCATGAAATCTGTGCCGGTTTCAATGCCAATCAATTGCATGCCATCAAGGCCGGGTCCTTTACGCACAATTAAATCTTCAGCTTCCGTACATACTCTGGCCTGCTCGTCGATCGCCACACGTTGTGGAGGTGCTCCTGGACATCCTGTATCTGTAATAGGAGGCGTCAGAATTATCTCTTGTGCATCCCTTTCGAAATTTACTTCCGGTGGTATGTTGAGGTTATTATCATTTGGCGGGATGAAGGTAGAGTCAACTCGCAGGATACTGCCGTTTTCTACCTGCAAAGTGACGATAGTATGCGGATCTTTTGTTCGAAAGGCGATCCCGTATTCGCCGGTCGGATAATCCTTTGAAGAATATGCTTCACTTGAAACGCGATACACTGCGTACAGACCAGCTGCATCTATCCCCTGCCAATTATTTAAATCATCTCTGCGTAGCTGGGATCCCTCTCCGGCTCCCAGGAAGGGGAGCACTTCAACCGGCGTGCCTTCTGCCTCTCCCTCTCTGCAATTTACCGGACCACCCAAAGCCATCACATGGGTGCAGCCTGAGGTCGTAAATTTAACCTTTTTCCGGAACTCGGTCATGTCCCCCGCTAAAACTATATCAATAATTTGATCGACTTCATCCAGACCTGTCTGAATATCTGCATAGTGAACCAAAACCCCGTAAACCAATACCCCCGAAACTTCATCCGGCTTGTATCCCCACTGAGGTTGCTGCCCCTTGGCCGGCAGCGTAACCGCCGGACTGCCATCACTGGCCAACCAACGCAACACTCCGTCAGAGTTGGTCCAAGCGTCTGGAATGCCTGCAACGTCGGTGATCACCACACCACTGCCATCGGGTAGCCAGTCAGCCCCGCCTACGACCCAGTAGTCCTGGCTTAACTGGTCAAACTCGGCTGATCCGTCATTGGCAACACCAACCATCGCCATCGGCTGCAAAGGATGGGGCATCACTCCCTGAGACTGAGCGCTTGTGTGAAAACCATAAACACGACCACCCACCTCAATCGGGTAAGCGAATAAGTGAACCTCGTCACCTGTTTCGCCTGGAATCAATACGACATGTTCTCCAGTCGACGGATCGATCCGCCACAGTCCGGTATTATTCATACCCGGTAGTCGCCCGGATTGAAGGAGATGGTGGCTCTCTTGCCCCCACGCCCTATCGCAGCACGGAGCCTCTTGCGGCAGCGCTATTTCAACCAGTGAGCCATCTTCGACATCCAAGATGCCCATGAAGCCTCCTAGAGCGCCATAGTAACGGGCGGACACCAGGATCCTCTGCCCATCAGGCAACCAGCTAAGGGGCCGGTACCAGGTTTGTGGTCCTTCAAATTCGTAGACAGCATCCTCATCAGGTAGTGGATCGGGTAAAGGATCGTTGGCTAAAACTGACCACACTTCGAGTACGCCCGGTTGTGGAGGCTCGGCTGGATCTAGATGCAGATTGATTCCGCCCTGGGCATAGGCGATCCGGTTTCCGTCTGGAGACCAAAGTGGCCTTCTAACGGCCGAGTTGATTACAGACAGACCCTGATTCTGCTCATAAAATTCACCAGCAGGCATGAGGATTTGGCGCTGGCCTCCCAACGCACTGGTGTAATAGATCAATTGGTCGTCGCTCACGTAAACCAGCGCCCCATCTTTTGGCGAGACATCGAAATCCGTCACAGGTGCATCTTCGGATGTGATTTGAGTCAGGGAAACGCCATCCGTCTCAACCCGCCATATCTGCGAATCTTCGGTGTTGATGAAATAGACTGGGGCTGGCAGTGAGGCACCAGACGACGGTGGGGTAGTTTTGGAAGGAGCGGGCGTCACAGTGGGTGGGGGCGCCTGGCTGGTAGCAGTCCTCTTGGCCGCACTTGTGGCGGAGTAAGC
>CALBUI010000224.1 GCA_937968125.1 uncultured Anaerolineales bacterium | reverse complement strand
GAACCAGCTGATGTATTTCTGGGAAAAGCCGGTGTGTATATGGTTAGCTCCAGCTACAATGCCCAGGCGACGATCAATCGTTTTGTTCCCGACAACACATTCCCCGCCGAAAATTTGGAGTTTTTCGACCGCTGGCTTGATTTCGGTATTTATGATTATTTAGGGAATCCATATCAAGGTCTTTATGGATTCAATTATGCCTACTTTAATCTCAAAAACCGAACTCGCAAGCTGTGGGATGCTGGTGAGCTCGGCATCTATAGATGGGATGAGGATGCCGATGAATGGATCGAATGTCCCTCGTTCCTGGTTGAAATGAAAAATCTCCCTCATGGGCGGGTAACATGCATTATGACTACCTTCGGATTATATGGGATTGCAATTGAAAAATAAGATCCTTGAAAACGATTGGAGGTTAACTATAAGCTCTGGTTTTTCCTGCAAGTAATTATCGACATTTATTCATTTAGCGATCAGTGAATTGGGCGCTGAAATTGGGATTTGAGGATACGGAGGAAGAGATGTCAGTTTTTTGGAAAATAGTTACAGCAACTACAATAACAGCTTTATTGATGGTCGGTGTGGGTTTCGCTTCACAATCAGCCCTGGCTGTTCCATCGATGAACCTGAATAGCTATTCGGGAGTTCCCACGTTTAGCATCGTCAGTGTTGTTAGGGATCAAAGTGTCACAATCCAAACATATAATTTGCCACCAAATGACAAGTTTGATGTCACCATGGGAAAGATGGGTACCCAGGGTATTGGTGGAACCAAAGTTGCCCAGGTCGATTCAGGCTCTGGAGGGTCGAAATCTTATACATTTAGTATTCCCTCTTGGTTGGCTGGACACTATAAGATTTCAATAAGAATGCAAAGCCCATTTAGCGGATACTACGCTTATAACTGGTTTTATAACAATACGACTGGAGGCGCGACGCAGCCACCCCCAACAACTACCCCACCTCCTTCAACCACGCCCCCACCAGGTTATTCTGGAATTCCGACTTTCAAGATTATGAGTGTCGTCAGAGATGATGAAGTAACTATTCAAACGAATAACTTGACCCCTAATGACTCGTTCAGGGTCACTATGGGAAAGATGGGAACTCAAGGAATTGGCGGGACTGTTGTTGATGTGGTCGCTTCTGGTTCCGGTGGAACCAAAACATATACATTTGATATCCCACAATCCTTATATGGTTCTTACAAGATATCGATACGCATGGAAAGTCCCACCAGCGGATATTTTGCGTACAATTGGTTTTACAACAATACCACGGGTGGATCTGGGGGGCAGCCTACACCGACTCCACCACCATCTACTCCACCTCCCGGATATTCAGGTTTCCCAACCTTCAATATACTCTCAGTGGTACGTGATTCAAGTGTAACGGTCCAAACGCATAACCTGCCCCCCAATGATAGTTTTACAGTCACGATGGGACATATGGGTACCCAAGGCATTGGTGGATATCAGGTTGACACAGTTAACTCCGGAAACGGTGGTTCCAAGCAGTTTACCTTTAATATCCCTGCTCAACTTAAAGGATCTTACAAGATTTCGATTCGCATGCAGAGTCCCAGCAGTGGTTATTACGCTTATAACTGGTTCTACAACAACACAACGCCGTGACAGCTGATTGAGTAAGAAACACCTATCAATCTGATGTATAGAAGTAAACCCGCCAGGCATCCAACACGCTGGCGGGTTAGTTCTTAAAATTGTATTTCTCATTCTAAACATGAAATAAATGCATAGAGGTTGTCAGCGATGGTTTCGCCAGTTATGCAGTATGGATTAGAAGGGACTCTAACAAGGGATATATTGGTAAGTCTCTTTAGAAATGCGATTTTTCGTATAGGTATCTTGAATTGCGAATTAATATGTTCGGGCTGCAGGAGGAAGAAATGAGCAACGCTGATGATTGGTATGTGGGTGAAATTCTTTGGCAAGATTTGTCAGTCAAAAATGCTATCGAAATACGAGATTTTTACCGCAAGATTATTGGCTGGGATTGCATCCCAGAAGATATGGGGGGATATGATGATTTTCATATGGTCATACCGCCATCTGGCAGTAGTGTAGCTGGAATCTGCCATGCGCGCGGTGATAACGCAGATATCCCACCAGTGTGGCTAATATACATTGCTGTGGAAAATGTTGAGAAAAGCGCGCAATTATGTGAGGAACTTGGGGGAGAAATCGTGGTTGAACCGAGACTTATGGGAAAAGGCCGGTTTTGCGTGATCCGAGATCCTGCAGGTGCTGTTTGCGCCCTGTATCGACCACCTGCTTGACCAACAAAAAAAAATTTACGATTCTTAATTGGAGAATTTTTACATGCACTTATTAGTGACACAATTAGGTTTTACCAGGAGTGAATTTGTGCGCTGTTTAGAAGGGATCACCGATGAAGAAGCGAGAAAGCGATTTGCTTCAATGAACAGTATCAGTTGGATCATTGGACATCTAGCCGATCAAGAAAACAGGTATTGGGTGCGCTTTGCTCAAGGAGAAAAAATCCATCCTGAACTGAAGGAATTGGTTGGATATGGTCGTCCAGCTAGCACTCCAAATTTAGATGAGATGTGGTCCGTCTGGCGAGAGATAACGAGTGTTGCAGACCAATATCTGGAAACAATCACAGCCCAGGAATTAGATACCTATTTTCAAATTAGGGGAAAACAGATAGGCGAAAACGTTGGCACGTTGTTGATGAGAAATATCTATCATTATTGGTTCCACGCTGGCGAGGCATATGCTATCAGGCAGCAATTGGGGCACACTAACTTACCCGAATTTGTGGGCAATATGGAATTAGCAAAATATCGACCATCAAGTTGAAGTTAAACCTCACTGCTTCATTTGGGAAATTATTAGTCAATTCTCGATGACATCGAAAGTTAAAAATAAAATCATCCCGAAATATTCTCGGGATGATTTTGTTTAATTCACAAATTCGAACTAGGAGGTTCCGAATGATCGTCTCACTCCTGGCAACATGCAGTAGATGAGAATTATTGCATTGAGAAAAACTGACCACCCAAAATCTGCCCAATCTCCGGCACCGATCATGCCTATGAATGCCAGTATTAGATTGAATATTGTGATGACGACGAGGAATAGCCAAGCAGAAGGATCGACTTTCCACAACATTTGAACAAGCCACACATATACCCATGTCAGCAGGCCATACATCAACGCACCAAACAGATTAAAATCCCGGAATGAAAATGGCCCAACTCTGAATTGGAAGATTCCGAGAAACTGGAGGGTGTGATAAGCCGCGATGAGGGCAGCAATACCTGCCAGGACCGCCAAGATGGTTACCCCAATGGGTCGATCTTTTTCCATGAAATTATCTCCTTTCAAAACTATAGAAATGTGATGAAAAATTGCGCGCTAACACGCAGACCTGAAATTATAAACACCAGATTAGTGGAGAAGTTTCTCTGACATTAGGTGATTCTCAGTCGATATTGTTGACATTAATTGAATAATTTGCTATTCTTTATCTACCGAACGTTCGGTAGGTTTTTATGACCCGCACTGATATATTAAATACTGCCGCACAGATTTTCAGCCAAAAAGGTTATCACGGCACCTCGATGCAGGATATTGCTTTGTCTGTGAACCTGCAGAAAGCCAGCCTCTATCACCATGTATCCAGCAAACAAGAGATACTGTTCGAGTTATTAAATCGAGGACTCGACCTGCTCAGCTCAGAAGTGGGAAATGCTATTGATGGGCAGGATCCCCCAAACGAACGATTGCACAAAGCGATATGCACCTATTTGGGCACTTTAGCAGAACATCAAGAACTCGCTTCAGTGCTTCTCTTCGAATACCGCTCCCTTGAACCGGAATACCTAGATCGTCATATCCCACGCAGGGACCGGTTTGAACGGATCTGGCGGGATCTGATTCAAGATGGGGTAGACGAAGGTGACTTTTCTTGTGAGCACCCATCCCTATCGGCCCGGGCTTTGCTTGGAATCCTGAATTGGACAGTTACCTGGTTTCGCGCGGATGGTCCGATGACGGCGGATGAGATTGCTAACCAATTATCAGATCTTTACTTGATGGGTTTGACAACCAGGGAAAGCTCTTTGGAGATGGAATGAAATTCGTTCAAGAGTTGAGAACCTATGAAACATCCGCCGGGGCAAAGGTGTATCAAATCCCGATGGAAGCCTTCCCTGGATTGTTGACTTTTGCATATCTGATACTTCACCAAGATCTTTGCGTCCTTATTGACACCGGTTCTGGATATGGGGAATCCAATCAGCAATTAGTTGAAGGATTGCAAGCAGTCAATAAACCAGGTTCCAGCCAACCATTAAAATTTGAAGATCTTACTCACGTATTGATCACGCATGGTCATATCGATCATTTTGGGGGATTGTTGGAAGTGACAGCTCTTTCAGATGCCTTGGTTGGTGTCCACGAGTTAGATCGCCGCAATATCACTAATTATGAAGAAAGGAGGGGGTTTATCCTGCGCAGGTTGGAAACTTACCTGATTGAAGCGGGTGTCGAGTCTGAAAGGCGGGATTATATTCTCGGATTGTATCGGTATATGAAGCAACTGTTTCAATCAGTACCGGTCGATTTCGTCTACAGTGACATAAACATGCAGCTGGGTGAATTTGAATTTCTTCATGTCCCCGGTCATTGCGCTGGTCATGTCGTGATCCGGCTGCATGATCTTCTTTTTTGTGGAGACCACGTCCTCACGGATATTACTCCTCACCAATCTCCAGAAGAGCTGACTCATTGGACCGGATTAGGTCATTATTTACAATCGTTGGACCGCCTTGAAGAGTGGGCAATTGGTATCAGGTTGACCTTATGTGGACATAAGAGAGAAATAAAGGATCTCACTTCCCGGATTAATGCGATCAAGAAAATGCATATGCAACGGTTGGAAACTGTGATGGAATTTTTCGAGTCTCCAAATACCGTGAATGCACTAACTGATCAGTTATTTGGATCGGCGGATGGGTATGATGCCCTGCTGGCAATAGAAGAAGCAGGTGCTCATGTTGAGTACCTATTCCAACGCGGCATGCTCACCATTGAGAATTATGAGCAAATGGAAAACTCAATTGAACCGTATCCACTTTATTACAAACGCCATTAGCAATTTGCAAATCCCTTTGGATACCAATTAGGAGGTTATTATGTATGGATTTGAACCTTCAGATGAGCAGAAAATGCTGATCGATGCCATCCAACGGTATACATCTAACGATCTGCGTCCAGCGGCCCATGATGCAGATGAAGAAGGATACTTTCCCGAGAATCTGGTGGAGAAGGGGTGGGAATTAGGAATTTTGCAGGCCTCACTCCCTGAAGAATATGGGGGTTTTGGAGAATATTCTGCCGTGACTGGAGTTCTTGCAGCCGAAGAATTAGCCTGGGGTGATCTAGCCGGTACATTTGCTGTACTTACCCCTGGACTGTACACGATGCCGATCTTCTTGGGGGGCAGTGAGCAGCAAAAAGAAAGATTTCTACCACCAGTTATTGAAGCAGAGTGGAAACCCTATTCGGCTGCAATAATTGAACCTCGTTTCGATTTTGATCCCACTGAACTGAAAACAAATGCAGCAAAAAGTGGAGATGAATACATTCTCACAGGGGAGAAAATATTTGTGCCCTTCGCCGATCGGGCTGAGGCATTTGTAATTTATGCCCAGCTAGAAGGAATAACGCAAGGATTTGTTGTGCCTGGTAAAACTGAAGGCCTCGAGATTGGGGATCGCCAGGCATTGATGGGTGTGAATGCACTCCCTTTGTATAAGATGAATCTAGAGAAGGTCCGGGTTCCAGCAGAAAACAAGATCGGAACTGAATCCAGTTTTGATTTCGAATCGATTGTAGCCTCATTTCGCATCGCTACTGCTTCCCTTGGAGTAGGGCTTGCTCGGGCGGCATTCGAATATTCACGTGATTATGCAAAAGACCGGG
>CALBUI010000223.1 GCA_937968125.1 uncultured Anaerolineales bacterium | reverse complement strand
AAACCAAACAAGGTTTTTATAAACAAGTGAGCAAGAATGGCGGCGGAAAAGAATTCTGGGTATTGAACCTGGAAACCTTGGAACATGAACCTCCGAAAAAACCTAAATTCGACTCGATCCGGGACGCGAAAGATGAGGACGATCTTGGCGATCGGGTGAAGATGATGTTAACCGCGGAGGATCGGGCGGGTGAACTCGTCAGGGCACTGACCTACCAGGGCCTGGCATATGCCTCGCTGAGAATTCCCGAGATTGCAGACACACCAAAGCCTATCGATGACGCCATGCGCTGGGGATTCGGGCATGAAGCTGGCCCATTTGAGACGTGGGATATGCTCGGAGTGGCTGAAACTCTAAGCGAGATTCGAAAACTTGGATACGAACCTGCTGCCTGGGTGGACGAAATGTTATCCAATGGAAAAGCATCGTTCTACCAATATGATCATGGGCAGTTGATTGGTGTTTATGATCCTACCAAGGGAGATTACTCTCCCGTTGAAATTTCTCCAGCGATTATGGTCCTTGAAGACCATGATTTAATCGAAAAAAATCTGGGAGCCAGTCTTTGGGATTTGGGAGATGGTGTGGCTGGGGTGGAATTTCATGCCAAAATGAACGTCCTTGATGAAGACACACTTTCAATGATGGAGAAAGGATTGGACAAAGTCGATCAGGAATTCGATGGGCTTGTCCTGGGAACTCGAGCAGATAATTTCTCAGCTGGTGCGAACCTGTTCATGCTGGTGATGCTGGCACAGAATGAGGACTGGGAAACGCTTGAAACTGCAATAAAAACGCTTCAAGACCTCAATCAAAGGATGCGTTATTCTAGCAAGCCGGTTGTCGTCGCCCCAGGTGGGTTGGCGCTGGGAGGTGGGTTAGAAATTATTATGCATGCCTCCAGGGTCGTCGCAGGTGCAGAATTGTATACCGGCCCGGTTGAAATCGGTCCTGGTGTGATCCCGGCGGGAGGCGGTACGAAAGAGTTGCTACGTAGAGTCCTCAATCCTGCCGTGCGAACTCCCAACGTCGAAGCACTTCCCTTCCTGATTGAGATCCTTCAATACATTGGTATGGCGAAAGTTGCCACTAGTGCTGAAGAAGCCCGGGAGTTAGGATACCTGCGACCGTGCGATCGGGTTGTATTAAACAAAGACCATTTGTTTTCTGAAGCGAAAAAAGAAGTGTTAAACTTGGTCAATACTGGATATGTGGCGCCATTACCTGAGAAGATATATGCAGCAGGTCGGGATGGATTAGCTGCTTTGCAAGTATTTGCTTTTATGTTCCAGGAAGGAAATTTCATGAGCGATCATGATGCATTGATCGTGAATAAAGCAGCCCACGTTATGACAGGTGGGGATATCAGCCGCCCGACCTGGGTTGATGAACAATATATTCTTGATCTTGAGCGAGAGGCATTTCTATCTTTATGTGGTGAAGAAAAGACTCAAGCGCGGATGTGGAACCTCTTGCAAACTGGTAAACCATTAAGGAATTAGGAGAGACGGTGATGAAATATAAAGACCCTAACAGGGAGGCAGTAATTGTGGCTGCAGCACGTACCGCTGTTGGCAGAGCCAAAAAAGGCAGCCTGGCGACAACCCGTCCAGATGATATGGCTTCGGAAGTGATTAGTGATTTGTTAAAAAGGGTGGAGGTTTTAGATCCTGCAGATATTGATGATGTTATCTTAGGATGTGCATTTCCAGAGGGAGAGCAGGGTATGAACATGGCCCGCATGGTCGCCCTGCGGGCAGGTTTACCTGAATCCGTCCCTGCTCAAACAGTTAACAGGTTCTGCTCCTCAGGGCTCCAAACCATCGCCCTGGCTGCCAATGCCATCATGGCTGGTCAGGCGACGACCATCATCGCAGGCGGGACTGAATCGATGTCCATGGTACCTATGACCGGCTTGAAATACGCCCCGAATCCGTTCTTCGCGGCCGAATCACCGGTTGTGTATACAAATATGGGGCTTACCGCTGAGAACGTGGCGGAAAAATATAGCGTTAACCGAGCCGATCAAGATGAGTTTGCATATCGTAGTCACAAAAATGCGAATCGGGCAGTGGAAAGCGGACTCTTCGACCCTGAAATCACACCGTTTGAGGTAGAGATTGTTGAGCCTGGTTCAAATGGAGATACTCCAAAGGTGCGCGAGTTCACTTTCAGGCGAGATGAAGGACCCCGGGCGGATACTTCGTTAGAAGCTTTGGGAAAATTACGGGCAGTGTTCAAGGTGAACGGCACAGTTACTGCTGGGAACTCATCCCAAATGTCTGATGGGGCTGCAGGCGCGATCGTGATGTCAAAAGCAAAAGCGGAAGAATTGGGGCTTGAACCAATGGTAAGATTTGTTGCGTACGCAGTCGGCGGAGTCGCGCCTGAACTGATGGGAATTGGACCGACGGTTGCCGTTCCAAAAGTACTCGCTCTGGCAGGTTTAGAGCTGTCAGATATCGGCTTAATTGAGCTGAATGAGGCCTTCGCAGCTCAGGGTTTGGCTGTTATGCGTGAATTGGGTATGGATCCGGAGATCACCAATGTAAATGGTGGTGCAATTGCCATGGGCCATCCATTGGGCTGCACAGGCGCTAAGCTAACCACCCAGTTGATTTACGAGATGAAACGGAGGGATGTCCAATTTGGATTGGTCACAATGTGCATCGGTGGCGGGATGGGTGCGGCCGGTGTGTTTGAAAATCTTAACTAAAGGATAATGAAATGCCAGATGAAATCACTATAGAAGAAATGATGAACCGCATGCCGAAAGCATTTCTCCCTGAGAAGGCAGGGGATGTTGAAGCGGTTATTCAATTCCATCTGACTGGCGATGAAGCCAGTGACTGGGTGGTTCGCATTGGAGATGAGAAATGCGAGGTAGAGCAGGGAACGACCGATGATGCGACCATGACTTTACGAGCAGATTCCCAGGATTACAAAGACATTATTCTCGGAAAAATGGATCCAATGGCGGCTTTTATGCAGCAAAAGGTGAAATTGACCGGTAATTTAAATATGGCTTTGGGTTTGACAAAGTACTTCAAATTACGGTAATACAGCTGCCGCGAAAAATAAGATTAAATTCAAAAGCGGTGTGTCCATATTCGGACACACCGCTTGTTGTTAGACCTCAGGCTTTTACTCTTCAAATGGGATGTCAATTACAGTATTGTCGATCTCCGAATGAAGTTCAGCAATGATCTTTTCTACCTGCATGATTGCCTGGTCCAGCTCGATAATCGATTTCTCACTCTGGTCTCTGCGTTTATACTCAATGCCACCTGCCTGGAGCGAACGATCGCTGACCGTTAAGCGGATGGGGACACCAATCAGGTCGGCATCATTGAATTTCACACCGGGACTCTCTTTGCGATCGTCAAACATTATCTCGATCCCATTTGATTGGAATTCTTCATACAGTTTTTCCGCGATATCCACCGGCTGTTCGGCATCGCTTTCTCCCGATTTCGATTTGCTGTCCAGGACTACCAGGTGAACGGTATAAGGAGCTACTGAAATGGGCCAGATTAAGCCGTGTTCATCGTTGTGTTCTTCAGCCACAGAGGCCATCAAACGACCTGAGCCAATTCCGTATGAACCCATTATGACCGGTTTTTTGACACCATCTTTATCCAAAAAGTTAGCGCCCATGGATTCACTATAAAAGGTGCCCAATTTGAAGATGTTGCCAACTTCGACGCCTCGCTGAACGCCCATGGGGTGACCGCATTCTGGACATAAGCTATTGTCTTCAGCGGCAGCAATATCCGCAACAATATCTGCTTTGAAATCGCGTTCATAGTTAACATTAAGAAAATGGTAGCCCTCATCATTGGCGCCGGCGACCAGGTTGGGTGAATCGGTTACTGTATCGTCAACGACAACCAGCGCATCATCCAAGTTGACAGGTGAAGCATAGCCGGGAACAGCCCCGACAGCAATAATCTCATCTTCACGAGCCGGACGTAGTTCCTTTGCATTGAGGACGTTGGTGAGCTTGGTTTCGTTCAGATCCAAGTCACCTCTGACAATCGCAAATACGAGCCGATCTTCACTTTCGGTTCCTTGAATTATGGTGGCGACCATGAAAATTGCTTTGGCGGTTTTCGCTTTTGGAATATCCAAATAATTTGCCAGGTCTTCGATCGTTTTCGCATCGGGGGTAGCAACCTTTTCAAGGGGGAGCTGCTCTTCGTCAGCTGCAGCAGGTTTCTTGAAGCGAGCGATCTGACGGTTGGCTGCATAGCCGCAGTTATCGCAAACCAGGAGAGTGTCTTCACCTATCGGGGTGAGGTACATAAATTCATGCGCCATGGTGCCGCCCATCATGCCGACATCGGATTTGAATGCCTGAACGGGGATCCCGCAGCGGTGGAAGATATCGTAGTAAGCCTGGTAGTGGGCACGATATTGCTGGTCCAAACCTTCCATATCCATATCTAGGCTGTAGCTGTCTTTCATGGTGAATTCTCTCACCCGGATCAATCCTGCCCGGGGACGAGGATCATCCCGCCACTTGGTTTGGATGTGATAAACCAATGCAGGCAGCTGCCGGTATGAGTGAATCGTCCTTCTCACCAGATCGGCGACAACCTCTTCGTGGGTCATTGCTAAAACCATGTCCCGACCATTCTTGTCGTAGAAGCGTCCCATTTCGGTCCCGATCTGGTACCAGCGTCCAGTTTCTTTCCATATCTCTGCCGGGTGGACAACTGGCATGGTAACTTCCTGCCCACCTATGGCATTAATTTCTTCACGCATGATGTCTTCGATCTTGGTCAAGACGCGCTTGGCAAGCGGCAGGTAGGAAAAAATTCCTGCCGCCAGCTGCTGGATGTATCCCGCGCGCACCAGCAGCCGGTGGCTCTCAACCTCAGCCTCAGCAGGTGCTTCACGCAACGTTTGACTAAAAAGCTGGCTCATTCTCATTGGAAATCTCCCTGTTTAACAAATAACACCCTCAGGTGGACTTGCATCGCTGAGGGTGTCCAATTCGCGTAAATACGCCCTTCAACAACCCATGCTCAGCACTTGGAACGCCCTGATGGGCGCGGGTGGATAAGGGGATAAATTAACCAGATACCTGCATTTTTCTAACATATGTACAAGTTTACCACCCAGTTTATAAGATGAGAAGGGATATTATTGATGGAAATCAAAAATTTAGCCAGAATTTTGGTTTTCGCTGGTCGAGTCGGTTCAAGCCTGCTGCAGTCGCTGCTTCAACTGCAGATTGAAATTCCTCATTCCTCAATCCACGATTTACTTCGGGATATAGATGTGATTTGTAAGCCGGGCGATACTGGTCCATCAGGTTCAAATATGTTTCGGTTGAGATCTCCCCCGCAAGAAATCGGACCACTTCTTCAGTACCCGCGAGCCCAGCAGGTAGTACAAGGTGCCGGACCAGTAAACCACGTTGGGCGACACCTTTGTCATCAAGAACCAGATTGCCGACCTGGCGATGCATTTCCTTGACTGCAGCTTGGTTGGTTTGCGGGTAATTACGAATTTTCGAATACTTTCTGGCTGTCGCAGGATCGCCGTACTTCATATCCGGCATGTAAATATCGATTACCCCATCCAGCAACTTGAGCATTACCATCGAATCGTAGCCACCGGTGTTATATACTAGTGGAATTTTTAATCCTGCCTGGGTAGCAATTAGAACAGCTGCCAGGATTTGGGGGACGACATGGCTGGGTGAAACGAAATTAATGTTATGACAACCCATCGTCTGCAGTTCCAGCATTATCCTGGCGACCTGTTCCGGTTCCATCTCGTCGCCGCGATCTGTTTGACTGATATCATGATTTTGACAATATTGGCAGCGTAAGTTGCAGCGGGTGAAGAATATCGTACCTGAACCACGCCAACCTCTAAGCGGGTCTTCTTCACCCATGTGAGGTCCATAGCTGCTGACCCTGGCGAGAACACCGGTCCTGCAAACCCCAATTTGTCCTGCTCGTCGATCAACTGGACATTCCCATGCGCACACATCACAAATGGATAGATGTTCGTAGGCTTGGTTAACCTTGGTATTAAGATCGCCACTTTCAAATGTTTTCAGATACGCAGGTCGATATTCACTCATAATAATCAAACGATATTTTCCACGAAATCCGCGATGAATTCACCAGGAATCCGGATTGGTTTGCCAGTATCGAGGCTAACCCAGACACTTAGTGAATGAATTGTAGCCATTTCTGCTCCATTGGATTTTCGTTGGATCACATAATGGCGCCTCGCGGTCGATCTGCGTACATTAGAAGCCCAGGTCGATAAAACTAGTTCATCATTCAATAAGGCTGGGAGCCGATATTGGATTTGATTACGGCGAATGAAAATTGCAAAACCTTTTTCCATCATCCGCGTGACCGGCCAACCATGCGCTGAAATTACCTGCATACCGCATTCTTCTACGTAAGATAAATACACCGCATTGTTGACATGCTGGACAGGATCTAAATCATTCCAGGTGACCCTCAAATGGGTTTCAAACTTGCCAGCCGGTGGACTTGGGGGAACTTTAAACTTTTGTCTTGGAGGGGTTTGCTTTGGAATACCATTGGGGAAGAACCCCTGAATCATTTCCGCAGGGATCGTGGCTGGCTTGCCTGATTCCGTATTCAAGTAAACCCAATCGGTTTCAGCTTTGGCAATTAAGTCTTCAGAACCATTTAGATAGAATTCATAGGCTCTCCGTGAACGTACCCGATGAAAATCAATCACCCATGTTTTTACAGTTAGCGTGTCACCATAACCAACAGGTTTCAGATATTCAATATCCGTTTCCCGGATCAACCAGTGATGTCCGAGTTGATCATATTTTTCATGGTCAAAGCCAGCTGCCGCGGATGCATCGAAGGCAGTTTCCTGCATGTAGCGCACATAGTTAGCGTTGTTTAAATGTCCAAACGCGTCACATTCATAGTGGCGGATTCGAAAATCTCGATAGTGGGTTAGTGGGGTATTATCGTTCATAAACCTCGGGATTTACACAGAATGGCAGCCGCTTCCCCTCCAAACCAGCCAGTAAATTTTCACAAGCCCTTTCAGCCATCCTGCGACGAGTGTTCCAGGTTGCTGAGCCAATATGGGGGACGATGAGACAATTGGGAAGCTGGTAAAGTGGATGGTCAGCGGGCAAAGGCTCGGGATCTGTGACATCTAAAGCTGCGCCAGCGATCCAATCATTTTCTAGCGCGTTGATCAGTGCATCCGTTTCCACAATTGGACCACGGGAAGTATTTATCAACAGCGCTGAGGGTTTCATGCTCTTTAAAGCCCCTTCATCGATCATGTGATGGGTTTGTTTCGTCAGCGGGACATGCAGGGAGACAAAATCACTTTCTTCAAGCAGATCCTCAATGGAGACCTGGTTAGCACCAAATTTCTCCTCAATCTCTTTGTGTGGATTTGGATCTGAGAAAATAATCTTCATCCCGAATCCAGCCGCACGCTTTGCAATTGCTGAACCGATCTTGCCCATCCCGACGATCCCTAAGATTGCTCCTCGTAAATCTTTTCCCAACCATCCAGTTGGAGACCAGGTAATCCATCTTCCTTCTCGCGCGTCAAGATTGGCTTCAAACAGGCGCCTGGCTGCAGCCAACAGGATCGCCATCGTCAGGTCAGCAGTGCCATCTGTCAGCACCCCAGGTGTATTCCCAACGGGGATGCCGCGCTTTGTGCACGCCTCGACATCTACATTATCAAATCCTACTGCCATATTGCTGACCACTTTCAGTCGAGGAGCTTGCGAAAGCAAATTCTCATCCACTTTGATGGTTAACAAGGAATACAGCCCTTCGGCATTCGGGAGTTCAGTAAATAACTCGTCCGATAATTCGTTCGCATCTTTGGGACCAATAAGCAACCTGCACCTGTTTTCCAAAAGATCTAACCATCCATCTGGAAGTGTGTGTGATACGAGCACAAGGGGGAGATTTGAAGGATCCATCGCTACTACCTGATAACTC
The DNA here is from genome assembly GCA_937968125.1 of uncultured Anaerolineales bacterium. Lineage (GTDB taxonomy): Bacteria > Chloroflexota > Anaerolineae > Anaerolineales > UBA4823 > PFL25. The sequence goes on along the minus strand of CALBUI010000223.1, from coordinate 14,918 downwards.
AGAACGCAAACAAGAAAGCTAGATCATTAACGTTCGTCATTGTCGGCCCGGTTTTTATCAAGTCATCGAGTGGATTAAAAAAATTATATGAATCATTCCGCTTAAGATATGATTCTGGATCAAGGTTCATAGATTTCGCGGTATCCAAAGTACCACCAGTGACAACTGCCCCGGCAGCATCAGTGATGCCATCGCCACCATCGGTGGCCAGTGTCATCAGAGCGACATCTGTCAACCCAGCCAGCTCGATTACGGCACCCAGGGCGAGCTCCTGGTTGCGTCCTCCTTGCCCATCACCATGAAGAGTTACGGTTGTCTCACCACCAACTATTATGCACGCTGGTCGGGGAATTGGTTCGTTTTGGCTTGCTAATTGGCGGATAATGGTGCCTAAGAGCTGACCTGCCTGGTGTGCTTCTCCTTGCAGATAATTGGTCAAGATTAGAGAACTAAATCCCTCCTTCTCAGCTTGCCGCAGTGCTGCCAGAGCTGCTGTGCGATTACTACCAATAATAAGATTATTCACACCATGGAATAATAGTTCCCCAGGTTTCGGAGTCTCTGGCACTTTCCCATCCTGCCCATTGAGAAGATGATTATTAATTGACGCTGGGATTTTATTTCTGATTCCGAGCTGTTCGAGAATTGATAATGAATCTGAATACGTTGTTGGATCTGGTACAGATGGTCCGCTGCCGATCACCTCAAGTGGATCACCAACAACATCCGAAAGGATTAAGGAGACAATCTTTGCCGGGGCAGCATAACGAGCAATCTGGCCACCTTTTGCACGTTCAAGATGTTTCCGCAAGGTGTTGATCTCGTTTACTGTTGCACCAGAGGCTAAGAGCTCCTGTGTCAATTCTTGCAGGTCGTTTAATTTCACACCCATGACCGGTGAAACCATCAGTGCTGATCCACCTCCAGAGATGACACAAACCACCAGATCATCTCCTTGCATACCCTCCAGTAATTCGATGATTTCATAGGTACCATTGACTCCGCGTATGTCAGGGATTGGATGCCCGGCTTCAATGATATCGATTCGTTTAGAGAGTTCCGATGGCCGCCGATACCCTTCCTTGACAATCACTTTGCCCTGGTTTAATCGAGGACCAAGTACCTCACTTACTGCTTCTGCCATCGGTTGACCGGCTTTGCCGGCGCCAACAAGGAAAACTCGATTGTAGGAATCTAAATCATATTCATTTTGGTTGACTATCAGAGTTGAGTTCTTTAAGGTGAAATTCTGTAAAACTGCTAGGCGAGGATCCACAGAATCAAGCGCAGCTTTCATAATGCGTGCAGCTTTCTCCCTCCAGGTTTGTGATTCCATCGACTTTGTTATAAATTTTGATAGTTCCATCTGATCCATCTAATGATTATATTGCAAATCCCAATCGGACAAATGCCTCGAGATTCTTCGCAGTTCACGTAAATGTGTCGTTAGAAAATTACTAGGTCAAATTTAGGAATGTCAAACGCTTGTTTGGAGCCACATGACTTGATAACCACTCAGTTCAATGTTTACCAATCCATTTTGAGGGATGAGCGATTTATCTGTTATCAAATCTACTGCCGGCTCTTCATGAGAAATGCCCAAGGACAACAAATCGATCTCAATTTCCTGGATTTCAGGGGAAACATTGACTAAACAGATTATCTTTTCTCTATGATCGAGATCCGACCTGAGTAATGAAAAAATCTGATCAGTGATTTTCAGGATGCTTTGTGGAGCACCAGGATGGAAGGCAGGATGGCTCTTTCTTATCTTGAGTAAATTTTTGTAACCCGCGAGGACTTTGGAATGAATATTTTCGGGATCATTCAATTGGCTGCGAAGGTTATCCAGGAAGAATTTTTCCCTGTTAATCGATCTTGCTCTCCCAGTTTCCTCGACACAGGACAGGCAGTTTCGAGAACCAAACAAGCTGTGGACATAAATTCCAGGAACTCCGGCCAGCGATAGCATAATCGCTTGTGAAGCAAGGAAGCGATTGACATCTTGATCGGGATTTACGTTGGATGGGTTGTTGAGTGCATCATACAGAGTGATGTTCAATTCATAAACACTTTTTGATCCATCCGAGTTTGTTTTGTAGGAAGCTTCGCCACCGTGCAGAATGGTTTTTTCAATTAACCCGTCCACCTCTTCTTCTGTCAATAATCCCTTGGCTGGCATAACGCCGATGCCATCATGGGAAGCTATGAAATTGAAAAACGCTGTATTTTGGAATGGGACTGAGAGTGTCTCAGCCCAATTAGAAAGCGAACTGACATCTGCAGTATTGAATGTGTGTAAGATTAACGGTGCCAGGGAAAATTGATAAACCAATTGGGCTTCATCGCCATTTATTGGTTTTTCTTCATCTTCTTGAGCATTGCTTGATATGCCAAAATATTTGATGTTCTCCTCGTGAGGAACATTTGTTTCCGTGATGATGCCCACCTGGGGCGAGGCCAGATTTAATACACCCCGGATGATTTTTACAACACTGTGGGCTTCAGGTAAATTCAATGATGAGGTTCCAGCTTCTTTCCATACATACCCAATAGCATCAAGGCGGATTAATCTGGCACCCTTTTCCGCATAGAAGAGTAAGAGATGGATGACTTCCAACAGCACTTGTGGATTTGAATAATCTAAATCTATTTGATCATCACTGAAGGTCGTCCAAACGAGCTTCTCACCGGCAATAGTTTGAACTGGTGTCAGCAAGGGAAGTGCACGTGGCCGAAAGACAGAAGATAAATCCGTATTCGGTTCCACAACTCTAAAATAATCCTTATATGGTGATTCGTCACGTTGGAAAGCCTGAAACCAGTCACTTTTCCTGGAAATGTGATTGACTACGGCATCGAACATCAAATGATACTTGCCAGCCAGGAGGTCGATGTCCTCCCAGGAGCCAATTTCTGGGTTTACCTGGCGGTAATCGATAACGGAAAAACCATCATCAGATGAATACGGGTAAAAAGGAAGGATATGAACCCAATTAAGCTCTTCTGCCAGGTATTCATTGAGAAAATCGAACAGCGATCTCAGATTCCGTTGGTTGTTATCCTGAAATTGATCCCCATAGGTGATCAAGATCGCATCGCTTTCATCCATCTTAAATGCATTTTTGGAAAGTAAAGGATTTCGAGAAGAGAAATCGTTTATCAGATGATTGAGTTCCAACCAAACTCGATCACTCTGATCACCGTATAAGAAGTCCAATTGCTCCCGGATAAATTCTTCTGTTTGCATGGTAGATAATTGTGAAATTGCCACAATTAATTTGGTTTTTTGTTACCGTTGGAGGAGGAAATGGAGATTTCTTCCCAATAGGCATTAGGCAAGTGTATCGTTCTGACGATGTCGGGATCCATGTTTTGATAACGAACCTTTATCAATGCAATTGGTATGCGATGAGTGACCAAGCCGATTTTTTTTCGGGATTCATTGCTTGTGATTTCATCTATGGCTGAGTACACTCTGGATTGGACCTCGGATAAGTGCTCACCACCAGGCGGGGTGACCTTCCAGGGATCAGTCTCCCATTTTGAGAATAGTTCCGGATATAAAGTTTCTATTTCAGATCGCAGTCTTGTTTGCCAATCACCTTGATGGATTTCCATCAGGCGAGGTTCGTCGACAACTTGTATGTGCAATGAATTATTTAGGATGTCTGCGGTTTGCCTTGTCCTGAGCAATGGGCTTGTATATAGGATATCAGGCGGGGAGACAATTAATTCTTGCACCAAGTTCTGTGCCTGAAGTAACCCTTGCGAATTCAGTGGTGGATCCGCCTGGCCCTGGTAGCGACCTTTGATGTTCCAATCTGTCTCACCATGTCTGATCAAGATAATGGATGGCATATTGTTTATGGCTCTAGTGAGCGTTTTTCTTGGTATTCTGGGATTGTAATCATTGGTTGGCGTTCGTGTTCGAGGATCTCTTCCTGGTCAAGAAAATACCCACGCCGTTTACTGTAGCGGACGAGATTCATCGTTAAATCACTTTGTTCAAGCAGGTGGAGTTTGTGGCGTTTCTCTAAACGGCTGAAAACTACCTGCATAATGGCGAAGGACATCTTCGATAGCGATGGGAGGGGTTGGTTGTGATGGATGCGCTCTAGAAGATCTACTTGAGCTATCCCTTCAAGCCCATATTCATCGAGAAGGTCGATCAGCAATCCGGTCTCGACGCCATAGCCGGTGAAGAAAGGAAGTTTCTCAAGTGCAGACCGCTTGCCAGCATATTCTCCTGACAAAGGTTGGATCAATCCAGATAATTCGGGAAAGAACATGTTTATGAAAGGTCGGGCTGTGATTTCTGTCACCCGGCCTCCACCTCCCGCGACCATTTTGTTCCCTTGCCTAAGCGGTCGTCGATAGAAGCCTTTGGCGTAGCGGATGTTTGGGCTGTCGAGCAGCGGACCAAGAATTCCGTAGACAAACCGAGGGTCAATATTCTTAATGTCGGTATCGATCCAGGCGATGATGTCACCATTTACTGCATAAAGACTCTTCCAGAGTGCTTCACCTTTGCCATGGTAAGCACCATGCTCAGGTAGGATCTCCTGGTGAATGTAAACAGGTATGCCCAAATCAGCGGCTATTTCTCGGGTTTTATCCTCAGAGCCAGAATCGATTAATACCATTTCATCAAGCAGAGGCACCTGATCCATTAGAGCGGACTGAACTGTTCGGATCACATTTCCAACAGTTTGCTCTTCGTTCAGCGCAGGTAATGCTAAGCTGATCGAAACTTGTTGATCCTCCTTGAGCTGTACCAATCGTTCTATATCCATGAACTCGCGGGTATGGTAAGTGTTTTCGGCAAACCACTTGTCCACAACAACCGCCAGAGGTCTATCTCGGCTTTTTATACTTTCCCTTGAAATTTGCGGGGACAGGTCACGCGGAAAATATTCATTGACAACTGCCAGGGTTTTGGTTTCATCAGCAAGAACTTCACCAAGTAGGGAATTCATCCATACGTTAGGTCGGATCTCATTTGAGGGTGCTCCGATTGCGATTGCCTGGTGATCTTGTGATTCAGCGACGATGGCTTTTGAAATCTCTCCCTTGGCAGTGATGGAACGGGTGATGTGTTTTAAGCCGTATATGGCCGGTGAAAATTCCTCAAAGAACCTGGCTTTACTCTCTTTTGTATCTGGATCGGCGACATGAAGAAGTGTGATAGAGGAATCTTCAATCCGAGCAAGTGCGTGTCCTAACCGCAAGGTCAAGCCAGCGTTCGCTCCCCCGCGAACGGGAAGTAGTACTCTTTTTAGAGAATTCCAATTTTCCTCTTCGGAGATCGAATTTGAAGGTCTGACCAGGGCGACATCGCAAGGAAGAGAAAAGATCTTATTGTTGCTCAGATTTTCTCGAAAACTCTTGTCCAGGTTAGTGGCACTCCAATGCGCAATCACAAGCTGGATTTTCTCTTCGAGGACGATTTCATGGACACCTTCCCAGACATCTTCTTCGGTTCGCACTAAGGATTTGATCCGGGTTGGTATCGGAGTCCTTTCAAAGAACGTTTTCAGCTCCTCCCGCAGACGGCTGGCTTTTTTTGCCACGCCGCTTATTTGACCACCCTCGGGGACGAAAAGGACGGATAAAATTGTTATTTTCCCTTGTCGATCGAGCGCGATTCTCTCCGCGAGGGGCAGTAATATTTTCGCCTCTTTGATATTTGTTTCCAGCAGGAGAACGTGAAACGCTCGCGCTGTGCTCGATCGAGTAGGTTTTATTTCCTTAGCTGTGGTCATTTGGCAAGTGGTTCAAAATCGTTGAGAAGGGGGATTATCCGATTTCCCAAGATTGACTGCCAGGAGTAGCTCTCAATCACGTGGCGCCTGAGTTGGTATGCGCGATCGGATTCCAAAAATGAAACAATTTTATGTGCAGCCTCATGAGGGTCGCCTGACGGATCGAATACCTCGACAAGGCCGTTGCTGCTCTCCTGAACAGTAGGGATATCGGCAGCAAACACTGGCACTCTTCCCAATCCGGCTTCTAAAACGGGAATGCCAAAACCTTCGCGGTGACTGGGAAACAAGATGATATCCGCCAGCCGATAAAATTCGGCAACGTTCTCTTCAGGTAGAATCAAGATCTCCTCTTCACCTTTAACCTCATAAAGGAAATGGACGTTTGAGGTCAGCTGCAAATCCTCTCTTAACCCACGCAGCATATTTAGATACTCAATATTCTTGGGATTATGTGGGCCTGGAGGACCAGTGATAACCAGCTTAACCAGTGGGTGATCTTCCTTAAGGAATTCTATCATCTTGATCGCAAATTCAATGTTCTTCCTTCTAGTTATGCGAGCAGGGAGGAGGATAAACGGATCTGCTTCGAGCAAATGAAGATTACCAACAATATCTTGGACAAAGGCAGAAATATCAAGAAATTCGAATACATCCACCCCAGGTGGGATAACCTCAATATTCTGTTTAGGAACACCCAGAAGTTTAGCCAATCTGCTCTGGCGGTGTTGGGAGACAGTGACATACCGGACACGAGGCCAGGGAGCGCTGAGCAACTCCCATGGGTAGCCCGGATGGAGATCTGTTGTATAGAGTGCATCTTGCCAGGCAAAATCATGACACCAGGCAATCAAGCCGGGTATATTTTTCTCGGAGATTAATTGCAAAGCGGCTGTTAAGGGAAGGTTTTTATGCAGCGTTGGGACATTGTGAGCAATCAAGACATCTGTTTCTTCAAGTGTCGTCAACAAGCTGCGAACGAGCTCATCACGCATTTGATAGAAATTCTCGGTGACGTCTCCATTTGCTAACTCTTTCCCAATTTCTATTATTGTCGGGTGGCGAGAATCAATTTCTGGAACCTGATGAAATGGAATATCTTCTTGGAACGCTTCACCTCTTCCAGCGATAATGGATACGGTGAATCCAGCTTTTTTTAATAATCGGGCATGGTGATAGATCGTGCTCTCAACACCTCCCACGATGGGCGGGGCGGCATAATGAAGGATTGAAATATGCATTTTTTTAAACAGTCGAAAAGAATGAAAGTTTTTTACTTTTCTTTCAGAGAATTGTGATTAACAATTGCCGCACTAAAATACGCTCCAAATACCAGGATCAAGCAATCCAGATAAATCCAAAACATGAGGGCAACCAGCGTTCCTAATGAGCCATATAAGAAATTATAATTGGCTAAACCACTTTGAAAATACCAATTGAATCCAAAAGCAGTAATTTCCCATGCCAGGGAGGCGAAAAGTGCGGCAAAGAACGCGGCTCTTTTTTTGACCCTTGTCTTGGGAACAAAAAAGTAAAGCGCTAAGAATAAAAAGAAGCGCATCACGAAGAGGGTGAAATCCGAAAGTATACCTACGGGCGGGCTGATCGTTATGTAGGGGAGTTCAAATTGTGTGAAAAAAGCGATCACTGTAGATAACACTGATGTGAATGCGATAAATAAGATAAATGCGCCGATCATTAAGAATGCGATCATTCGATTCTCAACCACATTGCGAATTTTTGCTGTTGGCCAGGCACGATTAATGTTGGCAGTCAACGACATTAACAAACCAGATGCAGCCCAGGTAAGACCAATTAGACCTATGATTCCAACCGCACTACGTTGATTGAGGATTCCTTCGAGGAACTCTATGATTAAGTCTGGGGGAATGGGGACGATTTCTTCGACAACCTGGATGATATTCCCTTGAATGTCAGGAATTTCGAGATAGTAGCTGGCAACGGTCACGATCACTATCAATAGCGGAGGAAACCCAAAAATGGTGAAGAATGCGATACTTGCTGAACCTTCAATTCCGCGCATCTCGGAGAATCGTTCAATCGCATACCGAATAATCCCAAGGATGCCAAAGCTTTTTTGATTGGCTTTCGTGAAGTATCCTTCAATCTGGTCCAGGTATTTATTACTGATTTCTTTCCGAGGGATCATACGATTTTTGTTATTTAATTTCCGAGACAATCATTCAATAACGATGTGAGCAGATATTCCAAGGTGTTGAATGAGTAATAGCGTTGACCAATCGAAAAGTTAATATCAGTCATCTCCTTGGCCTGGTTCGAATCAGCCAGGATTTGTCTGGTCGCGATGATACATCCGTTGTCAATGTAATCACCAAATCCGATGATCTTGAATCCCTTGGGTTGAATGTCTGTCTTAAATATTTCATAGGTGCTCATCACGATCGGTTTCCGGTAGTATACTGTTTCGAGAAATGCGTTTCCGAATCCTTCAACCCTTGAAGGGTATGTTACCAGGTCAGCCTGTAAATAAGCATCCTCCAACGAGTAAATCTTCTTGCCATCCGGAGTGGTGCCTCGCACATAATCAAACCGATCAGCTCCAAAGATAACTTTGACCCCAATGAACTTGGCATAATCTCGCAAGTACTGCTCATATGCCTTCCCCTCATCCCCAGAGTGATGGGAGATCAAAACCACACAATTCTTGTCAACACGCCGGGCTAACTCGAGTGAAAGCTCGATCCTTTTCCGGGGTACGATGCGAGTGGGTTGCAAAAGAATATGTTGGTTCTCTTCTAATCCGAGCTCGGTCCGCATGTCTTGGGAAAATTCATCCTGTTCAGGAGGGGGATTTCTAAACTCCATCACGTTAGGAATTAAGGTCGAGCTGAGGCCAGTTCGTAGGGCAAGCTGTCGTTGGGCAAATGAATTTATCACAACATGGCGGATTTGTCTTAACGTGGGAGGGAATGCAGCCCGCAGGTAATCTTCAGCACCGGAGATCGAAAAGCGATCACGTTCCCAGCTGAAATCGTGATGGTGGGCTATTGTGGGCAGGTCGGATTCGACGATTGCCTCGGTAAGTGCCAAACCTAAAGGAATGTTCATGGGAATGGCGAGAATATTCTCAGCGATGAGGACATCCGGTGAAAACTTATCAATGAATTTGTGCAGATGAGTTTTGATGAGTTCTTTCAACCGGTTTACTTCGGAGGAGGTATCCTTCAGCCGCCGGTAATCGTCGAAGAGATCATGGTTCAAGCCGTCGACATCGGGATGATTAAAATGGGCTTCCTGGAGTAAATATGTCCGTTCCTCTGGCCATTCTGACTCCCCTGCGAAGTAATAACATTCATATCCCAGGGATTCGAGGACTTTAACCCATTTAGCAGTCTCCAGAGATACACCATCTGTTCCCGCTAATCTAGTCGATATGATGCCAACTTTTTGGCCAAATTTCATTTTATCTCGCTCCACCAATTTCCTATTAAAAGTTCGAAAGCAGTTCTTTTAATTTTGATTCGAGCACTTCAAGCGAGAAATGCTCCTGGGCCAGCTGGTAATTCTTCTTGGCGATTTTTGCCATCTGATCGGGTGAATTGAGCAGAATTTTCGTCTCTTGAACACTTTTCTCATTGACGAAGCCATCCAATTCAATGAATTCAAAACCTAATGGTTTGATATCGGCATTGTAAACCGGGTAACGATTTATTATGGTCAGTTTGCCAACATAAATAGACTCCAGTAAAGCATTCCCGAAGCCCTCATAGAGGCTTGGGTAGGTGATCAGATCACAGTTAATGTATGCATCCCATAAGGAATATATTTTATGTCCATTGATCGAGCCTCTTTTTGGACCGATCATGTGATCGATCAGCTGGACATCAACATCCATCACGGAGGCTTCTCTTTTCAACCAACTCCAATATGATAAACCTTCGTCGTCCGAGCGGTGGGAAACAAACAAAAGGGATTTGGGGAGATCTAGGCGTTTAACGATCTCGATCGCCATTTCGATCCCTTTACGCTGGACAACCCTGGTCGGCTGTAAGATAAACAGGTCATCTTTTTCTAAGCCAATATCTTCTCGGAACTCTTGGTTGAAATCATCTATAGCTGGGGGTGGGGAAGAAAAATCTAATACATTCGGGATAACAATGGAATTGATTCCCCTCCGTGCATTTAGCCGGGCTTTGGCGATCGAGTTTATCGTGACGTGCTGGATATTCGGGAGCTTTGCTGGAAACGCGGTATCCAATAAATCGAGGATTGCATTGGTCTGGTACCGCTGCCTTTCCCAGAAGAAGTCGTGATGATGGGCAATGGTATCAATTCCCAGCTCAGCAATTAATCCGGTCAAGGAAACTCCAAGTGGGAGGTTCATTGGGATGGTTAACGCATTCTGGACGATGATCAGGTCAAGGCGATTAGAGCGGATAAAGGACCGCAAAGGGGCTCGCATTTCATCCGCCCGAGAATAAATTTGGTCTGCCAGGGCGTAACCATCATTATCTGGTTGAATCCCAAATGCTCTCTGGCTGAGAGCGAAGGCGGATTGATCTGCAAAGTGGAGTTCAGGGATCAAAGTCCCATCTTTTGCATAACCTCCCAGTTCTCCGGCGCAATAAAAGACTTCATGCCCCAATTTGGTGAGAACCTTAGCCCATTTCTCGACTTCAAGGGTAACGCCATCGGTACCATGTAAGCGGGTTGCGATGAATCCGATTCGCATATGATTGACCTATTCTACGGGGATTACGACTTCGGGGATGTCATTTTGTGGACTGTTCACTTTTGTCGAGACGGGAAAAGCTGCCATCATTTCACTGGGAAAAGGCTGCAGGAGCGATTTTAATAGCTCTGGATCATTCTCTCCCTCTTTAATCCAATCTGCATAAGCATCTTGGGGAAGGATGACTGGCATCCGGTTGTGAATTTGCTCGAGGAACTCATTGGGTTGGGTAGTAATAATCGTGCACGACTTGATCTCAGAACCATCTTTAGACTGCCAGTTATCCCACAATCCAGCAAAAGCAAAAGGAGATCTGTCCTTCATATGGATATACATGGGGATTTTCGTTTTCGTCCCAGGCTGTTTCTGCCATTCGTAAAAACCATCCGCGAGGATCAAGCAGCGCTTGTATTTAAAGGATCCCCGAAAGGAAGGTTTCTCAGCGATCGTTTCAGATCGGGCGTTGATTAAACGATTACCAATTTTCGGGTCTTTTGCCCAGAAGGGGATCAATCCCCAATTGAAGAAATCCAGGCGATTTAATCCGTCATTGGGAATCACGGCTACTGGCTGGGTTGGAGCAACATTGTAGCGGGGAGGGAAATCGGCTGGGAATTCAACCCAGGGAAAAGCCTCCTGAAGTTGTCCCGGATCGACCGTCAGGGTAAATCTTCCACACATAAGTATCCTTTCTGGTTATCTACTCGCTCGCATAAATAATTCCACCACCGAGGCAAATTTCATCCTGGTAGAAGACTGCTGCCTGTCCAGGAGTGATGCCATTAATTTTACTGTCGAATTGTACTTTGACCGTTTCAGCATCAACAGGGATTACTGACGCAGTTTCCTCACTCGATTTGTAGCGGATCTTCACCTTAGCAGGAAGCGCCTCTTTCGGAGATTCAATTGAGACCCAGTTAACATTTTCGGCAAATAATGTGTCCCGGCCGAGCAGTTCTTGCTCTCCAACGATTAAAGTGTTAGTCGATGAGTCTTTTTCTAATACATACATTGGGATAGGTGAAGAAATGCCCAAACCTCGCCTTTGACCTATGGTGAAGTTCTCCAATCCACTGTGGGTTCCCAAGGTTTCCCCTGAATGGTTCAGAATTGGTCCACCACCCACACCAAGGGTTGAATTCCTTTCGAGAAATTGCCGGTAATCTCCATCGCCGATGAAGCATAGATCCTGGCTTTCAGGTCGATCTGCAACCGGTAAGTTGATGTCACTGGCGATCTCCCTGACCTCTTTTTTTGTATACGCCCCGAGAGGAAAGATGGCTTTGCCAAGCTTTTCCTGATTGAGAACATGCAACACATAGGACTGATCCTTGTCCTTATCAACCGCTTTAAGCAAATGGATCCGGGAACCTTCATGCCTCAGACGGGCATAGTGCCCTGTGGCCATGAAATCTGCTCCGAACGCGATGGCATGGTTCAGTAAGAATTCCCAGCGTATGTGCCGGTTACAACGTAAGCATGGGTTGGGAGTGACCCCTTGCGTGTAGTCGTCGATAAAATGTTCGACGACCTGGTTGTAGAAGACATCCTGGGCATCGACAGCATAGAACGGGATTCCAAGTTGAGCGGATACGCGCCTGGCCTGAGCCATCGCTTCGGGTGAACAACAGCGATTGACGCTCGCGGTGCCTGGTTCACTCCACAAGCGGAGCATCATGCCAATAACTTCGTATCCCTGCTCAACGAGGAGGGCAGCTGCAACTGAGCTATCAACCCCTCCACTCATCGCAACAGCAATTTTAATCTCCTTATTGCTATTCGATTGAGATATTGTTTGGGAATTAGGGGAATTAGTTGGTTGCAGAAGTTTCTTCCTATTCTTCAAATCTGTGGATCATTGGGGAATGAGCTCACGGACTTGGGATACGATATTTGGTAATGTTCCCAAGAAGCCGTCGATTTGCTCTTGCTTCGTTATCTGACCCAAACTTACTCGCAGCGAACCTAAGGCCCATTCTCTAGATAAATCTAACGATGTAAGTACATCTGAAGGTTCCGGGTCACCAGTTTTACAGGCCGAACCAGAAGAGCAAGCATAACCAGCTGCATCAAGCATCATCAACAAAGTATTCCCATCTACATTCTTAAAGATAAAGCTGGCATGATTTGGTAACCTCATGGTTGGGTGACCTGTTAATCTGGAATCTGGGATAGAGTCCAGGACCTGGTTGATGATCTGGTCTCGCATTTGGAGGTATTTAGTTTGGCGCTCTTCATGGTCGCTTTGAGCTAATTCGAATGCCTTCGCAAGACCGACAATATAGGGAGTATTGTGTGTGCCCGCGCGCAGATTTTGCTCTTGACCCCCGCCGGTCAAAATCGGATAAATCGGTGTACCTTCTCTAACATATAAGACGCCAATTCCCTTAGGTCCATAAAATTTATGCGCCCCGAGGCTGATTAAGTCCACATTGAGATCATCGACATTCACCGGGAGGTGCGCTGCGCCTTGGACTGAATCGGTATGCAACCGCACGCCTCGTGCTCGACAAATCTCGCCGATATCACTTATTGGATTGATCGATCCGATCTCATTATTGGCATGGATCACCGAGACAATGGCGGTATCTTTACGAATTCGCCGGGCGACCTCATCCGGATCGACGATGCCATATTGATCGACAGGCAGAAACTCTACCTCGAACCCATGTAACTCTTGCAGCTGCAGGGCGGTAATGGAGACAGCATGATGCTCAACCGGACTGATTAGTATGTGAGCAGCGCCACGTTGATCTCTTTCTGCAAAAGCCACGCCACGCAATGCAAGATTGTCGCTCTCTGAACCGCATGAGGTAAAGACAATTTCGTTGGGAGTTGAACCGATAAAATCTGCTACAACTCGTCGGGAATCTTCCAATGCATGATCAGCGAGCTGCCCAAATTGATGGGTCGATGAAGAATTCCCGTACATCTGGTTGAAATACGGCATCATCGCTTCCACCACTCTTTGATCAACTGGTGTTGTCGATGCGAAATCCAGGAAGATTATTGAGTTAGTACGCATAGAGGTTTTCTATCTTCAGGATGACCAAGCAAAATTATAGCATGTCTCCCTCATTTGATTGGATTCAGCTGGGTGAACCACAATGTCGTGTTCTGATAATTTTTCCGTGAAGTATAAATCGCCTACTCCTCCAAATCCAACCTTGTTATAATAAGCGAGTTCTAATTTTCATGATTTGGAGGTCTTATGTCAGGGATTATTCGCTTTGGCACGGATGGGTGGAGAGCAAGAATTGCAGAAGGATATACTTTTGAAAATGTGCGCAGGTGTGCTCAAGGATTTGCTGATTTTCTATTAGCAAAGGGGCACCAGGGTGAGTGGGTGGTGATTGGCTATGATAAACGCTTCCAATCAGAGAGCTTTGCTGAAGCCTGTGCAGAAGTCATGGTAGCCAATGATATTTTGGTTTATTTGACGGAGGAGGCAACTCCAACACCAGTAATTTCTTATTCTGTCGTGAATAAAGGGGCCGTGGGGGCGATCAATATTACTGCTTCGCATAATCCTCCAGTAGACAACGGCTTCAAAGTGCGCAATCGCCACGGGGGGGCAATCGCTCCTGAAGGTTTGAAAGATATAGAAAGCCGCATTCCAGACTCAATTGACGGTGTCAAGGTTGTTGACTATGCAAAGGCTGTAAGCGATGGGCGAGTAGTAATCTTCGATCCAAAACCGGCTTACATGGAACAGATCAAGAAATTGGTAGATTTGGAACCGATCAAAGAAGCTGGACTTACTGTCCTGGTCGATCCTATGTGGGGCAATGGGGCTGGATGGTTCTCAGAGTTATTGGCAGGAGGGAAAACCAAAGTCCTAGAAATCCACAAATCCCGCAATCCAAATTTTCCCGAGATGACCAGGCCTGAACCCATTCCTCCTAATGTTGATGTTGGCTTGCAAAAAACGAAAGAGTTTGAGGCGGATGTGCTCATTATCACCGATGGTGATGCCGATCGATTGGGGGTCGGTGATGAAAAAGGTGTTTTTGTCGACCAGCTGCGAGTGTATGGCTTGCTGGCTTATTATCTTCTGGAAGTGCGTGGAGAACGAGGTCCAATTGTAAAAACCTTATCCACCACCAATATGCTGAAAATGTTGGGCAAGATGTATGATGTTCCTGTCGTTGAGACTGGGGTAGGATTCAAGTATGTTGCTCCGGCAATGATCGAGCATGACGCTCTTATTGGGGGAGAGGAATCTGGCGGCTACGCATTTCGCGGCCATGTCCCGGAACGAGATGGCATTCTGGCAGGTCTCTATATCCTGGATATGATGGTCAAACTGGATAAGAAGCCATCTGAATTAATTGACCTGCTGTTCTCCAAGGTTGGCGCTCATTATTACGACCGCATAGATACCAGATTCTCCGGAGATGCTGAAGCTCGCAAAGAGCAGATCCTGGCTGCCAACCCGG
>CALBUI010000222.1 GCA_937968125.1 uncultured Anaerolineales bacterium | reverse complement strand
GTGGCAAGACCACACTGCTTTACCTGATCGCTGGATTACTGATCCCTCATATTGGATCAGTAAAAATTGATGATAAAAATTTGGATCGTCCCCGCCCTCAATCTGGTCTAATACTGCAAGACTATGGCTTGCTGCCCTGGTCCACGGTTAAGCAAAATGTTGAATTGGGTTTAAATGTGCGCTCTTTTTACGGTCCGGATGGAAAACATGCACCTACAAACCACCAGCAGCCGTCTGATGTTGAGCACTGGTTAGATCGCTTGGACTTGACCCCCCATGAGAGCAAATTTCCCGGTCAGCTGTCCGGAGGACAAAGACAGCGCACAGCCATCGCCAGGACTTTGGTGTTAAATCCGGATTTGTTGTTGATGGATGAACCCTTCTCGTCATTAGATGCACCGACCAGGGAAGGTCTCCAGCTGCTCACATTAGAGTTGGTACGAGAGGAAAAAATCACTTTGCTTCTTGTGACCCATTCGATCGAGGAAGCTGCGTTCGTCGGAAAGCAGATCCTTTTGCTAAGAAAACCCCCGAACAATCAGGCTGTGATCATTGAGAATTCCTCCTCTGGCAAAGCAGAATTTCGGGATACAGATCAATACCAGCTTTTATGCCGGGAGCTCCGCAATCGTATGGATGAAGTATGAAGATCCAAAAACGACATCTGTTTTTGGCAGTCCTGGCGCTGCTGGCACTATGGCAGCTTTTCGCCATGATCATCAATCGTCCCATTCTTCCCACTCCAATCCAGGTAGGAGAGGTATTCTTTGAAGAACTACAGAACGGTTTAATTGAACATTTCCTGGCAAGCTTATGGCGCGTCCTGGCCAGCACCGCATTGGCGATCCTCATTGCTGCGCCGCTGGGGTTGATCCTGGGCCAATCAAAGAGGTTGAATACCTTCATCTCACCGGCTATTTATCTAGTTTACCCAATTCCAAAGGTGGTTCTCGTTCCAATCATCTTGCTCATTCTTGGTGTTGGTGATACCCCCAAGATCGCCATCATTTTCCTGATCTTGTTCTTCCAAATTCTGGTTCTGGTCAGAGACCAGGCGGCCGGTCTTCGTCCGGAGCTGATTCAAAGCGTCCGCAGCATCGGCGCCGGGCGAAGAGCCCTATTTCGTTTTGTTTATATCCCTGCCAGTTTGCCAGCAGTGTTGACCGCGTTACGTCAATCTATTGGAACTGCGGTAGCAGTGCTCTATATAGCCGAGTTGTTCGCCACCCAAAAAGGCCTGGGATACTATATTTTTCTTAATGGCAGTACCCTTTTTAATTATCCAGCCATGTACGCTGGGATTGTTGCCATGAGCCTCCTGGGATTGGGTCTATACTTCACTGTTGATTGGCTTGAACGAAGATATTGCAACTGGCAATTCGTCAACTGATCCAATCTCAAAATCCCCCATATCAGACTGATATAATCGAACCGTGAAAGCAATCCGCGACTTCTTTGAGCTAATTAAATTCGAACATACCATATTTGCTTTACCTTTCGCTTATCTAGGTATGTTATTGGCTGCCGGAGGCTGGCCGACCTGGAGCCAATTCATCTGGATCACCATTGCGATGGCGAGCGCCAGGACACTGGCCATGGGTTCAAACAGAATTGTGGATCGCTGGATCGACGCTCGCAATCCCCGCACAGCCCAACGACCCTTGATCACTGGTGCAATCTCCATGCGGACGGCCTGGTTCGGTACAGCGATTTCTGGTTTGGTGCTTGCAGTAGCCGCCTGGCAGCTTGGTCCTCTGACATTTATCCTGCTGCCTGGAGCATATTTATTCTTAATTGGATATTCTTTCACCAAACGCTTCACCTGGATGTCCCATTTCATTCTGGGTATTACTGACGGATTGGCTCCGGTCGGCGCATGGGCAGCCATTCGCAACTCACTATTTACCCCGCAAGACCTTCCAGCGTGGATATTGTTAGGCGTGGTCACATTCTGGATTGCCGGTTTTGATATGATTTACGCCTGCCAAGATTACGAATTCGACCTCAAAGAAGGTCTCCAATCAATACCAGCCCGGTTCGGTATCCCGGCCGCGTTGCGATTATCATCTATCTCTCATGTGATTACCGTACTTCTCCTGGTATCTTTAGGCATTGTATCCGGATTAACCTGGCCTTATTGGCTTGGACTTATCATTGTTGCTGGATTGCTGGTTTGGGAACACAGGCTCGTTCAACCCGACGATTTTTCCAAGCTTGGTGTCGCCTTCTTCAATATTAATGGGTATATCAGCATTACCCTATTTGTGGCTATCTTGGGTTCACTTTACATTACGTAGGAAAACCGTTAGAATCTGTTTTTTGGACGAATCAAGTTTACCTCGGAGCAATCTCCGTCATGTTGAAATCTTTTTTATTGGTTGCAAGCTTAGTTTTAGTGACCTTTTTTCTCTCCCCGGACTCGGTTTTAGCTGAAAAATCAGCATTGAATTCCAGTAATTCAGTAGTTGAAGTGTTGTGCCTACCCAGCTCGATCCCTTCACCTGGAACTGAATGTGATAACCTGGGTCCCTCCGCTTACCTATCGAGAATGTCTGGCATGGGGTTGACCTTTCCACTCCAATCAGTCTCCGGCCAGTTGCCAGATCCATCTCTTACCTATGTAAACATTCGCTATGGTGAAGTGGTCCGCCAAAACGCACCTGTTTATGCCAGTTTGGAAGATGCGGTTAAGAAGAAAAATGTCGTAAAGAAAATTGATTCACCATACAGTTTCATCTCATATACTGACGAAGCTGTAGTGGATGGCAAGCGCTATTACATGGTCGAATTTGGGGGTTGGATGACTGCGAATGACATCTCTCGGATTGGTACCCCCTCATTGTTTCAGGGAAAGCAGTTCAGTAAAACACCAGAAAGATCGTTTGGCTGGATTTCATTTCCCATATTTACAAAGAGGACTCCTGGATTCGCCATCGATGATTACACTACTCACGAAGTCTACCGGTACGAAGAAGTTCAGATTTATGCCACTGAAATTGTAGATGGAATCGAATGGTATATGATCGGTCCGGATGAGTGGATTCCGGAAAAACGGGATTGGCAGAGAATTGTTGGCCGGGTGATGATCAATCAAGATCCGCCTGAGGGTGTTGACAATGGGAGATGGATCGAGGTCAACCTCAAAGATCAGACAGTTGCAGTTTACGACCAGGGGGAATTGGTATTTGCGACGCTGGTCGCCAGCGGAATAGAACCTTTCTGGACCCAACCCGGATTGTTCCAGGTCTACCAAAAACATGATTCTACTCCGATGAGAGGCTCATTCGAAGCTGACCGTTCTGATGCGTACTATTTGGAGGATGTACCCTGGACGATGT
>CALBUI010000221.1 GCA_937968125.1 uncultured Anaerolineales bacterium | reverse complement strand
TATACCAACATAAGTGAGCACAAAACCTGTGCTCCGGGCATCTAATCCGAATCGATATAGTGCGTAGAGGGGGAATATAGTTTGAAAAATGGCGAACGCCAAACCATAAAAGAAGCGTACATTTAATATGGGTCCAACTCGAGGTCGATTTATCGCTCGCCAAAGGTTTTCTATTGAAAACTTTTGCCTTTCCTGATTTGCTATATCCGCGCGAGCTGCCTCTGTTAATGACTCGGGTAAGAAAAAAACCACACCCAATATACTTATCAGAGATAGACCAGCTGCTACAAATGCTGGCAAGGCGAACCCATATACACTAAGAATACCCCCTAGTGCAGGTCCGATTATGAAACCCAATCCAAAAGCTGCTCCCAGCAAACCCAACCCCTTTGCGCGATTACTTTCATCGGTAACATCCGTGATATACGCTTGGGCAACCGAGATATTCCCACCAGTAAATCCATCCAATAATCGGCTGGCAAACAACATCCATAACGAATTGGCAAAGCCGAGCATCAAGAAACCAATAAATGTTCCTATCAGACTGATAAAGAGCACCGGACGCCGGCCGAAGCGATCTGACATTCTGCCCAATAAGGGTGCTCCAATTAATTGAGCTGCTGCATAGGATGCTACCAGCAACCCAATCTGGAAAGGTGTGGCGCCAAAAGTCTCTGCATAGAATGGCAGCAAAGGTAATATGAGGCTGAAACCCAGTAGATCGATAAAAACGATGAGAAATAAAATCAATAATCGTTTGTCCTGCATACAGTTTTACTCTGATCTCCGAGAGTTCACTTTCACCTGTGATCGGTTTTCGATCGGCACGCTAACTAGTGTTTGATTGTGAATTTCATTTTGCCTGTTTATGTCAATTTCTGAATTATTTTTCGCTTCTATTGATAATGCTTTGATCATCCCCGAAAAGATCAAACTGTGAATTGGGTATAGCAAGTACCAGTATATGAATCCGAACAATCCTTTCGGTGCAAAGTAAGCAGTTTGAACCAACAATGAATGATCAACATCTGATGGATCAACTTCAAATTGCAACCAAGCTCTGCCAGGAACTTTCATCTCTGCCCGGAGGCGCAACTTGTGGTTCCTCTCCACGGCTTCTACTCGCCAGAAATCTAAGGCGTCCCCAACTCGCACTTCAGTGGGATTTCTTCTGCCTCGTCGAAATCCTGCTCCACCGACCACGCGATCCAACATACCGCGCAGCCGCCAAGCCCAATCCATGTACAACCAACCTCGTTCACCTCCCAGGCTGCTAAATGCCTGGTAGACGGCTTGAGGAGAGGCCTCAACTATTTCCTGGCGGCGTTCAATAATCATCCCTTCCTGATTCTTGAGCTCCACGGAGGGTTGATCTCCCTGACTGCTGGCCATCGCATCACTCCACGTTGTCTCAATTTCACTTGCTTCAAGGTGCTCAAGTGCACGCTTGACCGCAGTTCGATAATCGATCAGCTCTATCCGAGGGAATAAGTGAGTTGCTAAATCATCATTAACGATAACTTCATTGCGAAGACCCTCGATCAAAGGCTGAGCAATTCCAGCTGGTATGGGTGTCATCCAATGTACCCAATGAGATGAAAGACGGGGAGTGAGCACGGGCACCGGTATTAATAACCGGCGTAATCCTCGCACTTCGGCATATTTGAGCATCATTTCTCCATAAGTTAAGACTTCATTACCACCTATCTCAATTACCTTTCCTGCGCTTTCCGGTGACTCCAATGTGGCGACCAAATACTCGAGCACATTGCGAATACTAATCGGCTGAACTCTTGTATACACCCACTGCGGGCAGATCATAACTGGCAGCCGCTCAGCCAGGTAGCGGATCATCTCAAATGATACACTGCCAGAACCTACAATAATCGCGGCTCGAAATTCGGTGACTGGAATACCACTCTCACGCAGCGCATCTCCGGTCTGGTGTCTAGAACGTAGATGCTTGGAAAGGTCCGAATCTGGTTCGCCTAACCCACCAAGGTAAATGATCCGCTCCACATTCGATTTCTTAGCCACGTGACCAAAGTTGCGCGCGGCAATTAAATCTCGTTCATCAAATTCAGCACTATCATTCATGCTGTGGATCATATAATAAGCTGTGCTTATTCCTTGCAGGACCGGCTTTAATGTTTCAGGTTTGAAGACATCCCCTTCGTAAATTTCAACCTGATCTGACCAGGATCGATCTTGAAGGCGTCTTGCGTCTCTTACTAAAACTCGCACTCGGTAACCCGATTCAATCAGTTGTGGTACCAGGCGTCCACCGACATAACCTGTAGCTCCTGTTACTAGAATTAGATTATTTCCATTCATGATGTTATTTTTCCTTGTTGCTGAGATATCGAAATCCGGCTCGCTTGAAAGAGCAACCGAACCTCGGAATTATTAGCTTAATAAATACAATAGTCACCCGGTTTACCCCAATCTTCTATTCGATCATATCGCTCCTGAGTGGCATGAAAATGCACTTTAACCGATGCCCGGTTTAATTCTGGAAATGCTTCGAACAGAGCTCTATCGCCATATCGAAAGGTTTCCAGTACCAGCGGCAAGTGGCGGCGTAATATCGAATCACGCCACCTAGCAGAGCCAAACACTATACCGCCGCTGACATGGCAGTGAACATGCAGCTCGGGTTTATCTTCGGACTGCCACTCAGCGAGGACCTCATCTCTCATGAGTCGGGTGTACCACCCGGAAATCTGGTGCTTATCGTGCCTTGGACTGATCGTCAAGTACATTTCTCCGGTGCTATCCGAATGAGTCAGTGTATAAGCCCTGGGGGTAACCGGACCTTCTGGCGTGATATCTTCTGAAAATTTGAGATGCAGTTTTTGTATATTGAGTTGGCTCATCTTTCTAACCTTTCAAAAAAAATGACTTTTGTAATCCAAGTCATTGAATTTCTATGCGTTTGCTAACTCAGATTCTGGTGTTCTCCAATTCCTTATCAGGCGAGCCAGCCATAACCCTAATCCAATCACACCAGCCAGAATCAATACTGCTAGGTAATCGATCAAAGGGATGCGGATGATCTCGTATCAGGAAGCAGCTCGATAGAATCTAATCGCCCACCAGTCCACCAAATCAGCGCGGTGAACGCCAGGCTGAATAGGATGCCGCCCAACAGCGCAACCAGGCCTGTGCGACCTTTAAATCTAGGCATGGATTTTTTTTGAATCATTTTCCACCTCCTGATTCAGTTCATCTAGTAAAGCGAGAATCTGACGATTGTCAGTGATATCAGACATCGAGTTCCCAAAATGGCGATAGCGAATACGACCAGATTTATCAATCAAGACTTGAGCTGGCATTCGTCCCATCTGGAGCAATTTCACCTTTTGGCCATATATATTCGCAACTCGGTGATCCGGATCTGGTAGACCAACGAAAGGTAGATCATGCTTGTCCCAGTAGTCACTAAATGCTTTCGTGTCATCTGGACCAACGACCAAAATCTCGGTCTCACGTTCTGTGAATTTATTGTAGTCCCGGCGCAACTGCGCCATGTGCCGGTGGCAGAATGGTCAAAGGAATCCCCGGTTGAAGACCAGCAATACGTTATTTTGACTTTCGAACTGTGAGAGAGTGACTGTCTGACCCTTGAAGTTTTCTAAGGTAAAATCTGGGGCAGCTGGTAATTTGTTTCCTTCCATTGATACGATCTCCATTGAGATGATATTGATGATATCGGTTCTTTTTTCCTTCGGGGAAGGTTTGTAACCTTCATATATTGCCTCTTTCCGTTATAAGAATATATCAGCTTTTATATTATATGTCAAGGTTTTGCAAAGTATTTGTCAGCTTAAGAGGTTCACTATTTCCTGATTTGGCCTATAGATGCTGGTTACTCCCATGCAAGAACTTGGTAATACCCGGGAGATTCACGGGGCTATTCGAGCCAAAACAGCAAGTCTCTCGCCCAATATGTATATAATATTAAATATATCTTGACAATATATGGATTTTAGTATAAGCTACCGATATTGTATCACCGACAATCAATTTCAGAGATGGTGAATTGCAAAATATTCTTGGAGATAACATGATGAAAATACAGGTAATGGAACGAAGAAATTGGTGGGCTATAGTTTTGGTAGCAATTGCCGCCGCGTTAGCATTGGTCATGGTTCTTGGGGTGCAATCGGCCTCGGCAGATGAAGGAACATTCGATCTTACTGTTCGGCATGGTATCAATGGGGGAAGCCTTGGTTTGGATAAGGATCTTCCGGTGGATGTTTATGTCAATGGTGGAAAAGCATTCACCTTTTCGTTCAAGGATATTGAATCTACTTCACTGCCCGCAGGTGAATATACGATTATGGTGAAACTTGCTGGAACAAACACAACCGTCATGAGCTTAGGACCTACTGATATCCCAGCTGGTGTTGATGTAGATATTAAGGCAAAATTGAGCGCCAATAAAACCCCAATTCTAAAAGTAAAGGTTAAATAAATCGTAGAATATAAAGTTAGGATAAAAAGGCTCTACACCAACAAGGCGTAGAGCCTTTTATATTAAATACAAGCCTCAGTCAGCGGAGCCCATTGGTCTTGAGGCTTTGCATTGTGCAACTTAGGCCGGATATCAGTTTATTGTTGATAGACCTTTTTAGCTCTGTTATAAACTTCGAGCACTCGTTCCCTGGCAAATCTATGGTCAACGATAGGTAGGGGATAATCTCGACCAATATTGCATCCAGATTGTCTCTGGATACCCTTAGGCATTTTCCATGGTTCATGCAAATACTTTCCAGGCACGCCTGACAATTCCGGGATCCACTTGCGGATGAAGTTCCCGTGCGGGTCAAACTTCTTGCTTTGGAGGATTGGATTAAAAACCCGAAAATAGGTCGCGGCATCGGTACCTGTACCTGCCGTCCATTGCCAGCCACCATTATTGGCTGCCGGATCCCCATCGATCAAATGCTGCATGAAGAACTTCTCTCCCCAGCGCCAATCGATCAGCAAATGCTTGACCAGGAATGAGGCGACGATCATCCTGCCTCGATTGTGCATCCAGCCAGTATTTAGGAGCTGACGCATGGCAGCATCAATAATTGGGTAGCCAGTGCGCCCATCACACCATGCGGAGAATTCAGATAGGTCATTTCGCCAAGGGATTGCTCGCAACTCCTCCCGAAAGCTTTGCTGCAAAACAGATGGATAATGGTAAAGAATTGAGATGAAAAACTCGCGCCAGATCAATTCATTCAGCCAGATTTCCGCACTGCGCTTGGAATGATCATCTGGAGTATGCTGCAGCGCTTGCTGCGCTGCAGAGACACACAGTCTAGCTGAGAGCATGCCAAATCGTAAATATGGAGAAATCTGTGCAGTTCCTCTAATGTCCATCAGATTTCGCGTGTCTGAATATTGGTAAATCCCCCGCAACTCGCCACTAATAAAATCGTGCAATCTATTGTTAGCCGGTTTTTCACCAGGTTGAATTAACAAACTCGAGCTCAATCCTGTTGGGACCGGAATCTCCTCACTTGCTATTCCCTTTGGGGTGTGGATGTGTTCAGGAACAGGTAACAGTTGCTCGGTTTGAAACTGGTAAAGTGACTTCCATGCACGCATGAAAGGAGTGAACACTTTGTATGTTTCACCATCTTTCTTAAGAACCGATTCGGGATGGCTGACACAAGAGCCACCTACCAGCTTGAGAGGGAGATCTCTGGCAACCTCGACATCCCTCGTGCGCGCATAAGGAGAAAAATCTGCTTCCGCGTAGAGCTGCTTTGCTCCACTATCCTTGACTAAATTTGACAAGGCCTCTTTTGGATTGCCTTGCCTGATTATCAATTTACTTCCCTTCTCTTGCAGGTCTGCATCAAGCTGAGCTAATCCTTTATAGAGGAATGCCAATCTTTTGTGGCTTGCATTCGGCGAATCGATCAGCTTTGGGTCAAGGACAAACACCGGAATTACCGATTTTGCGGATGAAATCGTTTCGGTTAATGCCTGATTGTCACTCAAACGGAGATCGCGTCTGACCTGTAATACGTCATATCCTCCTGGACACTATGTCGTAGTATCTAAACTACTGACAGGAGGATTATATGCACAAAGAAGCCAGGGAAGAATTGAGGATAAGGTTCAAGCTTGCAGTACTTGAATATGCAAATCATTTAGGTGC
>CALBUI010000220.1 GCA_937968125.1 uncultured Anaerolineales bacterium | reverse complement strand
ATTGGATATTATCCCATAAGTACGCAGGGTATAAGCCAGGTTCAACAAAAGACCAGTTAGGAAAAATTACACATTGGTGCTATATTAAGAGTGCGAATTTTCACAAATCCAGGAATTATCAATCAGGAGAAGAAGATGAATACGTACAGAAGCACTGCAATAATTGTGGGGGCATTCTTTCTAACTGCAATGGCAACGTACCTCGTAGGAGCCTCATTAATAGATTCTTTTATAAGTTCTCCAGATTATCTTAATGAAGTTGCCGGAAATGAAACCACGATGATCATGGGCGTTCTCCTTGAGCTGGTTAACGTTGTGGCAGTTATTGGCATCGGAGTTGGAATGTTTCCAGTTTTCAAGAAGGAGAATGAAGCCTTAGCACTTGGATACGTTGCATTCAGGATTGTTGAAGCTGCGATTCTGGTTGTTGCTGTAGTCAGCCCGTTATTACTAGTTGCATTAAGTCAGGCATATTTAGCAGGTGGCGATGGGGAGGCTTCCAATTTTCAAACTTTTGGCACTTTATTCCTCACTGCGCGGGCTCATCTATCAGGTCTGCTGCTAACTGTCTTTTTCAGTTTGGGTGCGCTGATTCTCTATTATTTGTTTTATCGAACAAAACTCGTTCCCCGATGGCTTTCAGTCTGGGGTCTCATTGCGGTCGTATTGGTGTTAACATGGAACCTGTTAGGGACTTTTGGTATTAGCTTCAATGTAGGAATTATTTTCGGTCTGCCAATTATCCTGAATGAAATAGTTCTGGGGATCTGGTTGATCGTTAAGGGATTTGAACCCACTGCAATCGCGTCTCTTTCTGAAAAACAGATATAAAATTATCCTAAAAGAGTGCTCATGCAAATATGGAGGATTCCTAAATGAAGGCAGTTGTGTGCACTAAATACGGACCACCAGAAGTTCTGCAGCTCAAAGAGGTTGAAAAACCTTCTCCCAAGGATAACGAAGTACTGATAAAAAATCATGCCACAACAGTACATGTTGGGGATACGAGAATTCGAAGTTCAGACTTTCCCCGAGGGCAATGGCTGTTTGCGCGAATAGCATTGGGTATCAGAGGGCCGAGAAAAAGTATTCTTGGGATGGAGCTGGCCGGGGAAATCGAAGCTGTCGGTAAAGATGTGACCAAGTTCAAGGGTGGAGACCAGGTTTTTGCCTCAACACTTTGGTCTGGTTTTGGAGCCTATGCAGAGTATAAATGCATGGCTGAAGATGGCGTATTAACATTACAACCTAACAACATGACTTTTGAAGAAGCAGCGGTCATTCCTTCCGGGGGAATCACAACCTTAGGTATTGTAAAAATGGCTGATATACAGGAAGGTCAAAAAGTTCTGATCTACGGCGCTTCCGGAAGTGTTGGTACTTTTGCAGTCCAGCTGGCCAAGCATTATGGTGCCGAAGTGACTGGCGTTTGTAGCTCAGAGAATTTTACTTTAGTGAGCTCTCTGGGAGCTGATAAAGTCATCGATTACAAAAAAGAAGATTTCTCACTGAGCGGTGAGACATATGATGTGATTTTTGACGCAGTAGACCTTTATCAGGGGGATTATACAAGATCTCTAAGGCAATCAGGGATCTATCTTAACGTTGATAAATCTTCGGATGAGATAAAGACCGAACAAGTCACTTCACTGCTCAGTGAGCTCAAAGAGCTGATTGAGGGGGGAAGCCTCAAAGCGGTCGTTGATAGATCGTATCCATTGGAACAGATCGTCGAGGCTCACCGGTACGTCGATCAAGGGCATAAGAAGGGGAATGTCGCCATCACTGTCACGCAAAACAACAAGCAATGAAAGCGATCGTTTGGACTGAATATGGGCCTCCGGAGGTTCTCCAGCTCAAAGAGGTGGAGAAACCTGCTCCCAAGGATAATGAAGTCCTCATCCGGATACACGCTACAACGGTAACCGCGGGGGACTGTGAACAGCGCAGTCTCAGATTGCCTATCTGGTACAGCTTGCTCATGCGGATGTATGTGGGATTCAGGAAACCTGAGAGAATAAAAATATTGGGGATGGAATTAGCTGGGGAAATTGATTCCATTGGTAAAGATGTAAGCGATTATAAGGTAGGAGATCAGGTATTTGCAGCGACAAGTTTTGCTGGGATGGGTACATATGCTGAATACATTTGTCTGCCTGAAAAGCCTGTTGAAGGAGCACTGGCAATAAAACCGGTCAACATGACTTATCAGGAGGCCACCACGGTTCCAGTTGGGGGAATTGAAGGTCTGGATTTCGTGCGTAAAGGAGAAATCCAGAGTGGAGAAAAGGTGCTGATAAATGGTGCCGGTGGCACGATAGGTACTTTTGCAGTCCAGCTTGCCAAATACTTCGGAGCAGAAGTCACAGGCGTAGACAGCACCGATAAATTGGATATGCTGCAGTCGATTGGTGCAGACCATGTAATTGACTATTCACAACAGGATTTCACCAAGAGTGATCGGGCTTACGATTTTATTCTGGATGTGGTCAGCAAGAGTTCATTTTCAGGTAGCATCAGATCACTTAACCAAAAAGGACGCTACCTTATCGCAAATCCAGGTCCTTCACAGGTGATTCGCGGGTGGTGGACTTCAATTACTAGCAGCAAAAAAGTGATCTTCGGGGGAGCTGCCCCAAACACTGCAGATTTAATTTACCTCAAAGACCTTATTGAATCCGGAAAGTTAAAAACGGTCATTGATAGAACCTACCCATTGAGACAGGCTGCTGAGGCTCACAGGTATGTAGAGACTGGGGGTAAAAAGGGGCATGTTGTCATGACTGTGGATCAAAATAATAATAATTGATCAAAAAAACATCCATTCGCAGCCATTCATGCAGTTGCACAAGTTCAATTATTGATATAAACTGAATCTGCAGACATGAAGCATTGCTTACTTCATAGATCAAGGAGACATTTGAATATGGTCGATACGAGAATACTAATTTCAGGGTTATGGATAGCAACAATGCTGACCTACCTATTGGGCGATGTGCTGCGCATATTTGCCGGTGATTTTGAATCAGGACAATTTCCTGGAGGCGTTCAAGGAACCCAGGCAATGTGGATGTTAATCGCCATGATAATGCTGGTCCCTATCGTTATGCTTGTGCTGACTCTGACACTGCCTTATCCCGCCATCCGCTGGGTGAACATCGTGATGGTGATACTCGTTGTTATTTTTAATATTGCCGGCTTACCATATAAAGGCGCTTATGATAATTTTCTGATTGGCGTGAGCTTCGTATTCAATGCACTGATTCTCTGGTATGCCTGGAAATGGGTGGTCTAAGAATTGAGTTATTAGCAGTGGATTTTATTGAGCAGATTAGCTTTCAAGCTAAAGGTTGAAACGCATTTGGAGATATCTCCAATTCGTTCAAAAAAAATTAAAAAAAAACGGAGAAAACTCATGAAAGCAGTTGTTTACACAGAATACGGAGCGCCTGATGTTTTGCATCTCGAAGAAGTGGAAAAACCTACGCCTAAGGAAAATGAAGTATTGATCAAAGTCCATGCCACTTCAGTGACAACGGGGGACGTAAATGCGCGTGGTTTTACTCATGTCCCTCCCGGTTTCGGACCTTTCCCGCGGTTAATGTTTGGAATCACAGGACCAAGAAACCAGGTTATTGGGGCAGATATTGCTGGAGAAATTGAAGCAGTAGGCAGAGATGTGAAGTCATTTAAAGAAGGTGATCAGGTCTACGGAATCGATGGGGACAATCTTAGGGGGTATGCTGAATATGTATGTCGGCCGGAGGAGGGGGCTTTAGCATTAAAACCTACCAATATGTCTTATGAAGAAGCCGCAGTAGTTCCTTTTGGGGCTTGTACTGCAATGTACTTCCTGAAAGAAAAGGGAGATATCCAGGACGGACAAGAAGTTCTGATCAATGGGGCTTCTGGAGGAGTAGGCACCTATGCAGTGCAGCTGGCCAAGCACTTTGGAGCAAAAGTGACCGGGGTATGCAGCACCGCGAAAATTGAGCTGGTGAAGTCGCTAGGAGCGGATGAGGTCATAGATTACACCCAATATGATTTCACTCAAAATGGCCAGACTTACGACATTATCTTTGACGTGGTTGGGGGGGAGATATCCTTCTCAAAAGTCAAGAATTCGCTTAAGGAAAACGGGTACTTTCTTGCAGTCGCTGGTGGATTGAAAGAGGCGATTCAAATGGCCTGGACATCAGCAATCGGCGACAAGAAAGTAATTTTTGGGGGAGGGATTGCCAGCGAGCGCAAAGATTACTTAGAATTCTTCAAGGAACTTATAGAAGCGGGAGAGCTAAAGGCTGTTGTTGATCGAACTTATCCTCTGCAGGAGATTGTTGAAGCCCACCGGTACGTCGATGACGGTGGTAAAAAAGGGAGCGTTGCGGTATCCGTATCCCCAGGAGAATAAATCAAGCATATTACTCTTGCAGGGATAAGGGAGCGCACCTGGTTTTGCTGCAAGTGATCATCGCCCGGAGGCCATGCTCACTTGAGAGAAAAAGGAGTGACTTTGCTCTATTCGGGTGATTATTCCAAAGAAAAAACAATCGAATTTGCCCTGGAGCAATTCGAATACCACGGTTGAGCGGAAGCAGTTCTCCTTGCGGTCAGCAAGGCAACAGGACAAAACTGCGACTGTATTCCCCACATTGCCATTGGCTTGCAAGGGGGATTAATGGTAGGTGAAGTGTGTGGAGCATTATCCGGGGGTGCATTGGCGATCGGTCTGCTTTATGGGCAGGATGAAGGTGAAGCAGTCACTCACCTGACCGAGCAATTTATGCATCGCTTCGCCGAACGCAATGGCGCTGTACGCTGCAGCGACATCATCGGCTTTAATATAGGCAGCATAGAGACTGTTGCAGACTTCAACAGCATCAAGGGTTTGCTGATGTTTGGCATGCGGGGTGGGAAGAAAATGTGCAACAAAATTGTGAGAGGCGCAGTAGAAACGCTACTCGAAGAATTGGAAGAATGGGAATCATAACTGAAATGGCACGCGTTCACACGATTTGTAGGTTAAAGGAGAGGATTAACCAAAGATAGGCACATATTATGCGACATCACGGACTGATGAAATTCTGGAGTCCTTAAAATGAAAGCAATAGTTTTTACTAGATACGGAACACCGGATGTCCTGCAGCTCAAAGATGTAGATATACCTTCTCCTGATAGAGATGAGGTCTTGGTAAAAATTCGGGCTGCATCCATTAACTACGTTGACTGGCAGGTCTTGAGAGGAAAATCGTTCATGCTCCGTCTGATGAATGGAATTCTGAAGCCAAGACGCCAGATCCTCGGTGATGATATCGCCGGTGATGTTGAAATGGTTGGGCAAGACGTCACGCGGTTTCAGCCCGGTGATGAGGTGTTCGGTATAAGCAATTTTTACGGGTTTGCTGAATTTGCCTGTGTTCCCGAAAAAGCTTTAGCGAACAAACCAGCAAGTATGACCTTTGAGGAAGCCGCGGCTGTACCTGAAGCAGGTACCACTGCCTTGCAAGGTTTACGGGATAAAGGAAAAATAAAGCCGGGACAAAAGGTGTTGATTTATGGTGCCTCTGGTGGTGTCGGGACATATGCGGTGCAGATCGCAAAGTCATTTGAGGCAGATGTGACAGGTGTTTGCAGCACGAGCAAGTTAGAAATGGTGCGTTCGATTGGGGCAGATCAGGTGATAGATTATACTCATCAAGATTTCACCAAAAATGGCCAACGCTATGACTTGATCCTTGCAATCGGGGGATTCCGCTCAATTTTCGATTACTCGCGAGCGCTAAAATCACAGGGGGTCTATGTCTGCGCCGGAGGTTCTGCAGCTCAATATTTTCAGGCTACTCTATTGGGTCCCTTGATTTCGTTAACTGGGGACAAGAAGCTGGGTTCCATGTTTACGAATCCTAAGCCAAAAGACTATGAGTTCTTGATCGAGCTCTATGAAGCTGGCAAAGTAGCACCTGTTATAGATCGATCTTACTCGTTGAGTGAAGTCCCAGACGCTCTGCGGTATTATGGAGATGGACACGCCCGAGGCAAAATAGTAATAACTATTGGGAATAATTGATAAAGCTATTTAATCGCTTTCAAATTGCAGGAGAGTTTGATCAAAAGGAGAATGCTCATGAAAGCAGTTATTACCACAAAATATGGGCCGCCAGAGGTTCTTGAAATTCGTGAAGTAGAAAAACCTGTTCCCAAGGATAATGAAATACTGATCAAAATCTACGCCACGACAGTGACAGCGGGGGATGTTGAAATGCGCAGTCTGAAATTGCCTTTTTTGTACGCGCTGGTATTAAGAATGGGATTTGGCTTCACAAAACCACGCAACGAAATTCCAGGAACTGAACTGGCCGGGGAAATCGAAGCTGTCGGCAACGATGTAAAACGGTTTAAAGAAGGCGACCAGGTATTCGGAGCCGCAGGTATGAGTTTTGGTACGAATGCCGAATATTTGTGTCTGCCTGAAAGCCCCGGCGAGATGGAAGGCGGGGTGGCAATCATGCCGGCCAATATGAGCTATGAGGAAGCCGCAACCGTTCCATTTGGGGGGCGGGATGCGCTGCACTTCCTCAGATTAGGGAACATCCAGGACGGGCAAAAGATTCTGATTAACGGTGCAGGTGGAAGCATCGGCACATTCGCAATCCAGCTGGCCAAGTTATCAGGAGCTGAAGTGACAGCCATAGACAGTACCCCGAAACTGGACATGCTGCGCTCGCTTGGTGCCGATCATGTCGTTGATTATACAAAGGAAGATTTCACTGAAAGCGGCGAGGTTTATGATGTCATATTTGACGTTATCGGCAAGGCCTCTTTTTCGCGAAGTAAAAAAGTAATTAAGGAAAACGGAACCTATCTCTTAGCCAACCCGGTATCCCAGATGTTTTCGGCGCTGTGGACCAGAATGACAAGCAGCTATAACATAGTCATGCAAACAGCCAGCGGAACAATCGCAGATTTGATTTACCTCCGGGAGCTTATCGAGGATGGGAAGCTTAGAACGGTTATAGACAGAACTTTTCCGCTGGAGCAGATTGTTGAGGCACACAAGTATGTCGGCAAAGGGGGCAAACTGGGAAATGTCGTCATAACTGTGGACCATAACAAAAACACTTAATTTTCCACTGGTTCCCAAAATAATGCCTTGACCCTGGAGATTGGTTTTTGCACTTCTTGTACTGGAAGAGATGAAAAGTATGAATAAATCGGAGAAGTTTTGGGACAGAATAGCAAACCGGTGGGAAAACCAGAATGAAGATTTAGATGAGACTTACAAAAAAACCATCGAGAATACGTATAGATATCTCAAGGAAAGTGATATCGTTTTTGATTATGCCTGCGGGATAGGGACAATAACCAATGAAATTGCGGATAATGTAAAAAAAATACATGCGAATGACATCTCATCCAGGATGATCGAGGTTGCGAAAAGTAGAGCAGATGAGCGTGAAATCAAGAATATAGAATACACTCAGGCAACTATTTTTGATGAGAGGTATCAAGCTGAATCTTTTGATGTAGTGACTGCGTTCAACATCCTCCATTTATTAGACAATTCACAAGAGGTTGTCGAAAGGATAAACAGGTTATTGAAACCCGGGGGAAAATTTATCTCGGCAACAGCTTGCATGGGAGAGAAAAATCGGGTCTTGGGATTGTTTTTAATTCTCTTGAGTAAAATCGGACTTGTCCCGTATCTAAACCTGTTTAAATTCTCGGAATTGGAAGAATTGATAATTAACGAAGATTTTCAAATCGTTGAGACCGAGGTGTTGAGCCAGACATCACCCAATTATTTTATTGCTACAAAAAAGCAATTGAGAAATACGCAAATCACCTCTCCGGTCTGATTAACCTCCCCAAATGTACACTTCCTTTCTCAATCACCCAGCTTATTATTAACTAAAGTAATGTAATCTTGAAGGAATATAATATGAAAGCGATCGTTTGGACAGCCTACGGGCCACCGGATGTATTACAGCTCCAAGAGGTAGAAAAACCTACACCGAAGCATGACGAGGTCTTGATCAGAATACATGCGACAACCGTATTTGCTGGTGACAGTGAACTTCGTAATCTCAAAACTCCGCTCTTGTACCGGCTACCCATGCGAATTTACGTCGGTATCAGAAAACCAGAAAGAATAACCATACTTGGCCAGGAGCTGGCCGGGGAGATCGAAGCAGTTGGGGTAGATGTTAAGCGATTCAAGATCGGTGACCAGGTTTTTGGCTCTCCCGGTTTTGGCCTGGGGGCTTATGCCGAGTACAAATGCATGGCTGAAGATTCTGAGCTTGGGGTGCTGGCTATAAAACCAGCCAACATGAACTATGAGGAGGCAGCTGCCGTTACTGTCGGAGGGCTAGAAGCATTGTGTTTTCTTCGACAAGGAAATATCCAGAACGGAGATAAAGTTCTGATCAATGGCGCCGGGGGGAGTATCGGTACTTTCGCAGTCCAGCTGGCCAATTACTTTGGAGGAGTAGTAACCGCTGTGGACAGCACGAGGAAATTGGACATGCTGCGCTCGATTGGGGCCGAACATGTCATCGATTACACTCGAGAAGATTTCACCAAACGAGGTGAGATGTATGATGTAATTTTTGATGTAGTCGGTAAAAGTTCGTTTTCTGGGAGTTTAGCTTCGCTGAAGCAAAATGGACGTTATCTTTTAGGAAATGCTGGCTTGTCAAAGGTGATCCGAAAGGGATGGGTGTCTGGGAGAAACGGTAAGAAAGTTATCACCGGTACAGCTACATTTAAAACTGAGGATTTGATCTATCTTAAAGAGCTCATTGAAGCAGGAAAATTAAAATCGGTCATCGATAGGATTTATCCATTGGAACAGATGGCTGAAGCCCACCGCTATGTC
Source organism: uncultured Anaerolineales bacterium (assembly GCA_937968125.1). Lineage (GTDB taxonomy): Bacteria > Chloroflexota > Anaerolineae > Anaerolineales > UBA4823 > PFL25. Next base: position 798 of record CALBUI010000220.1, on the reverse strand, counting down.
GAAACTGGGGATAAAGAGGGAAACGTGGCCATAACTGTGGAACATGAACCTTACGGAGGAGATTGAATGATGGTAGATACAAGGATTATTCTTTCCGGGTTGTGGGTGGCAACCATGTTCACCTATCTTTTAGGGGATGTGCTGCGCATATTTAGCGGCGATTTTAAATCTGGGGAGATGATGGGCATGAAAGGTACTCAATGGATGTGGATTGCGGCCGCATTACTAATGTTAATCCCGATCGTCATGCTTGTCTTGTCACTGACATTACCTTACCCTGCGATTCGTTGGGCGACCATTATCGCCGCCATATTCCTGTTCATCTTCAACCTCATTGGATTGCCCACATATCCTTCAGCCTATGATAAGTTTTTGATCTTTGTGAGCCTTATTTTTAATGGGATAACTATTTGGTATGCTTGGAAGTGGATGATCCCGTAGTAAAAGCTAATTTGGGAGACATCTCCATCGCGCTCAAATAAAGTTAAATTGGAGGAGAACCATGAAAGCGATTGTTTGCACAGAATACGGCTCACCGGATGTCCTCCAACTCCAGGAGGTCGAAAAACCCACTCCCCAGGAGGGCGAAGTTCTGGTAAAAGTTCAAGCAGCCTCCTTAAATGCAGGTGACCTGGAAACTCTGAGGGGTGATTGGACTGCTCGCTTTGGTGGTCCATTCAGACCGATGAGCAAGATACCTGGAACTGATGTATCTGGGATAATTGAAGCAGTTGGGGTAAGTGCAAATAAGTTTCAGCCTGGGGATGAAGTGTGGGGTGATTTGTCCTTTCCGTATGG
>CALBUI010000219.1 GCA_937968125.1 uncultured Anaerolineales bacterium | reverse complement strand
CACACCGGAGACGATCAAGGCTAAAGAAGAAGGACTAGGTCGAGAGGGAACGCAAGCCCGTGAGCGGAGAAAAGCCATCCTGGCGTACCTGCTCGAAGAGCCTGGACCCGTTGACGTCAGCTGGGTCTATGCTGCCTCGGGAGGCAACCTGCAGGATCTGCGCTACCTGGCGGAACGCGATTTCATTATCCTGGGTGAGAGCGAGGTGTGGAGGGACCCGCTGGAGGGGCTGGAATTTGTCACCCGGGAACCACCCCAGCTGACCAAGGATCAGCAGGTCGTATGGGGAGAGGTTTCTGCTGCTTTACGGATGGCCCATGAAGGGAAGAATGTACCCCCACACCTGCTGCATGGGGTCACCGGATCTGGTAAAACGGAGATATACCTGCGAGCAGTGGGAGAAGTCATCCAGGCGGGCCGGCAGGCCATCGTTTTGGTGCCTGAGATCGCTTTGACCCCACAAACTGTGCGTCGCTTCCTGGCTCGATTTCCCGGGCAGGTCGGATTGGTCCATTCGCGGCTATCGGCGGGAGAACGCTATGACACCTGGCGCAGGGCGCGACAAGGGGATTTGGGAGTCATCGTCGGACCACGTTCAGCACTATTCACCCCGCTGCCCGATCTGGGCTTAATCGTCGTGGACGAGTGCCATGATGATACCTATTACCAGGGGGAGATTCAGCCTTATTACCATGCCAGACGGGCTGCGGCGGCATATGCCGAGCTGGTGGGAGGCGTTTGCTTACTGGGTTCGGCCACACCCGACCTGGGCAGCCAGTACAAAGCTGAAAGAGGGGCATGGCATTACCTGCACCTGCCAGCCCGCATCCTGGCCCACCGGCAGGCGGTTGAGCAGCAGCTGGAGCGGTTCTCAATCCAGTCAAGCGCCTCCCAGTTCCAACTTTTAGAACACCAGGTGGAGACGATCGAACTGCCACCAGTAAACGTGGTAGATATGCGCGAGGAATTGAAGGCCGGCAACCGCTCCATCTTCAGCTACGCCCTGCGCGAGGCCCTGCACAAAGTGCTGGAGAACAACCTGCAGGCGATCCTGTTCCTCAACCGGCGGGGGACGGCGACATACGTATTCTGCAGGGACTGCGGCCACAGCCTGCACTGCCCGCGCTGCGATACACCGCTGACATTCCACCAACCCAGGTATTCCCCGGCTAATCTCACACCGACATCGAGCATTGAAGCGCTGACGACGGATGCTCAGACCAAGCCCGAACCCCAGCTGACCTGCCACCACTGCGGCTACCAGCGAAAAATGCCCTCCAAGTGCCCGGAGTGCGGCAGCACCCACATCCGCCAGTATGGCACCGGGACGGAGCGGGTCGAGGCCGATCTGCAGAATTTATTCCCTCAGGCGCGCACGTTACGTTGGGATTATGAGACCACCCGGAAGAAGGGCGCCCACGAGATCATCATGAGCCACTTTCTCTCTCATCGCGCCGATGTGCTCATTGGAACGCAAATGCTGGCCAAAGGGTTGGATTTGCCCCTGGTGACCCTGGTTGGCGTGGTCCTGGCAGATGTGGGTCTGAACCTGCCCGATTTCCATTCCGCGGAACGCACATTTCAGGTGTTGACCCAGGTCGCAGGCCGGGCGGGACGCAGCCCGTTGGGCGGGGAGGTGATTCTGCAGACTTACCAGCCTGAGCATTATGCTATCCAGGCTGCAGCAGACCATGACTTTTTCGCTTTTTATAAGCAGGAGCTTGGAAAACGGCGTAAGATTGGATACCCACCCTTCAGCCAGCTGGTGCGCCTGGAATACAGGCATGCCAAACTCGCCCAGGCGGAGAAAGCTGCCCAAGATCTGGCGGGCCAGATTCAAGAGTGGCTGGCAGCTGAAAGCAGAAGTGGGACCCAGATAATCGGCCCAGTCCCACCTTTTTATGCTCGTCTGAAAGGAAGTTATCGCTACCAAATCATCTTACGCGGCCCTGATCCAATATCGATTTTACGCGGTCGCCAATTAAGGGATTGGAAGGTAGAAGCAAACCCGCCAAACTTGCTATAATTAGTGAATCAAACGATGTCTTGTCATTGCGAGGAGATAATTCGACGAAGCAATCTCCCAAACAAACATGGAGTTTGCTTCGCTCTGCTCGCAAAGACATTGTTTAATAAGTGATTTGGAATTAATATATCAATAGGCCAAAGATAGCTAATATAGACCTCAGAATAGCAATATCCAGGCTTGTAGGATTGATGAAGTAAGGAGTTCAGGATGGATCAAATGCGGCGCGAGTTATTAACCTGGAAAGATGTCGATGCCCTGGTCGATCATCTACTCCCCCAGTTTGAAGGCGGTTTCGACGCGATGGTGATCGTCACCCGCGGTGGAATTATCCCCGGTGGGATACTGGCAGAAGCGATGGATATTACCCATATCCTCACCGCGGCGGTTGATTTTCCGGCGCAGATGGATGAAACCGGTCTGTATGCCTGGCCGCGGTTCATCCAATTTCCCGAAGACGAGCTGCTGCGAGAACGCCGGACACTTGTTGTGGATGATGTGTGGGGTTCAGGGCGCACGATCACCTCCGTAAAAAACCGGGTCGTGGCGGCTGGGGGCTACCCGTTCTCATGCGTGTTCCACTTCAACCCAAACCGCAGCCTGTTTAGTGATGCGAAACCTAACTATTATGCCGCAATCACAGACGCATATATCATTTATCCCTGGGAAATCGACCGTGGTGTTGACCGCGTTCTATTAGATCCCTCTCCTAAACCATCGTCTTAGTAAAAGTAATTTATGCCAGCTCAGGATAAGCAAATTGCCCTGCTGGGGGATGTGCACGCCAACCTGCCAGCACTGGAGGCAGTGATATCTCACGCAGCCAGTCTTGGGGTTGAACAGTTTTGGAATATTGGGGATTTTGTTGGTTATGGGCCGTATCCCGACCAGGTCGTAGAGCGGATGCGGACCAAGAAATTTGTCAATATCGCTGGCAATTATGATTTGAAGGTGCTCAAATTTCCAAAGAAGACTGATAAATGGCGAGAAAGCAAGCATCCGCTGAAATGGCTGGCCTTCAAGTGGGCATATGACAATTTGTCAAAGAAGAGCCGCACATATTTAGGCTCATTACCAAAAGAAAGGGATTTGGATATCGGTGAAAGACGATTCTTGCTGGTGCACGGCAGCCCAGCTTCAAATGAAGAGCTGCTCGAACCAGGCACATCTGAGGATCGGCTGCTAGAATTGAAACAACTGGCGGAAGAGGAGTATGCGTTCGAATTTGAGGCGATCATCTTCGGTCATTCCCACCAGGCGTTTTCCCGCCAGGTTGGCAAAACGACCTTTATCAACACGGGCAGCGTGGGGAGACCGGGCGATGGCAACCCACGCTCAGCTTATGCGATTATGTATTTAGGGGAAGAGGGCCTGCAGATCAGTCACTACCGCTTGAATTATGATATTGACCGGGCTGTGGCTGAGATCCGCGAGCGGGGATTACCGGAGGCATTTGCGGAAATGCTCATTCAGGGACGAGATCTTGAAAGAATCTTATCCCGAGGAATATAACCCCTATTTGTCTATAAGACCGCGACCGCGGCGGCGAGATCGGCGCGCATTTCCGGTGTGTCGAATTTCGCCCAGGCCTCCTGAAAAGTAGTGGTCAGGAAGTAGCGTTCGGCGTGTTTGCTGGCCAGGTAGGCGACCACTGGTTCGGGATTCTCACGCTCGTTGATCGGCCGGTAGATCTGCCTTGATTCCCATTCATCCAGAAACTCGCGCAGAATCGAACAGGCTACATCCGCGTCGTTCAAATCTCCCAGATGGTCCTGGAGTATTTTTACATCTTCGATCAAGGCTTTAGTACCCTCACCAAGCACTTCTCTGAAGAACTCGAGCGTGTAGCGCAGCTTTTTAAACTCAATGCGCAAGCTGTGCAGCTGTTCGATTGTGGCAGCTTCAAGCATGGGGCCATATGCCCGGACAGAAGCCAGGCGGGTGTAGATCAACACCGGGACCACGTGCTTCACTAGATGTGGGCTGGTCTCCGGGATTGGCTTGGCACCCGCGCCGGGCTTGGAGACGAATTCAAGAAACTTGCGTTTGAAGTCAACATAATCCTGGCTGTCAAGATGCTCGAGCATCATTTCCCGATCTGCCTGGCGCTCATTCTCCCACAACACCAGGAGCGGGTCCAACCCGGTACGCTGTTCCTGGGGAACGGAATCCAGGTATTGTTGGGCTTTTTCCATGAACACATCCAGATCACGGACCCGGCCCAAGGCGCGCCCGGTGGCTTTTAAGCCTTTAAGATGTTTTTTGACCGCCTTTGCTTCGAAAGCATTTTGGAAAACCTCGAATGCGGCCCGCATACGCCGGGTGGCAACCCGCATATCATGCAGTTCTTCGATATCCTCGCCTAAACGTGTGCCCGCCTCGTGGGCGACCATTTGACCAAAATGGTAACCGAGCACCTTTCGTCCAGCCTCTGACAAGCTGTCATCTGGCTTAACACCGGGCTTTTTCCTGGCCAGCAGTGCCTCCAGGCGCTTGTCACTATCTTCACCGAGCTGGTAAACGACCCGAAAGCGCATTTTTTGCTCGAACAGCCTGTTCCACATCTTGGCGCCCTTCTTGGCTTTGCGAGCATCCAAATTGGCCTTGGGTCCGCTGACCAGAACAGTGAAGCCGCGAGAATCTACATCGATCGAGTCGATGGTGGTTTCACACGTCCGGGAGGTATCCAAGCCTTGGGCGATCCTGAGCAGCGCGGACAGGGTTTGGGCTTCACCATCTGTTTCCAGCGATATCATGTCAGCTTCAGCAACCTTGCCGTGCAGGGAGCCGAGAACAGACTCGACGATTTTGTTCTCACCCTCAGTCAAATCTGTCAAGGGGTGAGAGAGGATAAACAGATAGCCAGACTTATTTGAGCCGGGGTCATCCTGGTTCTCGGTCAGATACTGGAGGAGGGCGGAAACTTCCAGCAAACGGCGTTGTTCATAGGGTTGGTAGTGGACGGGTTGGGTGGCGTCGAAGAGCTCCAGGACAAGATCGCGACGGTGTTCTGCCCGCCTTAAATTAGCAGGATAGCGCAGGCGTAGCTCATCGAGGGAGACGGGTTCGTTGTCATCAGGAGCAGGGTGCAAATCTTCCGTCGTAGAGGGTAATTCGATTACCTGCTCAGTGGTCTCCTCGATTGCGGGAGGAGGAATATCGTCCAAATCCTCGGAAATTTCCGCTGCAATTGGATCGCCAATTTCTTCAGTCGTCTCCGGCAGAAACTGTGGATCTGGACTTTCATCCGTGGGTTGAGTGGGTGGGGGAGTATCAGTCTTTGGAGTATTTTCAGCGAATATGGCCATGCCTTCAAAAATGAAACGCCGCCGCCAGAACCTGGTCCGGCTGGCAGATAAATCCACCTGCTGCGCGACTTCCCGCGTTGGCAGTCCCTGATCATAGAGCAGCAGCAATTGCGCCCGGCGACGGATGGCTGCGGTGGAGCCGCTCACGGCCAGAGATTCGATCTGGGCCAAGTCTGCCGTATCGATTAAAGTTCCCATGAATAATACTTACCCTCTGTAATTCTAAAATTGCATGGTGCGACGCATTTATAGATGACCTGTTGATTTCATAAGCAGGTTTTTAAAGTGCGTCGCACCTTTTCATTACTTAGTTGGCTGGCGGATATCGAATAATTTAACCTGAATGTTGAGGGGTGATTTATCTCCGTTGGGTTTAATTTTTTCATACACGCCATCGGAATTCATCAACCTGGCTTTAACATTATCGTTCTGGTATTCAGCCAGGACATCATCGCGCAAGTAGCGGATCATAGCGGTATCTTCAACTGGGAAGAGGACCTCCACCCGGTTGTTTATGTTGCGCGGCATCAAGTCCGCACTGCCGAGAAAGATCTCCTCCTCACCACCGTTGCGGAAATAGTAGATGCGGCTGTGTTCCAGGAAGCGACCGACGACGGATATGATGCGGATGTTCTCACTGATGCCTTTTATGCCCGGGCGCAGACAGCACATACCGCGAACGATCAAGTCGATCTTGACTCCAGCCATCGAGGCTCGATATAGGGCTTTGATTATCCGCTTGTCGACCAGCGAATTCATCTTGAAGATCAGGTGACCTTTTTCTCCATTCTGCTGGTGCTCGACCTCGCGCTCGATTAATGCCATCATGCGCTCGCGCAGGTTCACCGGAGCAACCAGCAGTTTGCGGTAGTCTTGCTTGGTTGAATAACCGGTGAGGAAATTGAACAGGTCGGTTGCATCAGCGCCGATCTGCTCATCACAGGTGAACATACCAATGTCTTCATACGATAATGCGGTGACGGCGTTGTAATTCCCGGTGGCTAAATGGACATAGCGCCGGATGTGTTCACCCTCTTTGCGCACTATCAAAGCGATCTTGGAGTGAGTTTTCAAACCGAGCAGCCCATAAATCACGTGTACGCCCTCCCGTTCCATCGTGCGGGCCCAACCGATATTACTTTCTTCGTCGAAACGGGCTTTCAACTCGACCAAAACGGCCACCTGTTTGCCGGTCTCGCGGGCATCTAGCAGGGCTTTGATCACAGGAGAGTTGCTTCCGGTACGGTACAGGGTTTGCTTGATAGCATACACATCCGGATCTTTGGCGGCCAATTGGAGGAAGTCCACGACAGGGATAAAGGAGTCGTATGGATGATGGACCATGATGTCTCCCTCACGGATAGCGGCAAAAATGTTCCCGTCGTATGTTTCGCCTCCAAGGGGAGCTGGGATGGAGGGTACGAATGATTGATCTTTTAGATCGTATCGATCGATCTGGTAGAGATTCATCAGGCTGCTCAATCCCAACGGACCTTCTAAGGTGTAGACATCATTGCGATCCATCTGCAGGTTCTCAATCAGGATTTTACGGAGATGGGTTGGCATCGCTTTATTGACCGTGACTCGGACGACAGAACCGAAACGGCGCTGGCGCACACCCTGCTCGATGCTCTCCAGTAAATCGGAAGCTTCCAGCTCCTGGATCATCACATCGGCATCACGGGTGACCCGGAAGGGGTGAGATTCGATGACTTCCATGCCAGGGAATAGACTATGGAGATTGGCCGCAATAACCTGTTCCAACCAGACAAAATAATGGTGGTGGGGGACGGTTCCATCTTTGCGCACACTGCCGGATGAGCGCTTGATGGGCACCAATCGGGGTAATGTGCCGGGGACTTTGATCCGGGCGAAGTGATCGCGTGAATCACGGATCAGGACAGCCAGGTTCAGGCTCAGGTTTGAGATATGAGGGAAGGGATGCCCGGGATCAAATGCCATCGGGGTAAGGATCGGGAAGATTACCTCAGTGAAGTAATTGTCCGCATTCTCCTTCTGTTTTTGGGTTAGATCCTCATAGTCCAGTATGTGGACACCAGCCTTGTCTAATAGCGGCACCAGGTCATTTTGAAAACCTTTCTGGGCTTCGGTCATCAACTTGAGCGCGATTTTTCGGATCGCAGCCAGCTGTTCAGCTGGCGTCATCCCATCCGGAGATATATCTGCTACCCCTGCATCAATCTGTTTCTTCAGACCCGCCACCCGGACCATAAAAAATTCGTCCAGGTTGTTGCCTACAAAAGCGGTGAATTTTACCCGTTCCAACAGGGGATTGTTTTCATCGAGGGCTTCCTCCAGGACCCGCCCTTGGAAATCAAGCAAACTGAGCTCACGGTTGATATACAATTCCTCGTCGTTCAGGTCAACCTCTTCAACTTCCTCGTCTTTTTCTGCTACATCAGCTTCTTTAGCTTTCGATTCTTTTGAATCCTTTTCTGCAGCAGCTCCCTTTGCCTTCGAATCCTTGGCACCTTTTTCTTCAGCGGCAGTTGGCTTGACATCTTTCTTTCCATCGCCATCTGTCTTGGCCAGCGTTTCCTTTTCGTCTTGTGCATCTTCAATTTTTTCTTCTTTTACGGCTGCGTCCGTAGGTGGCATATCAGCCTCCTCATTCAATAAACAGTTAATTTTTCTCTTTTTTCTTCTTGTTTTTTGACTTATCCTTGCCAAATGGATCGTAATCCAACTCCGTGCTCAACTTGTCGACCAGGGTTTTTAATACCTTGACCCGGGCATAATATTTGTCATCCCCTTCGACTATTGTCCAGGGAGCCGTGACCGTGCTGGTCTTCAGGAGCATTTCATCTACTGCCTGGGCGTAAACACTCCACTTCTCCCGGTTGCGCCAATCCTCCTCGGTGAGCTTCCACCTGCGCAGTGGATCGTTGGAGCGTGATTCAAAACGGGCCAGCTGTTCGGCTTTGCTGATTTGGAGCCAGAACTTAAATAAAATTGTACCGAAATCTACCAGCTGGCGCTCGAACTGGTTGATCTCCCGGTAGGCCCTTTTCCAATCACTCTCTGTGCAGAAGCCTTCTATCCGCTCGACCATCACCCGGCCGTACCAACTGCGGTCAAAGATGGCGATCTGCCCACTCTCCGGTAGCCGGCGCCAAAAACGGTACATGTAGTGGCGAATGGCATCATCACCTTTAGGGGCAGCGATGGAATAAACGACATAGCCACGCGGATCAAGTTTTTCGGTGACCCGCTTGATGGCGCCACCTTTCCCACCCGCATCCCAACCCTCGAAGACCATGACCACTGGCCGTTCTTGAACATAAACCTGGTAGCCAAGGGTATGCAGGGCAACCTGGTATTTAATCAGGTTTTCCTGATAAGTTTCCTTGTCGAGCGACAAGGTGAGATCGATCGTGTCTAACATTTACCTTGCCTTCGGTTGGAAGGTGATAATATCATGGTTTTGCACGAATTAACTGACCGTAAGAGGAGAGATCATGGCATCATTTCTCTTCAGGAACCGGCTCAGGTTTCTCAACAACCTCCTGGTTGTTCTCCGGTATATCTGATTCTACAGCCTCCCAATAAGCGGGATCAGGCAGCAAATCAACCAATGCAAGCTGCCTCTCCAAAGCAGCGATGATCGTGTTGAAGATTTTTAATTTTGTGTAGCGGCGGTTGGTGGCCTCGACGATCGTCCAGGGCCCAGATTCTGTTTCCGTACGTTCAAAAGTCTCCTCATAGGCCAGAAGCCAGTCATCATAATACTTATGGTGCTCCCAGTCCTCGGGAAGCACCTGCCAGGCGGTCAGTGGGTCGCTGATTAGTTTATCAAAACGGCGCTTTTGCTCTTCACGGCTGATATGCAAGAAGAACTTGATCATTAGATAGCCTTCATCCGCCAGGGTGCGCTCAAAATTGACGATATCACGATATGCCCGGCGCCAACTGCGTTCAGGGATTAAACCCTCCACCCGTTCTACCAGCGTGCGTCCGTACCAAGAGCGATCAAAAATAGCCCACTCACCCTGACCCGGAATTTTTAGCCAAAACCGCCATAACCAGGGTCGTTGGTTTTCATAAGTCCGCGCAGCCCGAATTGGATAGAGCTTGAAACCACGCGGGTCCAATTTTGAGGTCAGCGTTTGAATCGAGGTACCTTTGCCAGCTGCATCCCAACCTTCGAAAAGAATTATCACAGGAATGTTTGCGTCCCAGGAAGCTTTTTGCAAGGCATACAGCTTCATACGGGTCTGGGGGAATACCCGCTTATATTCCTTTTTGGATATTTTTTTATTGAGGTCGATTTTTTCCAACATTGCAGCTTTGTCCTGGTCCCCAGAGTTCTTCAGACACCTGAGTAAAGTTTTCGTTAATCTGGTGGTCTTATTTTAATCTAAAAAAACGTTCTCCCAAGTTTAACAGATTTTATCGGTGAGAAAGGTATAATACTCAATCCCAGGAATTATTTTGGCCCTGCTGAGAGAGTTATGCAAATAATTCAGGCTGACGAAGCGACCAAAACAGAGGTTCTACAAAATAATCCTTATTTTAAGGGGCTTAATCAAGAAATTCTCTTCGAAATCATTGATGGGATGCGCTTATACCAGTTTGAGAATGGGGAAACCGTCTTTTGGGAAGGTGATGACTGCGCTGGGTTGCACATGATCCGTCAAGGGAGCGTAAAGCTATTTAAGATTTCTCCCCAGGGCCGGGAATTAATCATCAGAGTCTTAGATGAAGGGGCGACATTTAATGAAGTGCCCGTATTTGATTTTCAACCGAATCCAGTCAATGTCTCCACAGTGGAGGACAGCGAGATCTGGATCATCGAAGCGGGTGTGATCAGGGAAAGCATCGCTCGCTACCCAGAGCTGGCGCAATCTGTGATCCACAACTTGTGTGTGAACTTGCGGGTATTGCTGGGAACCGTGGAGGAGCTCAACTTCTACCAGGTGACAAACCGGCTGGCCCGCCTGATCGAGCAGCTGCCGGCGGAACAGCTCGAAGGACCGAGGGAGGCCCGGCTGACGCAAGATGTGCTGGCTGCTCGTCTGGGGACAGTGCGCGAGGTGGTGGCGCGCTCCTTAAAAGAGCTGGAACGGAGCGGAGCGATCAAGGTGAATCGAGGGCAAATTCAGGTGGTTGATGACGAGCGCCTGCTTGAATGGACGCAGAAACCATGATTAATAATGGGATGTCGTAAACAACGCCCCCCCGCAATTTTTATGCGGGATCAAGACGTTGGAACGAGAATGAGAATTGATTTGGAAACGAGAATAAAGGTGATGCAAATAAAAAAAGAGCTGCGATTTGCAGCTCTTTTTTTGATAGAGAAAAACACCTTTAATTCGTTTCAGGTTGGATCACATCCGGTGTCCCGGCGGCCTGGACTGCCTTCAACTCGGATTGGCGGGCCATGTTCGTAGCGGCAGCCAGGATACGCAGCGCTTCCTCAGGATTGTGGAAGCCCATGCTGTTTTCAGCGGCGATGAAGTCCCAGCGCAGCTGTGCCTCCCGGTGCAGCCAGCGCGCCTCCTCCAATAGTCCGGCATCCGTCCCAGAAGCGGCAGCCGCGGCCTCGATAGCACCGATAGCTGCCAGGAGGGCGTCCTCGGTGGCGATCATGGTCTCACTGACCTGGTTCTGGATGGTCGATACCCGGTCGACTACATAGGACACGTCCGTGTGGCATTGACCGCAGGCATTTTCAGAATTCAACAGGGGGCTTTTGACATCATGGGTTGAGAATTTTGCCGCCCCATCGCGAGTGTAAGGCATGTGGCAATCGGCGCAGGCTACTCCAGCGTTGTAGTGGGTGCTGTTGGCGGTGAAGAGCTCGTATTCCGGATGCTGCATCTTGATCATCGGTGCACCGGATTGTGGGTGCTCCCAATCCTTGAACTGCAGCTCGGCATAGTAGGTGGCGATATCTTCGATTGTCGTCCCGTCTTCCCAGGGGAAGGTTAAGTATTTACCGTCACCCTTGAAGTAGTATTCGACATGGCAGTTTGCGCATACGACTGTGCGCATCTCCTGGCGGGTAAAATCACGCCAGTTGAAACCCTGGGCTTGCAGGGCTTCATCCAGGGCAGGATTGGTCACAATCAGCTGCATATTTTCGGAGTCGTGGCAGTTTGCACAGCCGATCGAGTGGTTGATCTCACTGGCCAGTTCCATGAAAGGGGTCTTATCATACTCTGCCATGCCCATCTCAGCCCACAAACGGGGGTTATCAGAAGACTTACAGGAATAGCATGTCCCAGGAGTCGCCTCGCCAACGCGAGCGGTTCTTTCAACATCGTTTTGGCTGTTCAAGTGACCCCGATCTTCATTATATTCCTTGCTGAAACCATAACCAGCAAACAAGGTGACCAGGCGAGGATCTTCCTCGAGCTTATCGAAGGGATTGGAACCAGCGTATGCAGTCCGTTCATCGTTAGTCTCGGTTTTTAACAGGGTCGAATACTGGTTCGGGTAATTAGTAGCCCACTTCTCCGAATCGGGTTCCATGGGCGCGATCTCACTAATCGGTAAGATACCACGAATGGGACTTGGTTGATTATTGTTGTAAAGCAGTAAGCCGATCAATCCTACTGTCAAGATAACAATTATTCCTACGAGGATATATATTGTAGTGGATGATTTCATCTACCTTCCTCCTTACTGGTCTTGATAAGGTCGAAGAGCGACTCCTCGCTCGCCGTGGGCAACAAAACGGTGGCAGTCGAAGCAATACCTATCAGAGTCCATCGCAATTTCAAAAGTGGAGTCGACTGTGTCTTGATGGCAGCGGACACAGTTTTCCTGAACAATTTCCAGCGAGTCATGCTTAGCCCGGATCGCTATCGGGATATTGTCACTTAAAAATACGGAAACGTGGTTATAACCCGAAGAGGCTTTCGTAACATACTTGGGAATCAGCGCGTGAGGCGTGTGGCAATCTGAACATGTCGCCCAAGAGCTATGAGAACCGTGGTACCAGCTTTCATATGCATAATCCATGACATGGCAGTTGTTGCAGGTCGCAGGATTGTTTCCCAGGTAGGCGGTGAAATCGGTTACATAAAGTATGACACCACTGAGTGCCAGGATTGCCACGAAACCTATGATCAGTGCATATTTCATCTACTCCACCTGCTAAAAAAATATATTAAATGCTACCAAATTCCCACAAAACTGCATGTGACTTTTGTCACATACTATTATCGCATGAATTAACAAAAAATACAGCTTCGTTTCAATCAGGAATAAGTACGGCCTCTCCAGACAACACCTTTACCAGATAGAACTCTATACGCCGAGGTGAACATCATCAGCGTGAATAAAAAGGCTCCCAAAGGGAGCGTCAGCGCATACCACGAGGAAATTTCCATGGCGTGAGAAACTTGGACGCGTTTATATAGCAGGTAGGTCCAAAGGATAATCGATTGAGCAGCTGCCAGATATGCCAGTAGGCTGCCGCTGGTTAGCGCCCAATAAAAACTTAGCATTGTCCACAATGGTAAAGCCAGGGCTCCAATTAATCCCACGATTGCACCGAGTGCCAATAACCACAACCGATCCTGGAGCCCGAGGAAGATGTTTTTTGTCCAACCTTCCCAAATCTCCGGAAGGGATGTATACATGCGAGTGCGAGCCAGATCTCTACCATCACCTATCACCAGCCGGTATCCATCCCCTTTAACCAGAGCGGCCAATGCTCTGTCCTCCGCGATCTCACCACGAACAGCTTTATGTCCACCCACTGCCTGGTAAACGGCGCGGGAAATGAGGATAAATTGACCATTAGCAATAGCATCGGGCTTCTGCGGATCGTTCACCCGTTCAGCCGGGAATCCAACCGATAGCGCAGTAAAAACAATAGGGAGAATGACTTTTTCCCAAAAGGTGTTCAATTCCTGGTAGGTCAGTATGGAAAGCATGTCAGCCTCGAGTGACCTGGCTGCCTGGAAGGTGGAAGTGATTAGGTGTGGGCTGGCAAAAGTATCCGCATCAATAAAGCACAACCATTCACCTTGTGAAACAGCATACCCCTGGTCCAGGGCATGAGGTTTCCCAGCCCAACCAACCGGAAGGTTGCTTCCCTGAACGATCCGAAAGGTGGGAGATGCTCCCATTTGAGACCTAGATTGAGTCTCGGCGGCAAACTCCGCTAAAATTCTTGGCGTGGTGTCTGTGGAGCGATCATCAACGATAATCACTTCCAGGTTTGGATAAGTCTGGGAATCCAGAGCGACCAGACAACGACGAATATTACGGGCTTCATTCCTGGCGGGAATGATAACCGATATCATTGGCAAGTTTACCCGGTTGGAGGGTTCCGATTCTGGGATAACGATCGAAAGGTGATACTGATTGTGCACCCAGAATGTGACGATAATTCCAAGTACCAGAATGATTGTAGATAGAATCAAGTAAGCGAGTTCTGAAGTCAATTTTATTCTTGGTAAGAAATTATGAGTCTTCTAGTGAATTTAAATAACTGGTTACACAACTTTAATGATCGAGCCGCGATCGGTTTTCTCAACCTCGATGCGGTTGGGGAATTTTTCTTTCAGCTCGTCGATGTGGGTGATGACCAGGATCTTGGCAAAATCTTGCCGGACCAGGCTGATGGCTTCGATTAGGCGCTGCCGCCCCTGAGCATCCTGGCTGCCAAATCCCTCATCGATGACCAGAGTCTGCAGGCGGGCGCCGGCCCTTTGGGCCAGGATTTCCGACAGTGCCAGGCGAATAGCAAAATTAACCCGGAAGGCTTCCCCGCCGCTGAACATTTCATAGTCACGAATCCCGGCGCTGTCGCTGATCTGGATCTCGAGGGTCTCCCGCAAATCGTCGCGAGTTTTGTCTTTATACTTTGCCTGGGTGACGAACCGCACAGACATGTCTCCCAGTGTCAGACGACTCAAGATTTCATTTGCTTTGGTTTCAATTTGAGGTAAAGCCTGCTCGATCAATAACGCGGGCACACCGTCTTTTCCAAAAGCTCGTTCGAGCTGTTTGTATTGGGCGACCTGTGCAGCGTTTTCAGTGCGTTCAAGCTCCAGGGCGGCATAACGGATTTTAAGATCATCCAGCACCAGGACCTTCTGCTTGGCCGCGCCCACCTCCAGGCGCAGCCGGTTCTCACGCTCCTGATGGTTGAGCAGCAGTGCTTCAGCGGCCTCCTGGTCAGGCGCTTTCTCCCGGGAGGCTTCCAGAGCTTCTGCGGCGGCTGAGTACTCGCCCTCTTTGCGGGCAGCTTCAACTTCCTGGTCCGCAATTTGAGTTTCCAGTTCAGCTATCTCCCGCTCCAAAGGGGCAATCGTCGATCTGGCTTTCTCCAAATCGCGCATCTCCCCATCGCTTAGCCGGCCTTCACTTTCAGCTTTGCGAACAGCGTCGTGGGCTGCGGCATCATAACCGATTGCTTTGAGCTGTTCATTAATTTCCGCCAATCGTTCGCGCGCTTCAGCGGCATAAGTTTCCTCACCCAGACTGGTGGAAATTTCCACGAGGCGGGGAGCGGATTCGCGCTGCCATTGATCTTCTTGCGAGTTGAGCAGGTCGAGACGGCTGGTGAGTTGGGCGATGGTCTTCTCTTGCTGGCGGAGTTCGTTTTCAGCGGTGGAGAGGGAATTGATCTGGTCTTCCAGGTCGCGCACTTGCTGGTCGGTCTGCTTTACCAGGTCCTGGTTGGCGCGATACTTATCCCCCATCTCACCCCCATCTGCATTCAGTTTTTCTATTAAAAGGTGGCGCTCCGTCTGGCTGAGAGGCTGTCCACAAAGGGGGCAATCTGCACCTTCGGTGGCGGTCAGCTGATCGATGCGAGCTTTCAATTCGTCCATCTCAGCTTTCAGGCGCGGATTCTCCGCGCGGGCATCCGCTTGTTGGCTTTGGGCAGACTGAAGTTCATTTTGGAGCAGCTGGCGGCGAGCCAGGCGGTGTTCGGTATCTTTGGCGCTGCCAGATACTGTGGCTAACTCACCTTGGATCTGTTCGATCTGCGAATTGGCCTGTTCAAGTTCCGCCTGCTGGGACTCCAATCCCTGCTGTTCCTGGAGCAAGGCCGCCCGGGCAGCATTGATTTCATCCAGCGGTCCTTGACGTTGTTTCTCACCTTCGCGGAAGCGCTCGGCGACCTCTTCCCATTGCTGCAAGCTTTGGCGAGCTTCCCCCCAGGTGGTAAAGGCTGCCTCGATCTCTTTACTACGCGCCAATAACTGGTTGAAGGATCCCCTTTCCTCCTGGCGGGCAGCCAACCGAGATTTCAAACTATCCAGGCTTTGAGCTGCTTCTGATGATTGGCGAGCCAAAACCCCAACCAGCCGCTCCTGTTCAGCCAGCGTAGCAGCGATCTGGCGCATGTTCTCCAAGGTCTCTTCCTGAGCAGCTCGAGATTGGGAGAGCTCTTTTAGCTCATCCTCCAGGTTTTGAAGGCGTTGTAACCGGGTGGATTCCTCGGACAGCTCAGCGGTGATCTCCTGCATGCGCCCATCGATGGCGTGGATATCGTTCTCCACCACCCGGCGCCGGTTAGCAGATCTCTGACGGTAAGCTTCCCAGATTTCCAAACCCAAAATGCTGGCCAGGATGCGTTTGCGGTCGGCCGGTCGCTGCTGGGTAAACTGGTCGGCTTTACCCTGTAGAAAAAAGGAGGCGTTGACGAACGTATCGTAATCGAGGTTTAAAGTTTCCTGGATGCGCGCTTCTGTGTCGCGCAACGTTCGCTCAGTGAGCGGTTTCCAGGTGCCCGACTCGATATCGACTCCGTCAGATGTGGTTTGTAAAATGTGGAACTCGAGCTGGGTGGTCTTAGTGCGGGGCTTGGTGCGCAATACCCGGTAGGTATTGCCTTCATAGCTGAAGATCAGGCTGACCTCAGCCATCTCTTCCTTGGAATTGATCAGAGAATCATCGCGTTTGCGCGCCTGGCCAAAAAGAGACCAGGTGATCGCATCGAGCAAGGAGGATTTACCTGCCCCATTCGAACCCGCAATACAGGCCAGATCAAAACCCCTGAAGTCCAGCTCCACCCGGTCACGGTATGATAGGAAGCCAGATAATGTAAGTTGAAGCGGTATCATCTACAATCCCTGAGGGAGAATCTGCAGCAGGCTGCTGCGTGATTATATCAAATGGGGAAGGTAGATGGCGGAGCATACCATCGTAACTTGAAATCGAAGCCTGGATTTCTGTTTCCATGAACAGGCGGAATACATCGGGCTTGTGCAGCTCGAGCGCTTTGATGCTGACCATCCAGGTTCCCGGAACAGGGTCAATGATCACAGCTCGTTCGGGTGAATTGCCGGTGGCACCTTCTGTGGAGGCCAGCGTGCCAGCAGGATCGTAGACTAACATATCGATGTCGCTGGTGGGGAATTTTTGCCAATCACGCTGCCAGACCAGATCGAAGCTTACCCGACTGAGTCCCTCTGGTATTTCCACCGGGATTTCGAATGCATCACCCGTCTTGAGTACGCTTTTGGCGATCGGCTGCTCGGGATTTGAAGATGCGGCTTGTTCACGAATCACCCAGACCTTGAAAGAGATGGCTGATTCGTTTGCAAAATCACCCACTAGGGAGACCTTCATCAAACCGGGCTCCATTGGTTGGTGAGCCCTGGGGACTCCTGCTAAGCTCCAGAGGCCATCTTCAATCTCGATCGTGAAATAATCTCCACTGAGATTTGGATCCCAATACTCATTAATTGGCTGCGGAAATTCGCTGCGTTTGGCGCTTTGCAACTGAATTTTTAATGAATTCGGCCAGAAAGCATGTGGGAAATTATCCGGGGTGGTTATGTCGTACACCTGGACGGTCACATGGATGGTATCGGGGTCGATCTCCAACACAAAATCATGAGATTCCCCAGGATTGAGCCTGATATCAGAACTATCGAACACTTCACTACCAGACTTAGGATTTCCAAGAATATTTGCGCGTAATTTTCCGGTTTTGCGCGGGTACTCGATCTTCGTGGATCCACTTTTAAAGATTTGGAACGTAGATTCAGCGTCCACTGCTCCAAAACCAACTATATTGAAATCTTGCCAGCTAGCGCCGACAACACTTGGATCTGCACCTAATAGCAGCGAGTTTCTCAGATCGATCCAGAGGGTATCTTGCTGATGATCCTCGGTATGATCGTCTTTACCTCCATCATCACCTAACCATACAGAATTCTCAATGATCAAAGGAGTACCAGATTGGGTTTTACTTTCGTAGTAAGCGTTGAGCAAAGCAGCAACACCGCTGACTGCTGCGGTGGAGAAAGATGTCCCGCTGGCCCATCGGGGTTCATTCATCGGTCCAAATTGAAAACTCCACATTCCAGGTGCGGAGAGGTCTGGCCCGAGGCGACCATCGCTCATTGGGCCTCGGCTGGAGAGATTTGCTACGCGAATTTCATCTGTGGGGCGCATCACCAGGCCCTGGCCTGGTCCGAGATTCGAGATCAATCCCAGGTATTCGTATACTGCCCGTGAGCTGGGGGCATAGTCCAATGCCCCCACGGCGATCGAGTCAAAGGAAGTGCCGGGTGAGGCGATGCTGTTGGGGAGCGGTCCGCCATTTCCGGCGGACGCGATCACGAGAATATTTTGTGCCCTGAATTGAGCCAGGAACGTATCGAGTATGTCGCGCCCATCGTACCAGGTTGGACCGCCAAAACTTAAGTTGACGACATCAATATCCAGTATATTTTGGCTGTTGAGTGTTAGCAGGTGATCGAGACCATCCAGGATGACAGAAAGTGGCGAGCCACCACCGTTCGTAGTAAATATTTTCACCGGGTAGATTTGCGCCCCTGGAGCCTGCCCGTAGACTGGGATTATGCCTTCAGCCCAAGGCAGGTAAGTTGAGACAGCCTGGTAAAGCGGATCCGAAGTGTTCCCTGTGAAATCAAGTTTGCAGGAAGAGGCGATAACGCCGCCTACGTGTGTACCATGCCAGTCGTTGCGTGGGTCCGTGGCGGGAATGCCGTCATGCGTGGCATTATAGCCATTTGGGAAACCTGGAGCCCCAATGACGGCATGTGCCAGGCAGGCATTGGGCACAGTGCCGGTATCAACCACCGCGACCACAGATCCATTTCCCAGATGAGTATCCCTCCAAATTTGATCCGCCTGGCTGAACAAGGAATATCCATATCCCTGTGTAGAATCAGCGGAGAGCTTGAAGGCCGGCGAGATGGATTTGACCAGATTTGCCGAAACATCATACCCAGCGATCGACAGCGGCCGGGAATCATCCTGATCATCACTAAGGAAAACCAGGCGGTCTTTGGCTACTTTGACCACGTTGGGGTGGGAATAAACCTCCTGTATGCCCTCAACCGGGATAGTCGCAGCCAGGACAGGGGCATTCTTGTAGGCAAGTTTGACTTCCCCACCCATTTTCCGGAGACTCTTGGCAACTCTTGTGTTACCGCCATCAGTCTGGATGATCACATCCACTGTTCCCCCTCCGGGGATATTCATGGCATGGACGGATTCATTCCAACCAGCTGGAAGAAATAACCCCACCATAAGTACGCATATGATGACAATCAAAACTATGCGATTCATTTTGGATACCTCCCCACCAACAAACGAAACGTAAACGAGCTGTTAAACCATTAAAAGATGAATCAATAGTCAACCAGCAACCAATGCGAGATATTTTTTTGTGCTTTCTCTGCGAACACAATCGGGCGGATTGCAGACGGATACACCAGGTATCCCCACCAATTATGAGATTAGAGAACCGAGGTGATAGTTTCCTCAAATCTACCAGGGATCACATCTCGCTAATATATTAATCTATTCCCGGGCGATCTGAGCTGACCTGACATTTTTGTAAGGTCCCCATTGTGTTGTTAATGGGGTGCAAGATTTGAACCAAAGGACTTAACTTGCATTCTCGAAAGTCTGCGAGGGCGAATCTTAAAATTTCATTATGGATAACAACATAAGAAGATATCGTGACCTGCCAGCCAATCTCGGGTTTAATATAGAAACCGGCTTTTGCCACCGGACACTTTGGTAAAAAATGTAGGTAGTGAGCTTCCTGAGCGGAGTTTACGAAGTTGAATCCTGAACGAAGTGATGGGCGAAGGACGCTCACGGAAGTGCTCTTCGACTGCATTCGCTTCGTCTGCGCTCAGCGCAGGGTATTCCGCTCAGACGAGTCCTGAGCTTGCCGAGGGAGAGCTTCCATTCGCTATTATTGAAAACTGTCGGGTAGCTAAAATCAGCTAGGATCAAAAATAATTCGTCTGTTGCCCAAATACGGGGCATATGCTATAGTTCATTGATTTTCAACTCCTATTTGTAAGAGCAAAATAATCGTAAACAGGATGGTACGTAATAAATGGATAATTCGTTCACCAAGACGACACTTTCAAATGGATTGACTGTGCTGCTCAAGGAGATTCACACTGCGCCGATCGCAAGTCTTTGGCTTTGGTACCGGGTAGGTTCGCGCAATGAAATCCCGGGAGTGACCGGAATTTCCCACTGGACAGAACACATGCAGTTTAAAGGTACTGAGCGCTATCCAGCCGAGGTGCTGGACAAGGCAGTTGCCCGGGAAGGGGGCTACCGCAATGCGCTGACATTTTTAGATTGGACGACCTATTTCGAAACCCTACCGGCAGACAAAGTTGACCTGGCCCTGGATCTGGAGGCAGATCGAATGTACAACAGCCTGTTTGAGCCAGAGGAGGTTGAATCAGAGCGCACTGTGATCATCTCCGAACGCCAGGGTAACGAAAATGAGCCCATGTTTCTACTGGCAGAGGAGGTTCAGGCAGCTGCGTTTCGAGTGCACTCCTACCACCACGAGGTGATCGGCGACCTGGTTGATCTACAAACGATCCAGCGGGATGACCTCTACAATCATTACCGCACGCATTATGTGCCGGGAAATGCCATCTTGACGGTGGCTGGAGATTTTAACACTGAGCAGATGCTGGATCGCATCCAGGACCTTTATGGCCCACTGGCAGACGGGGCGAAACCTGAAATGACAGCTCGACCGGAACCGGCACAGTCCGGTGAACGGTTGATCAATGTGGAAGGTCCTGGTGAGACGACTTACGTGCAAGCCGCTTACCACGCTCCTGAAGCCAGCCATCCTGATTTCTGTCCTTATTTAGTTACTGACAGCCTGCTGACAGGACCTAGCAGCCTCAACCTGTTTGGGGGCGGGATATCCAACAAGACCTCCCGCTTGTACAAGGTCTTGGTGGATGGCGAGCTGGCGGTAAGCCTGCATGGAGGCCTGATCGCCACGATAGATCCATTTTTGCACACCATTGTGGCAACCGTCCATCCGGAAAGCACTCCTGAGAAGCTGGTCCAGGCTATGGACGAGGAAATCAACCAGCTGCAGGACAGCCCACCACCCCAAGAGGATGTCGACCGGGCGGTCAAGCAAGCGCGGGCATTATTCGCCTACGGCAGTGAAAGCATCACCAACCAGGCCTTCTGGATGGGATACTCGGAGATATTCGATACATATGATTGGTACTTGAACTATCTCGACTGTCTGGCGGCGGTCACACCAGAAGATGTTCAAAGGATCGCCCAGGAGTATATGAGACCGCCGAACCGGGTATTGGGCATTTATCGACCTGTTGCAAACCAGGAGGTGCCCGCATGACCCACCAGAATTCAGGAACGCATAGTCATTCTCTCCCTGGTCCAGACGATATCACCCGGCACGAGTTATCCAATGGAATCACCTTATTGGTGCGCTCGAATTTCAACAGCCCCTCAGTGGTAGTAAATGGTTATTTGATAGGGGGCAGTTTATTTGATGAAGATGAAAAACTGGGGCTGGCAGGATTCACAGCCGGTACGCTGATGCGCGGGACGGAGCAGCGCTCCTACAACGAGATCTACGATGCCCTCGAATCGGCAGGGGCATCCCTGAACATCAATGGCGGCACCCACACGACTGGGTTCGGCAGTAAAGCCCTGGTCGAGGATCTGGACCTGCTGCTGGCACTCCTGTCCGAATCGCTCAGAGGACCGGTATTTCCGCCCGAACAGATCGAACTATTGCGCGCCCGGCAGCTGACCAGCCTGGCAATTCGAGCGCAGGATACCCGCGAGATGTCCTCCCTGACTTTCGACCAGATCGCATATCCTGGGCATCCCTATTCACGTCCGGAAGATGGCTACCCGGAAACCATACAGGCCATCACCCGCGAGGACCTGGTTGACTTTCACCAGGTGCATTA
>CALBUI010000218.1 GCA_937968125.1 uncultured Anaerolineales bacterium | reverse complement strand
CATCAGACCGGGATAGATGGGCTGTGGGGATCTCATGTCCAGCAGCCAGGAGTGAATCTACAATAAGCTGGTAGGAATCTTCATCATCTCGTCCCCCGGTGATCGAACAAGCAAAATAAATGTTCATTTAAGATATTAGCTTTTTGGATCTGCACCCTTCTGCAAATCGGCATAGTATTCACATATGTCTTGCAGAAGGCAATCCGGGCAGTTTGGA
Organism: uncultured Anaerolineales bacterium; assembly: GCA_937968125.1. Classification (GTDB taxonomy): domain Bacteria; phylum Chloroflexota; class Anaerolineae; order Anaerolineales; family UBA4823; genus PFL25. The sequence continues at coordinate 11,349 of CALBUI010000218.1, read as the reverse complement.
ACACGGGCATGGCAAATCTCCCGTCCCAATTGGATTATATTCAGGTGAACGTCGTAATATGTTTCTTCCGGAAATAATCCTGCCAGGTAATCGTGTGCTTGATCGGCGTTCATCTTCGCTGGGCGAAGTCCTAAACGACCTGTGACCCGGTATATATGGGTATCAACAGGAAAGGCTGGTTTGCCCAGCGAAAATTGTAAGACGATAGCAGCTGTTTTCGGGCCAACTCCCTTGAACTGCAACAGCCATTCTCGAGCTTCCTCGGTCGGCATGTCGGCTAAGAAGGAGAGATCCAGGCTGCCCCTTTGGAGAGTGATCTCATTGAGAATGTTTTGAATTCGAGGACCTTTTTGGTTGGCAAGACCTGCCGTGCGAATTGATTCAATGACCTCGGCCTGGTCTGCATCCCGGACCTCTTCCAAGGTTGGAAACTGGGTTCTAAGCGATTCGAAAGCTCGATCCCGGTTTGTGTCGTTTGTGTTTTGTGAAAGGATGGTCGAAATTAGCTCATCCAAAGGGGGCAGGGGATTCTGCCAATCTGGATGGCCGTAGAAATCAATTAACCGCTGGTGTGTTTCTTGAGCTTGTTGACGAGGATCCATTTTGCAAGTAAGGCCCGATGTTAAATGGGTGAAATCAGGTTCAACTGGAAGGCTGGGATTGCTTCACCGACCTCAATTTCCCGCCAATTTTTGAGTGTTCGGGATGGGCCGAAATTAGATAATTCGCTTACTTGATCAGGAGTTAGAGCATTTAGCTGGCGCAAAATCTCGATCGAGATGGCTGGACGAGCCCTCTCTCTCGGGTCACCATCAGATATTTTAAATGCAACCCCTAAGGCGGGTGAGTCAATACCAAGTGCACCAGGCATAATACCAAGCGCCTGGTAGCCCTCGGCGCCACCTTTTGAAACGACCTTACCAGAGGTCACTTCCATTATGCGAGTGTCGAACCTTCCCGGTCCTGCGACCATGAAAGGATTACTCATCATTGCGGAGGTGATGGTCCTACAGGCTGCCGCGCGTGCCTGAGAAAAATTCTCTGGATCGCATAAACGTGCAATAGCAAGGGCAGAATTGTGAAGGGGAATGGCGAAATTCGGTGCAGAACAGCCGTCAACGCCGATAACAATCTCGTCCTTGGGAACGCCGCTCATCTCGGAGAAAGTGCCTAGGATGCTGCTTTGAATCCTGTGACCCTTTTCCAAATAATCTGAGGTCGACCAGTTCCGCATATGCGCGAAAGCCAGCATACCGGTATGCTTCCCTGAACAGTTATGACGGTTTGGGGTTGGGTCTTCCTTCCGTTCACGCATGGCTTCCGCAGTTTCTTCATCAGAAGCAGGATGAGTTCCACACATTAATTCCGTTTGACTGACCCCGGTTTTTTTCTGAATGGACTGGATCGTTGAAACGTGCCGATCCGTCCCAGAGTGTGAAGCACAGATCAGCGCGACTTCTTCTGGAGATAATTCAAAAAATCCTTGACCATTAAGCTCTATGAAGGGAAGGGCTTGGAATGGTTTTGCTGAAGAACGGAGAAACGTTTTCGTATGGGGGTCGCCGTACCAACCCACCAGGCGGCCCTGGTTATCCGAGACAGCGATGGAACCATAATGGATAGATTCTACGAGCCCACCTCGGGTGAGTTCGTAGAGTGGCAACTGGTCAGTTTTAATCATGAAGATTGGTTAGTCCCGCTCCAGTGATTCCAAAGATTGGAAATGTTGAGAGTAATAGTAATAAAGACCGTGACGCAAGCGCTGGATGTAATGTTTTCTCCGATTTGCAGGCAGCGACATCCCTGAAATGAGATCGGAAATCAGTCCTTCAGTCATTTCTGGGGGGGCATCTTTCTTGGACAGGTTCTCCAAGCCCCGCAGGATCTGTTTTAGGATATTTAATTGTGATTGAATGCCTTTCTTTCCTTTTGAACCACCCCTGCCGCTTATGATGGTGTAATCTCTGTAAGAAGATTGAAGTAGTTCTAGCGAATCAATCCAGGCGGGGAGGTCTGCTGAGGCGAGAAATGGCGGTTGGTCGTTGAGAATAGTATCCCCAACAAAAATCACTTTTGCGGAAGGGATCAAAACCCAAATCGATCCTAATGTTGGGCCAGGATGGTATTCGAGGACTACCTGTGGTCCACCCCACTGGAAAAACAGGCGATCTGAGAATGTGACATCCGGAATAGCCCAACGAGTACCGAAGACATCATTGCTGACCTCCCATTCCGACCCGCTATCTGCACTGTGTCCCTTAAATACCGAAGGACGATTGCGAAAAACCTGGGCAGTCGTTTGGTGAGCAACTATGGTGCTATCCAGAGCGCGAGAACCGAGCGTGCGATCGAGATGGGCATCTAGATTGACTAATAACCGATTTGAACCGATGGATAGATTGGTGATCGTGGCGCGCCAAGTTCGAGCGTCTTCAGCTCTCAATGGGGCATCAACCATGATAGTGCCATGAGGAAGAATCAAGGCACCGAGGGTCACTCCCGCAAAAGCGTCTTCGATGTAGATGCCGGGTGCGATTTGGCGCATATGCACTCCCAATGATTGATTAAATATATTCCAGTTGAATAGGGTTGAAAGATTGCGAGGGAGAAACGTTTGGCTGATTAATCTTTCTCAACAGGTAAGGTAAAAGAGAATCGAGAGCCTTTCCCTGGCTCGCTATCTACCCAGATCCTACCGCTGTGACCTTCAATCGCCAAACGACAATATGCCAAACCTAACCCAAATCCTTTTTGGCTCCCTGTGGGGTTTAAACGGGTGAATTTATCAAATATGTGCTCGTTTTCTTCTGCAGGTATTCCTGGACCCGAGTCTTGAACCCAAATTATCGCCTGCTCAGCCTTGATATCTGCACCCAAAGTGATCTCACCATCAGGAGGGCTGTATTTTACCGCGTTTTCAAGTAGGTTGATCAGGACCCTACGGATCATATCTACATCTATCTTAACTTGGGGAATATCTGCAGAAATCTTGATATTGATTATTTGGTTTTTCGAAGTAGCGATTGGAGAGACAGCTTCGACGGAGTCTGCAGCTAAGAGGATTGGTGAAGTGGGGAAAAGATTTACAACAGGTTGTCCCGATTCAAGCCGGCTCATATCTAAAAGTGAATTCGTCAACCTTTGAATCCTTTCGGTCGAACGCAAGGCAATATTGAGTAAGGATCGATATGCCGGGTCGCCATCGTCAGGGAGCATGGTATCGAATACATCAAGACTGGAGACAATATTGGCTAAAGGGGAACGAAGATCGTGATAAATCATCGAGATTAAATCTTCGCGTAACCTGTCTAATCTCCGCCTTTCGCTGATATCCCTAATTATCCACTGGTAATTCTTGACATCCACAGAGCGCACATATAATCGAATAGGTATGGACGACCCATCCCTGGAAGTAAATTCAGCCTCAATCGAGTGAATATCTCCCAAATTCAAACCCCCAGTATCTAATCCTGGAATCGCCTCCTCGCTCAAGAGCAGCTGCCTAATCGTTTTTTCCAGTAGAGCTTGATTTTCCAGTCCAGTGAATATCTCAGCCTGCCGGTTTGCCTCCAAGATATTGCCTTCAAAATCAGAAATGAGGATAGGGTCAATACTATCTTGGAACAAATCATGGTAGCGCTGTTCAGTTGTCTGGACCTGTTCGTAAAGCCGGGCATGGTTGATGGCGGTGCCGGCCAGACTGCCAATACCAGTTAGCACCTCAAGCGCATCCGGATCAAATTTTCCTTCTGAGGGATTGAGGGCTTCCAGGACTCCGATAATCTCCCCTTCTGATTTCAAAGGGGCACAGATGATGGCACGGATTTTATTTTCAATGTTTCTTTCAAATTCAAGAGAATAGTCTTCGTGTATTGCCGTATCTGTGATTATCTGACCAACCCCAGTTTGTGCGACTTGACCAGCAAATCCTTCACCAATCTTCGTCTGCAGACCGGTAAAATCTGTATCTTTGCCAGCTGAGGTCGCAGCGAATTTTAAATTCTCCCCCTGAGGATCAACGAGAGCTAAGAAAACGGTCTCAACTCGCAGCGCTTCACTGATTTGTGAGAGAATGCGCTGAAGGACTTCATCCGGATCTAAGCTGGCAGTTATCACAGATGCGCTCTCTGCAAGGGCTGTCATTACTCGAGCTCTTCGCTGGCTGTCCGCGAAAAGACGGGCATTTAGAACAGCTACACCTGCCTGGTCTGCAATAGCCTGGATTAATTCCAAATGTCCTGGTAAGAAAAAGTTGGGAGATGGGTGGACCAAGGTCATCACACCAACCAGCTGTTGGTGGACGATCAAGGGGACGCTAACTGCAGATTTCGGCCCGGTCTGTTTTTCATGATCATCTGGGCGCCGCAGCCAGCGTTCATCCTGGCTGGTGTCGGCAATCAACACCCCACTCTGGTTGCGAATAACCCAACCTGCCAGACCATCGTTCAGGGTTTCCGACAGCTGTTTGGCAGCATTTTCTATGACCCGATCGCCAATGTTGATAATCCCTTCAATTGGATCGCCACTGTTATCGAGAACAATAATGCTCCCATTGACTGCTCCAACATTGCTCATTGACAAGGTGATCACCCGTCGGAGAACTGTGCTTAAATCCAACGCAGCAGTCAGCTCTCGACTGATATCATAGAGCAATTCAAGCGAGGCGCGAGTTGTTGTTACTTCCCCATCAGGTTGCATACATCAAGTCAATAATTCAGAATGAGTTTGGGTCTTTCTTTGTAAAATGAAATAATCGTAAATTAAACCGAAGTCCAGGGCTTTGTACCCAACTTTAACGCCCACAAGGGGCTAAACTACCATTGCTAGTTTTTTTTAGATGTAACACTCTAGTATAACTATATTCGAGTATAGCATAATCATTCACTGGGGGATTCAATCATAATAATTGATGGTCCATATCATGGGTTGTAACTTGGCAAGTCAAGCATGAAAACTTCAAGGGATAAACGCGGATTTATATTATGAGCAAGATTGTCGAATACCTGCTCCAATTTAACCACCATGTTGAAGGCCTGCTCATAATTGAATTTTTTTGCCAGTTGAGAAATTCTCTCCTGGTAATCGACATTTGTGATTTGGGAATTCGATTTGCTTGTACTCAACATGACGTCACGCCAGAATGACTGCCAAACTTTCAAGATTTCCGGAAGAGACTGGGGGTTTTTTGACATAGATTCGACATAATGAAACCTATCCACCCTGCTTGAAGCCATTAAATTCAATTGATCCTCAAGCCAGGTTTTTCGATTTGCCAATTCTTCTGGGTTTTGGAAAAGACGATAGGCATACCCAGGTCTGCCACCCGATAAGTGGGTTAATAAATCAGCATCTTTCAAGGGAATCTGCCACTTGGTTGATAATCCCTGGTTGAGGACGGCCGACGGGACTGGCCTTAAACGGACAACTTCACAACGAGAAACTATTGTAGGGAGCAAACTGTCTATACTTGCCGCAGTCATAATTATCACAACCTGCCGTGGAGGTTCTTCGAGGGTCTTCAACAAAGCATTTGCGGCTTGCCGATTGGCTTCTTCAAATCTTCGCAGGATTGCTATGCGGTATTTTGCATCATAGGGGGCTAATGAAAGGCCATGTTGGAGCTCGCGAATCTGGTCGACTTTTAACTGCCCCCCTTTCTGTTCAGACTCGACAACCGATAAATCTGGATGGACATACCTTTCCAATTGGCTGCAGGTCTGGCACTCGAGACAGGGTTCACCTAAATTGAGAGGCTGCGGGCAGTTAAGCGCCTGGGCGAATCTCAATGCAAGCGTGTTCCTACCAACACTCTCAGGACCGGTAAAAAGGTACGACTGTCTGTGAGTCCCTTGAGCAACATGCTGCTTTAGCATTTGGACAGCCCATTCGTGACCGATCAAGTTCCAGTTCATTTGTTTACAGATGTTTTACCAAAAGCTAGTGTGTCCAGGAGGATCAAGCGCTAAAGATCACCTGATTTCCCCTTTGCGGTTTCTTCACCGGCTTTGATCTTATCAAATACTGCAATCAGCTGTTGAGGGCGGATGGATAGCGGTTCTGTGATCCTTTTTTGCGCCAAATTCACGTAGCTGGATATGTTTTCAAAACCGTAATACTCCCTGCCAAGCGCACGGGCAACTTTTAAAGTCTGACCTGAGCCAGCAAAAGGATCCAAAATAATTTCTTCCGGATATGAGTATAGCGTGATCAGGCGATAGGGGATTTCTTCTGGGAAGGGGGCTGGGTGGTCAATTGTACTCGGAGGAACAGGAGCGATATGCCAGATGTTATTTGCAGTTTCTAACGTGAACAGGCTGTCAATCATGTAGGCCGCACTGGATTTTTCTTCTGGTGAACGGTCTTGGTAGATTTTTTCTCCAGGTTTTCGGAACACCAGAATATACTCATTCATGATATTTGGATAATAATATCCCGGGTATGGTTTCTGGATCGATACCCCAGCCCGTTTTACTCCAGCTGTACATTTATGCCAAATGATGTCCTGATGAAACTGCCAATTCTGATGCGACAAACGAGAGACAAGATCGAACGGCACCGGGAAATGTTCTCCTTTTAATAAAACAGTGCCAATAACAATTGCGCAGAATCCGCCCGGTTTTGTTACCCGGTATACTTCTTGGAAGATGTCTGCCAACCAATCTAAATAATCCTGATAGCCTGAAAATCCTTTTGAATAGGTCCTGGTGCGGTAGTTTTGGTCCTTACCATCAGAATGGACGTCGTAATCGATCGCATTCCAATAAGGTGGCGAAGTAACCGTTAAAGCCACAATGTCGTCGTCGATCTCCGACATATTTTCACAGGAATGGGGGAAAATCTGGTTGACCATAATTGTTGAATTTAGTTCCTCCCGAGGATTATACAATACAATCGGTTTCGAATTTTCTTGATCGTCCCCTTCTGTTGACACACCTCATTGCAGGCAGTACAATCCTCGCATATGGATTACATAAGCAGTTTGAATCCACAACAGCAGCAAGCAGTAACCGCTGGCCTGGGTCCCGTGCTTGTCTTGGCTGGTCCTGGATCTGGGAAAACCAGGGTTTTGACTCAACGGATCGCCTACCTTATTGGAGAAATGGCAGTCAGTCCCTACCATATCCTGGCAGTTACGTTTACAAACAAAGCTGCCCGGGAGATGGAAAGCAGGGTCCGGGAGCTGGTCGGAGAAAATACGCGCGGATTAACCCTGGGGACTTTCCATGCCACTTGTGCTCGGATATTAAGGATAGAAGCAGACCATCTTCCCTTCCAATCAAACTATGTCATTTTTGACACCGATGATCAGCTCAGTGTTGTCAAACGTGCTCTGCTGGATTTAAATCTTGACAAAAAAAGATACCCGCCGCGAAGTGTTTTGGCATCGATTTCGAATGCTAAGAATGAGCTGCTCCTGCCGGATGAATTTGTCCCTGGGAATTATCGAGATGAAGTGATAAAGCGTATCTACACGCGCTACCAGGAGATGCTAATAACGAACAATGGACTTGATTTCGACGATTTGCTGCTCTGGACAGCGCGCTTGTTGGACGAAGTACCTGAGGTGCGGGAAAAATATGCTCGCCGGTACGAACACGTCCTTGTAGATGAATTTCAGGACACAAACTTGGCTCAATATAGACTGCTCCACCACCTGGCTTCATATCATCAGAATATTTTCGTGGTGGGTGATGCCGACCAATCCATATACGCCTGGCGGGGGGCTGACTACAAAAATGTGCGGCGCTTTGAACGAGATTTCCCGGCGCACCAGATTATCTTGCTTGAAGAGAACTACCGATCAACACAAGCTATCTTGAATGTGGCCATGGCGATCATTGATCGCAATCCAAACCGCACTCCCAAGAAATTAGTCACCCAGCGCGGATTTGGAGAAAAAATTACCCTACATGAAACTTATGATGACAGGGAAGAAGCCAATTATGTTGTGGAACATATCGCCCGAATAGTAGCCAGCAACCAATCTCAACCGGGTGATTTCGCAGTTATGTACAGAACGAATGCCCAATCCCGACTCCTCGAAGAGGCATTTTTGCAAGCCAATCTCCCCTACAAGTTGGTAGGCGCTCAGCGATTTTATGGGCGGCGTGAAATCAAGGATTTAATCGCTTATTTGCGGATAGCTCACAATCCGTACGATGAGATCAGTCTAACCCGGGTAATTAATGTACCAGCACGCGGAATTGGAACCAAAAGTATCATCGCTCTGAGCACCGTGGCTCAGAAAGCCGGTATCTCACCTGGAGGATTATTGTTGGAGCTTGGGAAGGGAGATTCGGTTCATCTCGAAGCGTTCAAGAACCGGATGGGTGTATCTTTATCCAAATTCGGTGTCCTTCTCATCACTTGGCGGAAAGCAATGGGTGAGTTAACCCCTTTGCAGCTGCTGGATCAAATCATCGAGGATACGGGCTATCGTGATTTTATTGATGATGGCAGCGACGAGGGACGTGACCGCTGGGAGAACGTGATGGAGCTGCGCCGTTTGGCGGATGAATTCAAAGTTGCCGGTCTCGAACCTTTTTTGGAAAGGGTGGCTTTGGTCTCGGACCAGGACACATTAGACTCAAACATTAATGTCCCCACACTGCTAACACTACATGCAGCAAAAGGGCTAGAATTCCCGACCGTTTTCATCGTTGGTTTGAGCGATGGCACTTTACCCCATGTACGATCCTTTGATGAACCGGAAAGCATGCAGGAGGAGCGTAGATTACTTTATGTTGGAATCACGCGGGCAGAAGATCGATTATTTTTGGTCTTACCCCTCAATCGCAGCGCCTTTGGATATTCGGAACCTGTGGATGAATCGCGATTTATCCGAGATATTCCAGAAGAGCTGCTAAAAGATGGTGCTTACTCAAAGAAAAGGTCTCGGATGACCCGATCAAGCGTGCTTCAGTGGGAAAAGAAAGATTCTCCAACAACGACAATAAGTGAACCCACATACTTAGCAGGAACGACTGTAATTCATCCTGTTTGGGGTGAAGGGTTAGTGCTCAACAGTAGAATACAGGACGATGACGAAATTGTGGATGTATTCTTCGCTGGAGAGGGTTTGAAACGCCTGGCCGCATCTCTGGCCAAGTTAGAAATCAAGAATTAGATTCCGCAACTCCAAATCCTGGTGCAATTGCCCTTCACTTTGTTTCCTGCACAGCTTATAATCCAGTTATGCCAATCCTCGATCAAAATTCAATAGAGTTTATCAGCCGAGGGACAGATTACACCAGGCGAGTAGGTATCCGCTTGGGGACGATATTAAAGGATGGGGATGTAATCTGTCTGGAAGGCGATTTGGGATCTGGAAAAACGACTTTAGTTCAAGGAATGGCAGCTGGTTGGGGCTCACTTGATCGAGTGACGAGCCCGACTTTTGTGCTAATGAATCTTTATCGTCGATTAGACGGAGGTCAATTTCACCACCTGGATGCATATCGCTTGGACAATGTTGGGGAGGCGCGGGATCTGGATTTGGAAACATATATTGAGACAGGACCACTGGTGATTGAATGGGCTGAAAGGATAAAGTCCGTTCTTCCTGCTGATCATCTTTGGGTGACTCTCCGCATAGTGGATATCGAACAACGTGATTTAATTTTTTCTGCGCGAGGCTCATATTACAAATCACTTTTGGAAAACTTCCGTGCGCGAATTTATGGTGGGCTGTAATGCTACTTGCAATTGACACTTCTACTAGGTCAGTTGGTGTTGCTCTATATGATGGGGTTCAGATTGTCAGTGAGAAAGTTTGGTTGAGTCAGCAATTTCATACTGTGGAGCTGGCGCCCACAGTATCCGCGCTCATTGATCAAGCTGGAATTTCATTGGACGATTTGAAGGTCGTGGCGGTAGCAATTGGTCCAGGTTCATTCACTGGGTTACGTATTGGAATGGCTCTGGCAAAAGGAATGGCATTAGCCGGGCGGTTAGCGATAGTCGGGGTACCATCATTAGACATCTTAGCCGCGTCACAACCAATTGATGATAAGCCGCTCGTAGGAATTTTACAGGCGGGCCGTGGGAGAATCGCAGCGGGATGGTATAAGAACTATTCTGGTGAATGGAAGGCTGATAAGAATGTCCAGGTCATGACGCCGAGAGAACTTGCCAGTGGGATAAAATCTCCTACCATTGTGTGCGGGGAGTTATCTGAGGATGAGCGGAGGCTGTTCAGACGCAAGCGGATAAACGTGATTTTGGCTTCACCAGCGCAATCATTAAGAAGACCTTCCTTCCTGGCAGAGTTGGGTTGGAACCGCTGGCAAAAAGGGATGTCCGATGAGCCAGCTGTGCTGGCTCCCGAATACCTCCATTACGATCAAAATAGCTCTGGATGATTGAGAATTCTCACATTTCTTTCCGAGAAATGCGGAAAGATGACCTTGATTCTGTCTTAGTTATCGACCGTCTTTCTTTCCCTTTGCCCTGGCCAGAGAGCGCTTACCGCCACGATCTGACGAACAACTCGACTGCGATTCTCTGGGTAGCTGAGGTTCTTTCCGAAGACCAGGATTCTAAAGTAGTTGGGATGGTTGATGTTTGGTTGATTCAGGAAGAAGCACATATTGCCACGCTGGCGGTTCATCCTGATTACCGTGGCAACGGCATTGCAGCAGATTTGTTAAGCAAAGTATTATTCGAAGCGTACAAGTTGGGAGCCCAGCGAGCAATGTTGGAGGTTAGAGAGAGTAATCTTGCTGCTCGGACTCTCTATGAAGAATTAGGCTTTGTAACTGTTTCCCGGCGAAGGCGTTATTATCGGGATAACAATGAAGATGCACTGCTGATGAATCTTGACAACTTGCAGGTTTTGATTGATGAGGACGTGGAACTCCAAAAGGGGAGCAAAGATTTTCTCTCGTAAAAAGCCAATGCGATTGATGTATGGAGAGGTGAAGAGTGAACCCTGAAGAAGTATTAAACGAGATATCCACTGAGGTATCTACATGTACGTTATGTGAACTCCATCATTCCCGTAACAACGCAGTTCCTGGAGAGGGTCCAGCAAACTCAGAGATTATGTTTATCGGTGAGGGACCTGGTTTTCATGAAAACGAACAAGGACGACCATTTGTTGGCGCGGCAGGGAAGTTTTTGGAAGAATTGTTGTCAAAAATTGGGCTGAAACGTGAAGACGTGTTTATAACCAATGTGGTCAAATGCCGCCCTCCGAAGAATCGTGATCCGCAACCAGAGGAGGTGGATACTTGTACAAAAACCTACCTCGACCGGCAAATCCAGGCAATTAATCCAAAAGTAATTGTCACCCTTGGACGCTTCTCGATGAACTTGTTTATACCCAACGTCAAGATTAGCAATGTCCAT
>CALBUI010000217.1 GCA_937968125.1 uncultured Anaerolineales bacterium | reverse complement strand
AACGGATCGCCGAATCGAGCGAATTTCAGGTTGCAGTAGATCCAAGCCAGCAGAGGGTCACGATCCGTGTCCCCAAGTCGATTCTGGGAGAAAATCCTGCTGAATGGCGTTACGCCGCAATCGTAATGAGCCAGGAGGGTTTCCCGAGCAGTGGGGTAATGCGGGTAAGGGATGTCTTACCTGTGGCTGAGCAGTGGCGCATCGGCGGAAGTCCAGCAGGATCAACTAATCACACTCGCGCGATGGATATCGTTTGGGAGACGGCTGGTGAGCAGGAGGCCTGGTTGGCAGATTTCTTTCCCGTCAGTTCACCGCAAGGCGATTTGTTGGCCAGCGACTTTGCGACCATCCCCATGTTTGAAGTCGAATAGTTGCGCACCGTTTTCAATCTCTGATTAATAATCAGGAAAGCTATTAATTCAATGGAAGATAAGATCTTCGGAAAACTCAACCAGCTGCACTACCGGGCTGCGAGAATGAGCGAGTCGCAATCAGGGATTCAACACAACTGGGAAATCGATCCTTTGGTGCCTGGTGAGGGCGATGAGCCAACCCTGACTGTCAAGGTTCAGATCGACCATCGAGTTGATCGGGTGCTTTGCACTCTCTTAGAGCCCAAAGCGTTGGATATTCCATTGGAATTAATCAGGACCGAATGGGATGATTTGAATTGGTCCTACTACCAGGTATGGCGAGGGAAGCTGCCAGCCCACAGCAGTGGCACATTAGTCCGCTATAAGATTTCTGCATTCCGGCCTGAGGATGCGGTTGCGATACCTGCTGACGACAATGTGATCTTTTCTTACCTGGTGGGTTGGCATCACCCACCAGCCTGGTCGCAGGATGCCATCATCTACCAGATCATGCCGGACCGTTTCCACCCTGGACCAGGACGAAAATGGAACCAGACAAAGAGACCTGATGAAATTTACGGCGGTACCTTGCGGGGGATCATCGAAAACCTGGCTTACATTCAGGAGCTGGGATTCAACTGCCTGTGGCTGAACCCGTTCTTTCCAGATAAAACCCACCATGGATATCATGCAACGGATTATTTCAACGTGAATCCACGGCTGGGTACACTTGATGATATTCGCGAACTTGTCGAGAAATGTCACCAAAATGGCATTCGCCTGCTGCTGGACTTCGTTGCCAATCATTGGAGCAGTGAACATCCATTCTTCCAGGCGGCCCAGACTGATCCAAATAGTGAATATAACTCCTGGTTCTTCTGGCAAGAGTGGCCCAAAGACTACGAGACATATTTTAAAGTTAAAGAGCTTCCTAAACTCAATGTAGCAGATCCCGGTGTGCGCAGCTATCTCTTGGACTCAGCTAAGTTCTGGTTGGACGAGATCGGATTTGATGGTCTTCGTTTAGATTACGCCCACGGGGTGTCACTGAATTTCTGGACCTGGTTCCGAAAAGATATCAAATCCATCAAACCGGAGGCCTGGTTATTTGGTGAAGTGACTGATTCTCCTGCCCATCAACTTCAATTTTATGGTCGGTTGGATGGCTGCCTCGACTTCCTGCTCACCCAGGCTATCCGGAATACCTTTGGCTCAGGTAGGATGAGCATCACCCAACTGGATGCCTTCCTGGAGGCACAAGACCGTTTCTTCCCTCCGAACTTTTCTCGCCCTAGCTTTTTAGATAATCATGATATGAACCGCTTCCTCCATCTCGCAAGAGGCGACAGCAGAAAATTGAAGCTGGCAGCCTTATGCCAGTTTACCCTTTCAGGACCACCTATTGTCTACTATGGGACAGAAGTGGGAGTCGAGCAGGAACAGCCTGTCCACGGCCCTGGAAGTATTGGGCTTGCAGAAGCCAGGCAGCCGATGCTTTGGGGAGATAGCCAGGACGAGGATTTACTCTCTTATTACCGCTGGTTGATCCATCTCCGGCGTGAACGCCCTGTTTTATCGGTGGGTGAGAGGCAGACGCTGCATGCAGATGATCAAGATCGCGTTTTCGTTTACAAGCGTTATGATTCCACAGAGCAGATGACTATTGCCCTAAATCTAAGCGAAGAGATGAAAATTGTAGAGGTAGAGGGTCATACTTTTAAACTTGGTCCCGTGAGTGGTGATGTCCATTTATCGTAAAATAACGTCATTAGTGGATCACATTTTAAATTAAGCTTCATACTCTCCGCTGGCACACTACGACAGAAACTCTTGAATTGATCGACTGGAAATCAAAGGTTGGTCCTGTATATAACAACATGAGGGTGGAAATCGATTTGTTTTGATTGTGTTGGGGGTATTGCAATTTTAATAATTATTTTTAAAATCATCATTATCAACCCGGTCGCATCGCTTCTCTTAATCTCTTGGAACTCGAATCCCCATTAATGTTTGCCCAATATTAATTCTATATCGCTAACAAATTTGACAACCAACTAAAGATTTGCTATAATTTCATCTGATAAAAACAGTTTTCATTATACAAAAACTGATGTTATTTGTCACAATTATCCAATCCCCTCTTTTCAACCAAAACCTCAATCTAAGGAGGCAAATATGGGAGACAAGAAAGCCAATATAAGCGACTCAATCCGCGAGATTGGGATTGTGGCGATTATGCGCGCCAGCAGCTCCGAGCAATTGCTGAACGCAGCCGATGCAGTCCTGGCGGGTGGTGTTAATGCAATTGAAGTAACCATGACCACACCTGGGGCTTTAAAAGTAATTGAGGAGGCCAATACCAAATATGGTGATGCGGTCATCTTCGGCGTGGGATCCGTACTCGATCCAGAAACAGCCAGAGCCGCGATCCTGGCTGGGGCGCAATTTGTCGTCTGCCCAACTCTCAATCTCAAGACGATCGAAATTTGCAAACGCTATTCCGTGCCCGTCGTTCCGGGGGCATACACTCCTACTGAAGTGCTTACCGCCTGGGAAGCTGGAGCGGACATGGTCAAGATTTTTCCAGCCAGTGTAGGTGGACCACCTTATATCAAAGCGATCAAAGCACCCCTGCCCCAGGTAAAACTCGTACCTGTCGGAGGCGTGAATCTGAAGACAACTGCAGATTTTATCCGCGCCGGCTCAGAGGTGGTAGGAGTGGGCAGTTCTCTGATCAACCAAAAACTGCTGGCAGAGAAAAAATTTGAATCGATCAGCGAAAATGCAAGGCAATACCGGGAAGAAGTTCGCAAAGGAAGGGAAGGCTGAAATGGGCAAAGGGTTTGAGCGGCACGTCACCTTTCATGTCTTGCCAGGAAATGGAATTGAATTCGAAGACTTCTTTACCAGCGATTACCAGCCTGCAATGTCTCAAACGCCTGGTTTCATAAAAGCTGAGCTGCTCAAAGATACCAATAAGAAACAAGATTTGCAGATGGTTCTGCGCTTTGAATCTGAAGAAGCCGCAACCAGCTGGCGAGCATCCAATTCACACGCAGCCCTCAAACCTAAATTGAAATCGCTCTATGATGGAAGTGAATTGAAAGTTTATCAAGTCATCGTTTGAAGGGAGAACACGTGACCAAAGCCCAAAATTCAGCTCGTTATAACATCCGGGTGCTTGATCGGGCTGTTAGCGTGTTGAAAACACTTTCCGATGGGAAGCCTCGCACACTCACGGAATTGAGCCGCGAACTAGAAATAAACAGCAGCACGACATTCCGGTTGCTGGCGGCACTCCGCTCCCACAATCTGGTTCAATCGGAGGATTCAACCGGTCAGTACCGGCTTGGATTGGCCTGTCTGGAGCTCTCAAAAGCCTACCATATTGGGGATGAAATCCGCCAGGCTGCTTTGCCAGAAATGGAATCATTGCGAAACGAGACCAAGGAAACAGTCCATTTGGGGGTATTAGATGACATGGAAATCGTTTACCTGGAGAAATTAGAAGGGCTCTATGCCATTGGTTTGATGTCATCGCGAGTTGGTAGAAGAGCGCCGGCTTACAGCACTGGACTGGGAAAAGCTTTGATGGCTTATACCCCACCAGGATTTATCCAAGACAAATTAGCGCAGCTGAATCTAAATAAATTCACTGATACGACCATAACAGATGAAGATGAGTTAGTTGAACACCTTAAACGGGTACGGTCGAGAGGATATGCCCTTGACCAGGGCGAACATGAGCAAGAAGTACGCTGTGTGGCTGCCCCCATTTTCGACCAATATGGAGAAACAGTTGCCGCCATCAGCGTATCTGGACCCAGGGATCGAATCGATCCCATTGAACAGAATACTGCATTAATCGAGCGAACTTTGCTCGCCGCAAACAATATTTCAAAAAATTTAGGATTTAGAAACGAGAATACCTAATAAGGAGCCAAATATGCGCAGAATCATCAACCAGAGGGAGAAAACACCAACACCTGAAGTACTGAAGGGATTCAAGGAAATACTCAAGGTCTACAGCCCATCCTGTGTGGTTGCAGATGCCCAGGAGAGGGCTGGTGTAATGCGCAGTTTTATGAAACCAATTGACAATGAGACGCGCTATGCTGGTCCGGCTTTAACCGTCCGCCTTGAACCAGGCAACCAGGTCGACTGCTTAGATGCCCTTTCTGTTGCACAAGATGGCGATGTTATCGTAGTTGACGCCGCCGGGGAGACGGAAACTTCAATTTGGGGCGGCCTCATGGCTGGCCTCTGCCAAATGAAAGGTGTGGTTGGAGCGGTCGTAGACGGCGCAATTCGGGATACAGATGAAACTCGTGATCTTGGATTTTATATCCACGCCAAGGCGATCGTCCCGCGTTCTACTCATACGATTGTCTCCGGACGGATGGAGCCGATCGAAATCAATGTACCCATCCAATGTGCAGGGGTAGTGGTCAATCCGGGAGACATCGTGATTGGCGATGAAGTTGGGGTTACCGTCGTCCCACTGGAAGATGCGGAAGAAATCTTGGCAAAAGCACAAAAACAAGCCGAAATGGAAGAACAAACCCGAGCTAGAATCCGTGAAGGCAAGACGGTGGAAGAACTATTAGCAGAATTCGGCAGATTATGAAAATCATTTTTAAATTTTCAGATCGAACACGAAAAATACAAAATACACCTACCACACAGGAGGTGATCTGATGCCCGAATATGAAACACAGCGCGTTAGACGCTTGCAGGAATTGATGGTCGCAGCGAAAGTCGATTGCCTGGTGTGCAGATTACCAGAGAACGTTGTCTACATCACTGAGTATTGGCCGGTTCATGGGATTTCTGTCGCCGTCTTACCTCAAGAGGGGAAGCCAACCCTGTTCATCCCGGAGGTTGAAGCTGAATGGGGTAACCCGGACTGGGCTGATATCGTCCCATTTGGTTGGGCACTGTTGAAAGACCAGGATTTATATACTAGCTATCGGCAGCTGTTAAGTGAAATTCGCCAAACACTGGGAATTGATTCAGCCAGGATCGGTGTCGAGCAGACGCTTGAAATTGTGGGAACCAGCTATCGCCACGCCGAACCGATCATTCCTGCAGCTCCTTGGGATGGAATGTTGAGCGAGGTATTTTCCTCGGCTGCATTGCTGGACGCAACCGATCTGATCCAATCTGCCAAGTTGGTGAAAACAAAGTACGACCTAGAGCGATTGAGGGTGGCCAATGAACTGGCTGAGAAAGGCACCCAGAAATTCCTGACCGAATTACAACCTGGCATGACCGAGGTCGGAATCAGCGCTCTGATAGAAGGAACCATCAGGAAGGCAGGTGCCGGCTATAAGGGTGCCCGGTTGGTCTGGGCAGAAGTCGAGGTTGCTTCTGGGCCGGTCAACACAGCCAAAGCGAATTTGTTAATCCCCTCCACTGGCCGGGTTATAGAAGAGGGAGACCTGGTGATGGTTGAAATGGCAACCGTGATGGATGGCTACTATTCGGATTTGACCTATATGGCAGTTGCTGGAGAGCCAGATAAGCGCCAGCGTGAGGTTCACAATGCCGTATTGGCAGCCCAACAAGCGGCCTGCAAGGAGATGGTCCCTGGAAATTCTTATGCTGAACCAGACATCGCCGCGCGCAAAGTATTGGATTCAGCAGGATTGGGCCAATACTTCGTGCATGTTACCGGGCATGGACTTGGTTACCGTTTCCACGAATCGACCCCGTTCCTGATGCCGGGCGCATCCGGCACCCTGGTCGAGGGGATCGTATCGAGCGTTGAACCCGGTGTGTATATCCAGGATTTCGGCGGCATCCGCATTGAAGACAATGTTGCTGTCGGCAAAGATGGACCAGACTTCCTGTCAACTCCCCGCCAACCCTGGTAATGGATGAGACTTAAGGAGACTTGCTAACATGAGCGATCAACCTCTCAAATGGGATATTTCCAAAGATGATTTGAGCGATTTTGATCACAAAGGTTCGGCATTCGTGACCTTTGGGGAAACGATGTTGAGGGATACACCGGCGGATATGCAGAGGGCAGAGATGGCAAAAATTGTCCACATCGCCTTTGCCGGTAGTGAATACACCCTGGCGATGCTGCTGGCGCGCTTTGGTATCCCATCGGCTTATGTCACCCGTGTCCCAGACAACCCATATGGATGGCTGCTGCGAGATACAGCCCGGGCCCAGGGCATCAAGACAGATTTCATTGTCTGGGCGCCAAAAGCAGAACCGATAGGGCGATTCATATATGAAATTGGCAGGACCCCTCGCAAGAACACCGGCTGGTATCAGCGCATGTATTCCGCCGCCAGCAGGCTGGATGCCGGTATGGTCGATTGGAAAGCCGCACTGAAAGATTGCCGCCTCTTCCATACTTCTGGTATCTCTTTCGGATTGGCCACTCACAGCGGATACCAAGGTAATCCGATGCTGAATGCATTTGAGGAGGCAATGAGCGCCAAACCAGCAGATTGCCTGGTAGGTATGGATTTCAATTATCGAGGTACGCTGTGGACCAAAGAGCAGTGCTCAGAAGTGATGACGCCCCTCATCCAAAAGTATATCGACATCTTTATCACCACTATCGAGGATATGGCCAAGATTTACGGGATCGGGTGTGGTCAATACAGCGCGGAGCAGATTGTAAAGGGTGATATTGGCCGGCTTGAAGACGAGGACATCCAGGCATTTGCCCAGGAAGTAAGTGAGCGTTTCCAGACGAGAATTGTCGCCATCACGATCCGTTATCCGGATACTTTCGAGCAACACCGCTGGGAGACAGCCGCTGTGGATACCAGTGGATTTTTCTTCCGCTCACCAGCAGTAAAACCAATCACTCTCATGGACCGCCTGGGCGGTGGTGACACCTGGAATGGTGGTTTCTATTATGGGCTGCTGACCGAAGGCATGAACAAAGCGGGAATTGAAAAAGGAGTTATGGTCGGCGACGCAGCAACCCGCATCAAGCAGACCTTGATGTTTGACTTGCCCGTTCTCACCAAAGCAGAGACACAGGCATTGATGAAGGCAGACGTTTTGGGCGGAGGCAAGCGCACCGCTCGCTAATCACTTATAGGAGGTTGAAATGACTTACCCACGTTCATTTTCCCATATTGGACTTTCCGTCCCCGACCTGGAAGCTGCGGTCAAATTTTACTCGGAGGTGTTCGGATTTTATGTGATCATGCCCCCCACCGAGGTCACTGAAGAAACCAAAACCGCCATCGGCGTCATGTGCAACGATGTCTTTGGCGCCGGGTATGGTGGTTTCCGGATTGCCCACCTGGTCACCAGTGATGGCATAGGCATTGAGCTGTTCGAGTTCCGCAACTCCGAACAACCTGAGAACAACCTGGAGTTTTGGAAGACCAGTGTCTTTCATTTTTGCGTTCAGGACCCTGACCTGGAAGGATTACTTGAAAAAGTTGTCGAGTACGGCGGCAAGCAGCGCATGCCCGTCCGCGAATACTATCCTGATGAGAAGCCTTATCGCATGGTTTATGTCGAAGATCCTTTCGGCATTGTTTTTGAGATTTACAGCCACTCCTATGAATTAACCTATTCTGCTGGTGCCTACCAGCACGAAGTTGAGTAAATGTATTCAGGCAAAGAATTAAGCGCAAAACCATTGGGAGGATCGGAATGTCAAAGTTCAAGGTATATGTAAGCGATTACGATTATCCGAACCTGGATATCGAGCGCAGCGTGCTTGAACCCATTGGCGCTGAAGTGATCGGACTGCAAAGCAAAACCGGGGCAGAAGTTGCCGAACTTGCCGCGGATGCAGACATCATATTACAGCAGTACGCCAAGATATTTCGCGACACCATTGAGAAGCTTGAGAAGTGCAAAGCCATCTGCCGTTATGGGACAGGGGTTGATATCGTCGACGTCCAGGCAGCCTACGACAATGGCATGATCGTCACTAATGTTCCAGATTACAGTATCGATGAGGTTGCTGACCATACGATCACCATGGGATTGATGCTGCTGCGACGTATCCCCATGTACAGCCAGGCCACTCGCAGAGGAGAATGGCACTGGAGTGCATCAGGCGGTGAGATATTCCGCTTCCGCAATTCGATATGGGGTTTGATCGGTTTTGGAAGGATTGCCCAGAACATCAATCGCAAGTTGGACGATTTTGGATTTGAAATCATCGCTTACGATCCTTACGTCTCAAGAAGCTTTATGAGTACCCACGGCGTTCGAAAAGTGGAGCTGGATGAATTAATCAAGACATCGGATTTAGTCAATGTGATGTGTCCCTATACAACTGAGACCCATCACATCGTTGACGCTGAAGCACTTGAATTAATGAAAAAGACAGCTGTTTTGATTAATTGTGCCAGAGGGAAATGTGTTGATAATACTGCGCTTTACGAAGCGCTGGTAGAAGGACAAATTGCCTCAGCTGGACTGGACGACACGGAAGAGGAACCCGCCAAACTGCACAATTGGACCCCAGACATGAATCCCCTGTTTACTCTGGACAATTGCTTCATCACCCCACACTCTGCTTATGTCTCCGTGCAATCGCTCGATGAGTGCCGCTATGTGGCTGCTGAAAATGCGAAAGCAATTTTGTTAGGTCAAAGACCATTGGACCAGGTATTTCCATGAGATAGTGGAGTGGCATTCTCGATCTATAAATTTCCAGGTTGCTATAAGGTTGATGAGGAGGTGCAGGTATAGAAGAATGAGAAGTTGATCAAAGCGGTGCCAGGTCATTGCTGAGGGAGGCAATACCTGATCACCAGATTAACCACAGAAAATCGATAGAAATTAATACCAGTTTAAGGAGGCAGGAACATGAAACGCAAAATCTTATTAACCTTGATGGTGGTCATTGTGCTGTCCATTGCGATGCCGCTATCTGGTTGCCAATCACAGCCAGCATCCTCTGGGGGCGAATCTAGTGCACAAACTGAGGATCGCAGCGAAGATGAGTACATTTACGTCTCCGCGATGGGTAATCTTGAGTTCTTCAATGCGCACAAGTATGGATGGCAGTGGGCGGGGGATAATCTCGGGGTCAAAGCCAGCTATGTTGGCCCAGCCGAATATGATATGAACGCCATGGTGGCTGCATTTGACCAGGCTATTGCCAGGAATCCCAAGGGAATAGCGGTATTTGCAGTAGAGCCAATCCTCGAGCCCTCGATCGACAAGGCAGTCGATGCTGGCATCCCGGTTGTGACCATCCTGGGTGATTTGCCAAACACCAAGCGATTGGCATTTGTGGGCTCATTCCAATATGACCTGGGTTACGTAGGCGGACAAAACCTTGCTGAAGCCTTAGGTGGCGAGGGCAAGGTAGCCATTCTGAGTATCCCTGGGGTAGGCATGTTTGATGATCGTGAAGAAGGATATCGAGCCGCCTTTGAGAATTACCCTGGAATTGAAGTCGTACAAGTTGGAGACACAAAGGCAGACACGGTTACCTCCGTCAATACTGCAAAAGATATTATGCAGCGATTCCCCGACCTGGCCGCTTTTGCCGCGACCGACTCAACCGGTGGAATCGGTGCTGCGACCGCAGTCGAGGAACTTGATCGGGTAGGTGAGGTCAAGATCGTATCCATGGACCGCAACTCGGATGTGCTTGAAAAGATCCGAGAAGGCGTTGTGACCGGCACCGTAGCCCAGAACGATGCAGCTATGGCTTATTGGGCGCTGCTCACCCTCTACACCGATAATTACAACCAAGCACCGTTGACTTCGGATAACGCAGCCGCGGGCGTCAATCCTGGTCCCAGCCAGGTCTTCATGGCAGTCAACTACGTCGATGAATCCAATCTTGATTACTTCTTAGAAGCCAACGAGATTTACGTACCCTAACTGGACAACCTAATGCTCGGGGGTCCCATGAATTTGGGGCTCCCGAATCCCTATTGGGTAACGCGAACCGTGGAATATATTTTACGAGCCGATCATTTATCAAAGCATTTTCCTGGTGTGCAGGCGGTTGATGACGTCACCTTTGGCCTGCGCAAGGGTGAGATCCTGGCATTGGTCGGTGAAAACGGAGCTGGTAAGAGCACTCTGATGCAGATTTTGTGTGGTGTTCAAAGATCTGAATCCGGCGAAATTTATCTCGAAGATCAGGCTGTGTCATTTACTTCTGCCTACGATGCACTCAACGCCGGCATCAGTATGGTTTTTCAAGAACTCTCCCTGGTAGATGGGATCACGATTGGCGAGAATATATTCGCCAATCGCCAACCTGTTGGGCTCTTCAACAATATCAAGTGGCGTCAACTTCGCCGGGTGACCAAGGAGCTGCTCAACCGCTTTGACCTCGATTTGGATCCCACAACTTTGGTAAAACGGCTGCCCATGGGAAAACAACAGGTCATTGAAATACTAAAAGCGATTTCAACAGATCCAAAAATACTCATCTTAGATGAACCAACTTCATCCCTGACTGAGGCGGAAGTATCCGACCTGTTCGAGATCATTAGCAGCCTGCAGCAAGAAGGCATGTCCTTCATTTACATCACTCACAAGCTGGGTGAGGTTTTCGACCTCGCCGACCGAGTCATGGTCATGCGCGATGGTAAGTATGTTGGTTCTCGTTCGATAGGTGAGGTCACTGAGGACGATCTAGTGGCAATGATGGTTGGACGGGAGATCAGCGATATGTATGGTGACACCGCCCAATTGGAAACTACTCAAGGGGAGTACTTCCAGGTGGAGGCTTTCTCTCGCAAAGGTATTTTCCAAGATATTCAATTTGGTTTGAAACGCGGTGAGATTCTTGGATTAGCTGGACTGGTCGGTGCAGGCAGAACAGATTTGGCGCGGGCGATCTTCGGCATTGATCCAAAAGATCAAGGAAAAGTTGTTCTGGAGGGCGAAGAACTTGATATCCATCGACCACAAGATGCGATTAACCGCGGTATTGCTTATCTCACTGAGGACCGCAAGGGGCAGGGTTTATTCTTGGACATGACTATCCTGGAAAATTTAATCGCGCCGGTATTAAAAGAATTTACCAACCGGTTTGGTTTTCTAGCCCGGAAAGAGATCAAGGAAGATGTCTTTACCAGGATCGAAAAGTTTGCCATCGCTACGCCCAGCGCCAACCAGAAAATACTCAATTTGTCAGGTGGCAACCAACAAAAAGCCATGATCGCCATGTGGATGGGGATTGAACCGAAAGTGATTATCTTTGATGAGCCAACCAGGGGCGTGGACGTCGGCGCAAGGTCAGAAATTTACCATAAACTGCGGGAACTGGCAGAAGCAGGCACTGGAATTATCATGATTTCATCCGATCTACCCGAGCTGATCGGCATCTGTGATCGAATTCTGGTTATCCATCAAGGACAAATCACTGGTGAAGTGTCGCGCGAGGAATTCTCTGAAGAGCTGATCCTGGCATATGCCGCCGGGATAAAAAACCGCAATCAGCATTGAGGTCTTCCATGACGGAACAAGAGGCAGGGACCGAGACGATCAGGACCAATTCAGAAGAGGGTGGATTGCTGGGTACATTCCGACGGCTGGCATCATTTCGTGAGTTTGTCCTGCTGCTGGTTATCATCGCTTTCACGATCATAATGTCGTTAGCGAGCCCCATTTTTATCACCCGTTTGAATATCGAAGCGATCTTGCTCGCCCTTTCTGTAGAGGCAACTATTGCGGTCGGGATGGTGATTCTGCTCATTTCTGGCGGGTTGGATTTATCAGTCGGATCGACGCTTGCCCTCGTCGGGGTGGTCACTGGATTGGCATTAACTGCAGGTGTCAGCTCTCCATTATCAATAATTATCGGATTGCTCGCCGCGTTGAGTGTTGGATTACTGAATGGTTCGCTGGTTGCAAAACTAAAAATAAACCCTTTCATTACTACGCTGGGAACGATGATCACAATTCGGGGATTGCTGCTGATCCTCGCTTCTGGAAGGGCAGTATTAAACCTGCCAAAATCCTTCACCGTGATCGGCCAGGGCCGGCTCTTCGGAATCCAGTACCCGATCTTTATCCTTTTAATTCTGGTGGTCGCTGGGGACCTGCTGCTGCGCAACTCGCGATTTTTTCGCCAGAGCTATTACATCGGTGGAAACGAAAATGCCGCTCGGCTTTCCGGCATTAACGTCGACCTGGTAAAGATATTCAATTATTGCCTGGTAGCGGTGCTGGCAGGTACCGCCGGATTGATGCTCACAGGTCGTTTTGGTTCTTCTTCCTTGACGGTTGGCACAGGAATTGAATTGCGAGTTATCACAGCTTGTATCATCGGCGGTGCCAGTTTGAGCGGCGGTGAAGGTTCCGTTCTGGGTGCATTTCTCGGCGCTCTATTTATGGGCATGCTGGCAAACGCCCTGAACTTATTGGGCGTTGATGTGTATTACCAAAGTTTTATCACCGGCTTGATATTGATTCTGGCGGTAGTCTTCGATGTGCTGAACGAACGTCGGAAAGCAAGCCGTGCATAAGATGAAATCTGCCAAGGTCATTCCACCCGGTTAAATTATGTTCACTGTAAATCGAGAAATATGAAATTTGCAGGTAGGAATATTTTTTGGCCTGGATAAGTATAGAAGGAGGTGAGCGGAAAATCAAAAAATCGGATCGCCCTACCACAATTTCCAAGTTAAAAAATACGGAGGATTTTGAAATGAAACAGAAAATTTTAGTGATATTACTACTTCTGGCGATTACAGTCGCCGCATGCACCACCGCGGCTCCAGAAGAAGCAGCACCTGCCGAGAGTGGAGGAGAGATCTCCGCAGCAGATTACACCGCGCCTGAACCCGGATTAGCCCCTGTGGCGCTCAATCCTGGCGCTCAGGCCAGCTGTGCTGCGGTCGGTTTTGAAGGCGGTGCAGCCAAGATCGCTTATATGCCCCCAGCAACAGAATTTAACTACTACCAGGCAATTGGTGCTGGTATCGAAGACCTGGCTGGGGAGTTGGGCGTTGAAACGTTCATGCTGGCTCCACAGAGCGGCTCCGATATCGAGGGTCAAATGGGCATGATCCAGGATGTACTCACTCAAGACGTGGATGCGATCATCCTCTCGACACATGACGAAGGCGCAGCTGCTCCTCTCGTGAAGCAGGCAGTGGATGCCGGCATCGCGGTGATCATCGTCAACTCCGATATTCCAAACTTTCCCACACCGGTAAATGGCGTTGTCGGGTACAGCCAGCGCAAAGGCACCTACAAGGAAGGCATGTATGCTATCGGAGAGGCTGGTGGCGTGGCAAAAGTGGGTGTGCTTGAAGGTCTACCAGGCTACCACTCCACCGAACGAATCGGTGGGTACCTGGACGCGTTTGCAGACTTCCCAGGCATGGAGGTCGTAGCCAGCTTGCCGACGGAGTGGAATGTTGAAACCGGAAACACAGCCATGATGGACCTGCTGCAGGCCAACCCAGAGATCGAGGTTGTTGTCACAGCTAACGATTACATCTCCATCGGTGCTGCACGAGCTGCTGAAGCACTTGGGCGCGAAGATGTGATCATCTACGGCAATGACGGCGACACGACCGGATTAGAGGATATTTCCGCAGGTCGCTGGCATGCAACTGTCAACACCACCCCATACCTGATGGGTCAGGTGGCTTTGAACGTCGCCATGGACTGCTTGAACAAGGTTTATCCTGGCGGCTGGACGGAGACACCCACAGTGATCGTCGATGCAACCAACGTCGATGATTATCTTTGTCATCCAGAAAACCTGTATCCGGAACCTTCAGAGTTATATTCTTGTGTGTCTGAGTAAAACCGGATAATTTTTTGGCCGTCAATCTATCTTCCCCGGCCACAATTATATTGTGGCCGGGGTGATCATTGATGTAAAATGAATGTAATCATTGTTATGAATTTTCTAGTTACCACACTAGAGCGTGGTAACTAGAGGAACCTATATTTTCAATATGAATGAGAATTCCCCCCCTTTGTGGGAACTGCGCGAGGTATCTAAAGAGTTTCCAGGCGTTCAAGCTCTGGATGATGTTTCCCTGACGATTAAAAGTGGAGAAATTCATGCTTTGATTGGGGAAAATGGCAGTGGAAAATCTACTCTTGCCAAGTGCATTGCCGGCGTCCACCAACCGGAAACTGGATT
>CALBUI010000216.1 GCA_937968125.1 uncultured Anaerolineales bacterium | reverse complement strand
CAGCAGAGCATGCGAATATTTGAGGAGCTCGGAGCACAGGACAACTTAATCGATGCCATGTGTTACCTGGCTGAATGTTATCTCGCCTGGGGAGAACTCGAAGACTCAATTCATTGGAGTCTTCGATCTTGGGAAAGCTTGACTCGAGATGGATCTGACCCGACAGGTGACTCAGTCCAGGTTGGAAGAGTATTGAGATTACAAGGCGCCATCAATCGCGAACGGGGAATCTTAGATTTGGCCCAACAAAAACTGCAAGAGAGCGCTGATATTTTTAGCGCTGCGTTAGAGAAATTGGAGTCGGCGCGTACAGCTTACGAACAAGCACTGCTGGCGATTGAGCTTGACGACATCCTGGCAGCAGATGAGTACTTCCAGCGTGCAAAAGAAGTCTTCTCAGAAGTGGGTGCTGACGCAGAGCTTCGAAAGGTGGAATCCGATTTAAGTAAAATTAAAGTTCCAGGATGATAACTTAACATCAGTAGTTAGATAATGATGCAATTTAAAAATATGCCGGGGCTTGGAATTTCCTCCAAGCCCCGGTTTAAATTGGGTTTAATTCTGAGATTGTAGAGTGTTGTTTGGGATTATTGATCAACCGTCAAAATCAACCCAATCACCAGCCCACGGCAGGGGTTCTGCAGCTTGGGAACCAAATTCAGTAATGCCAGCTACGCCTTGATCTGGGAAGGAACCTGCCCAAGCCCCATCATGTCCAGCCCAGGCTCCATAACCACCCGCCCAAGCCCCATAGCCACCAGTCCAGGGACCATACTCACCTGCCCAGGCACCGTACCCGCCTGTCCAATCAGAGTAATCCCCCCGCAATCGGAACTCGCCAGTCTCCGCATCGAAATAGGAGAATCCTTCATAGTGTTGTTCATCAGCGAGATCTGCCCCGATATCCATGCCAAAATTAGCCTGGCCTTCAATGTCTGCAAATACTGCATCGGGTGCATTTACCCGGCCAGCACCTTGCTGCCAGAGGCTATAAATTGCCTCGGTTGTGTCCATATCCACCCAAGGTAATGCGGTAACCATCAACCGATACTTGACTTCATCAGGGGTGAGATCTGGATGTTCCGCCAGGGTCAAAGCGGCGAGGCCTGAAACGACTGCCGAGGCTTGAGATGTCCCCGCCATCCAAAAATATTTGTGAGGTAGAACGCTATCAGGATGCTGGCTTTCCAGTGTGCTATGCTTCGCTATTGCTGAAGCCATATGGGCACCGGGAGCTAGCACGTCCGGTTTGGTGAACGCATCCAGTGTGGGTCCTGCGGCAGAGAAGGGCGCCAGATAATCGTCACTCCAGTCATCTGGGGTGTGGTTATCAGTAAATGCACCTACAGTAATTACATATGGATTGTTTCCGGGCACGCCGATCGACATTGGGTCTGAACCATCATTGCCGGCTGCGACAACCACTGTGATGCCGCTAGCCCAGGCTTGCATGACTGCATTATTGAGGGGATCTACCCAGTATGGCACCTCGGCAGTAGAGACCAATGACAAGTTCATGACCTGAATGTTGTATTCGTCCTTATGATCGATCACCCATTCAATGCCCTGGATGACGTTCTCATAATTACTGAATCCTTGCTCGTCGAGCACTCGTACCCCCACCAGACGAACTCCGGGGGCAACTCCGTTCCATTCATCGTCAGGTCCTTTTTGTGCATTGGCAATAATCCCTGCAATGTGAGTTCCGTGGCCATGAGGATCTGTAGGGGATTTGCTGCCATCCACAAAATCGACCCAGGCTGCGATTTTATTCTTGTTCACCCCAGCAGCTTTTTTCAGCAAACCGGGATGATTGCTCAACCCTGTGTCTACAATAGCTACTGACACACCTTCACCGGTGACACCTGAGTCCCAAACCACATCCGCCCCGATGGCATCCGGATAATCACTACCTGGAACAGGGTTGTTATCAGTACCAGTTCCGGTCATTCTCACGGAAGCATTCGGATGAATGGAAGTGATTTCAGGCACAGTTTGCAGGCTGGCGACAGCGCTTGATGGGAGGAGTGCTCCAACGCTGTCGATCAATTCTAGCTGGGAGGTGACCCTCCCACCATGGGATGCGACCAATGCATTAACAGTCTCCAGATTTGAACCCTTAATAATGTATGAGCTCAGTTCTGTCTGGTTGAGTGAGGCGGTCAAAGTTAGTGATGCCAGCAGGACAAGCACAAATAGCAGCCCAGCACCACGTTTCATTCGATTGACAGTTTCTGGAGTTTTCATAATTATTCTCCTATGCCGATTTCTCTGGCAAAATAAAAGGCCTGGAAAGCCAGGCCTATAAATCGCAGACATACAGCATGTCGACAATCTCGGCAGCCTGGCGATCATAAGCATCTCGAAGATGCTGTTAGACCCATGGCTTTGCGTCCCCGGCTTTCACAGGGTTTGCCTTTTCGGATCGATATGATTTTAGCACGAAGGCAAGTTAGCATGCCATAAAATTAAACTATCATAGCTGAAAGTTGATTGGGTTTGCGAAAAAATTAAAACATCGATGAATGGTAATTCAATATAGGTTTTGATGTAAAAGATCACCAAATATGCTGACAAAATACATTTTGTGAAATCCCACTCAGAGTGGTAAACTATAAACCGTGCGTCTGAAATTATGGACACCCAGTTTGAGAATTAAGCTTCCCTACCTGGTACTGATAATTATGACTGATGCATAAACTCCCTGGTCAACTGTGCCGGGTGATTGAAAGCGCAAATTTTGCAATCATAAATTAATTTTAGGAGAGAAAGATGACTGAAAAAAAATGGGTTTACCTCTTCAGCGAAGTTGAGACTGCTGAAGAATCTGTTAGCGGCGATTGGGAGGAAGTACGTGCCCTTCTGGGTGGAAAGGGTGCTGGCCTGGCTGATATGACCAGGGCTGGTGTTCCAGTTCCACCTGGATTCACTGTAACAACAGAAGCCTGCAATGCCTACCTGGATGCTGGGGAAAAAATGCCCGCAGGTATGTGGGATCAAGAGCTTAATGCCATGAAGAATGTCGAGGACGCCACTGGAAAATCATTTGGTGATCCAAGCAATCCCTTATTGGTCTCCTGCCGATCTGGTGCGAAATTTTCTATGCCAGGCATGATGGATACTGTGCTAAATATCGGCTTGAATGACGAAACCGCTACCGGCATGGCTGAAATGACCGGCGATGAGACTTTTGTCTATGATGCTTACCGCAGGTTAGTAGAGATGTTCGGCGAGGTGGTTTTGGGAATTCCTGATGAAGCCTTTGAAGGTCCGATGGACAAGTATAAGGAAGAGAAAGGGATCAAATCTGATACGGAACTGACCGCAGAGGATTGGAAAATCCTGGTGGGGAAATTTAAATCCGTCGTCAAGGAGCACATGGGATTTGAGTTCCCGCAAGATCCTCACGAACAGCTGCGCCTGGCAACAGAAGCAGTGTTTAAATCCTGGTTTGGAAAACGCGCCGTGGATTACCGCAACGCGGCCGGGATTGAGCACGACCTCGGAACAGGGGTCAACATTCAAACTATGGTATTCGGCAATATGGGTTGGGATTCCGGAACTGGAGTTGCTTTTACCCGTGATCCTGCAACCGGTGATGACGAGCTATATGGAGATTATCTGTTGAATGCCCAGGGAGAAGATGTTGTAGCTGGCATTCGCAATACCAAGAAAATCGATGAGCTCGGAAATGAGATGCCGGTAGCATATAAGGAATTCCAGGAGATTTGCGATAAGCTCGAACGGCACTATACAGATATGCAGGATGTCGAATTTACGATTGAGAAGAACAAACTGTGGATGCTGCAAACCCGGACAGGAAAGCGAACCGCGAGAGCTGCGGTCAAGATCGCAGTTGATATGGCCGAAGAAGGGATGATTTCGAAGGAAGAAGCAGTGCTGCGTGTGCTGCCAGATGATGTTGATACTCTTCTGCACCCCCAATTTGATTTACAGGCCATGGAGAAGGCTCGCCAAGCAGGTACATTATATGCTTCCGGAGTAAACGCTTCACCCGGCGCCGCAGTTGGACAGGTCTATTTCGATGCTGACACAGCAGAACAGATGGCAAAAGAAGAGGGCCAGGATGTGATCATGGTGCGGCCGTTCACCAAGCCCGATGATGTTCATGGTATGTTGGCCTCGAAAGGCATCTTAACCAGCGAAGGTGGCGCCACCTCACATGCGGCAGTGGTCGCCAGGCAATTCGGAGTTCCATGCGTGGTTGGCGCTGCAATGATCAAGCTAGACCTTGAAAAGCGCTTAATGACAGTTGATGATAAAGTGGTCAAAGAAGGTGAATGGATCTCGGTGGATGGAACCAGCGGTGAAGTCTTCCTCGACAAAATCGCCACCATCGCCCCGACTTTAGAAGAGCAAACCGATTTGCTTACTTTGCTCTCCTGGGCTGACGAGATCAGCGCCACACCTGGCATTCGCAAAGCGCCAGAGGGTTGGCCGACGACCGGATTACAGGTATGGGCAAATGCTGATTATCCCGCGGATGCGAGGCGAGCACGTTCTTATGGCGCGGTCGGTATTGGCCTATGCCGGACGGAGCATATGTTCTTTGAACAGGAACGACTGCCTACCGTACAACGCATGATCCTGTCGGATTCCTCAGCCGAGCGAAAATTAGCTTTGGATGAACTGCTGCCTTTCCAGCGTTCGGACTTTGAAGGGTTGTTCGAAGCGATGGATGGATACCCTGTGATAATCCGCCTGATCGACCCACCTTTGCATGAGTTCCTCCCATCTGAAAAAGAACTGCTGGAAGAGGTGATCACGATGCGGGTGAAGGGTGAAGACCAAGGCCTGGCAGAGAAGGAAGATTTGCTGAGCCATGTTCAAGCGCTGCACGAAAGTAATCCGATGATGGGCCTGCGTGGAATTCGTTTGAGCATCATGATGCCCGAAATCGTCGAAATGCAGGTTCGGGCGATCATCGAGGCGGCCGCGAATATGACACTGAAAGGAATCAACGCAAAGCCTGAGGTAATGATCCCCTTGACAGGAACGGTGAATGAGCTCAACTTCATTCAACCCCGCCTTGAAGTGATCGCCAAGGAAATAATGCAAGAAAAAGGTGTTGAATTCGAATACAAATTTGGGACCATGATCGAAATTCCCCGCGCGGCAGTGACGGCTGGTGAAATCGCCGATGTGGCAGAGTTCTTCTCGTTCGGAACCAACGACCTGACCCAGATGACCTACGGCTACAGCCGCGATGATGCGGAACGCAATTTCTTGCTTAAGTATGTGGAAGATGGTATCTTGCCGAAGAATCCCTTCCAGACAATAGATTTCGACGGCGTTGGAAAGCTAATGGAGATCTGTGTACGGATGGGACGGGAAGCTCGCCCAGATTTAGAAGTCGGTATCTGTGGAGAACACGGCGGAGATCCTGAATCGATCGATTTCTGCTATTCGATCGGTCAGAATTATGTCAGCTGCTCTCCATTCAGAGTGCCTATCGCCCGGCTCTCAGCAGCCCATGCTGCTCTGAAATACAAGGACACGCCCATCATGGCGTAGAAGATATCTAAGAATAAGAAAAGGGTTGCCTTGGTTAAAATACCGAGGCAGCCCTTTTTTTGTTAGGTTTCTAGTAAGTTTTGAGGTTTAATACTCGGATTATTTTAGTAACAACACCCATAAGAGCCCCGCCCAAGAACCTGGCGGGACAGGCTCTGCACTGGGCTTGCCGAAGTGGGCTAGACAATATAATAGATCTGGAGCGAATCCAGATCTTCGAAGATTTGTATTATTTGAACTTGCAGCAATTGTGGATCTGTTACTAATCCCTATCGCGACTCAAAGCCTCTAAGTACCAAAGAGGGGCCCGGGAAACCAAATTTCCGTAGTCGTCAGTGATGGGTTTGCGGCGCTCATCACCTGGGTGTCCCGTCTCACATAAAACCATTTGGTGCTCATGGCACTCTTCTTCAGATTCGCATACTCTGAAGCAAATTGGGCATAAGTAGATAACCTGTGTCTGGTCCATATTATGCCTCCACAAACTAATGGACAAGTTAATAATCGGATAAGCCTAGGTTGAATTGTATTGTACCTGATTTTATTGAGGAAGAGATTAATAGGCAAAATATTAACTGCCCTGGTGTGAACCAGCTCACACTTTTCGGCATAAATCGAGTGGAAAAATTTCGATCCAGCGGGCATTTGGATCGGGCTTGAGGTGCATTAATAAGTTCGGGGCTGTCTGCTTGAGACAGCCCCGTTGCTAAAGAGGTTCAAGGACGTAATTTGATGTTCGTTGATGTGGCTTGGTTCCCGATAACCATGCGAGTAATGATTGCCTGGTGCAGTGATCTGTAGTGAAGCGATGTTGAGCAGTGATGTGTAATGGATGCTGGCTGGGATCAGGAACCCAGAGGGTGAATCCGTTATGCTTGTTGTCCTATCCTCTCCTTATGCACTAAGTCTGCACCTGCGCGAAGTGCTTGGTAATTGAGCGGGAGTAGTTTCTTATGCCGCTCCGGCAGGTGATCTTTCAACGCCTTTTCGATGGCCTCGATCGGTAGAACTGGGATTACAGCCAGCAATGCTCCCACCATGACAACATTTGTCATGCGCTTGTCTCCCAATGATTCGGCGATCTCGTTCGCAGGAACGAGATGACTGCTGAGATCTTCCCTGTGGATGGGGCGCTCAATCAGGGACGAGTTCACGATCACAGTGCCACCTTTGGCGACAGTCTGTTCATATTTATCCAATGATGGCAAGTTCATGACGATCAATGCTTGCGGATACCGTACCAGCGGAGAACCAATCTCCTCATCCGCGATGATCACGGTGCAGTTTGCAGTCCCACCTCGCATTTCAGGTCCGTAGGATGGAATCCAGGTGACTTCTTTGCCATTATCCATGGCTGCGTAGGCGAGAACTTGTCCCGCAAACAGCACTCCCTGGCCGCCAAAACCTGCAATCACGATTTCGGTTTGCATTCAATATCCTTTTTTAGGTTATACCCTTACCTGGCTGAGATTGGGGGAGACTTTGAAATCCTCAAGAGGGAAGTATGGAATCATGCGTTCTTCGATCCACTGTAAAGATTGGACAGGATTCATCCCCCAATTGGTCGGGCAGGTGGAGAGCAGCTCGACCATCGAAAAACCGAGTCCTCTTTCTTGAGTCTCGAACGCCAAGCGAATGGCTTTTTTAGCTTTACGGATATTTTTTGGATCGTGCAGGCTGCGCCGGACGATATAACCGGCTCCATCGAGCGTGGCCAGCATCTCCGCCGTGCGGATGGGGTAGCCCGTGTCTTCAATATCCCGTCCAGCAGGCGAAGAGGTGGTTTTTTGACCGGGCAAAGTTGTCGGAGCCATCTGACCCCCGGTCATGCCATAATTGGCATTATTGACAAAAATCGCGGTGATGTTTTCCCCACGGGCAGTGGAATGTACAATTTCTGCCATGCCAATTGAAGCCAGATCACCATCTCCCTGGTAGGTAAAAACGATGCGGTCTGGCAGTACCCGTTTGATACCAGTCGCCATAGCTGGCGCGCGGCCATGCGCTGCTTCAACAAAGTCGCAGTCGAAATATTTGTAGGCGAAGACTGAACAGCCGACTGAGGCGACACCGATGGTCTTCTCTTGCAGGTCCATCTCTTCAAGAACCTCGGCCACCAATCGGTGGGCAATCCCGTGTGTGCATCCAGGACAGTAATGTGTTGTTGTTGGCGTGAATGTGTCTGGGCGTTTGTAAACCGTTTCAAATTGTGGTTCCAAACCCATATGTTGTGACTCCTTAATTCTTAGCCAGGTCCATGCGGTCCATCCACGACTCGCGAGGATTTGCGCTGGGAGCTACCGGCTCATAGCAAAGCCTGCTGATTTGTTCCAAGATCTCATCTGGCAGGGGGATAACACCCCCCATGCGGCCGTAAAACTCGACTGGAATTTTACCACCGACCGCGGTTTGAACATCGTGCAGCATTTGGCCGGAATTCATTTCAACGACCAGCATCCCGCAAGCTTGTTCACTTAGCTGTTTGAGCCTCGCATAAGGGAACGGGCTGACGGAAATTGGTCTCAATAATCCGACTGGAATACCTTCGGCTCGCGCAGCCCGCACAGCAGAGAGGGCAACCCGACCAGAAGTACCGAATCCAACGACGACAATCTCTGCATCATCAAGATAATATTCTTTGTAGCGGATCTCGTTGGCTTCAATCTGGTTCCAGCGCTCGAGTAAACGGAAATTCGTCTGCTCTTCATTCTCAGGATCAATGTAAATGGAGCTGAGAATGCGGCGATCGCGATCTTTAGCGCCAGTTACCGCCCAATTGGGACGCTGCCGGTCAACTTGCTGCATGGGCGGAAGCTCAGCTGGCTCCATCATTTGACCGATAGATCCGTCGATCAACACAACCACAATCGCCCGGTATTTATCAGCAAGTTTGAAAGCCTCACCTGTAAGGTCGATTGATTCTTGTACGCTGGCAGGAGCTAAGACGATGGGTCGAAAGTCTCCATGCCCTCCTCCATGCACAATCTGGTTGTAATCCCCTTGAGCCGGGGCAATATTTCCCAGTCCGGGTCCAGCACGCATCACATCTACCAACACTACTGGCAATTCGGTGCCCGCAATGTAGGAGATACCCTCCATCATTAAGCTGATCCCAGGGCTCGAGGAGGAGGTCATCACGCGTGCCCCGGTGCAGGCAGCTCCATAAACCATGTTTATGGCTGCCAGTTCACTTTCCGCCTGCATAAAAGTGCGGCCTAATTCGGGCATTCGCACCGATAACCATTCAAGCAGCTCGGTTTGTGGAGTGATCGGGTATCCGAAGTATGCTTCCAAACCTGAGCGAACGGCGGCTTCGGCGATAGCTTCGTTTCCTTTAAGCAGTTCTTTAGCCATGCATAAAATCCTAAACGCTTGCTTTAACTCGGCGCGCTGGAACTTCGCGGTAAATAGTAAGGGCTGCTTCCGGACAAACGATGGCGCAAATTGCACATCCGGTGCAGCCCTCTGAACTCAGATAAGCCGGGTGGTAGCCTTTCGTAGTTAGCCGATTAAGGTCCAGGCTAATCACTTCCTTTGGGCAGGCATTGACACATAAGTCACAGCCTTTACAGTAAATTTCATCGACTTCTATCCATCCCTTGAGGGGCATTCAATACCTCCACTAGCTGGTTAACTCAAAAGCTGGTCGATATTTTCTACCTTCATTATCAGTTTTATCTGCCCGATCGGCTAGTGCTAACTGTCACTTATCTAATATACAAAAGTCCTATGTTCCCCGTCTTGATTTCCACAAATTGAATAATAATCGGGGAATGTTTTATTGAGGATTGCGGGACATTTTTGGGTATTGCGTATAGCAAATGCGGACTGGAGAGTGAATAAAGAAAATTTCCCCAATTTAATCTTCAAAGCGAGAATCTTCCAGGTCTCTCTGCAGGGCTTCCTCTTCAGAGGTTTGGGGTTGAAATTTGCCCTCTTGAGCAGCTGTGAGCTCAGCTTCTTCTGCCGCATCCAATTCTTCCTTTGAAGCCCGCCGGACCAGGCTCCACTTGCCACAATAAGGGCAGCGATCGTACTTGTGCAATCCTAAATTCAAACCATAGATGTGGCGGCTGAATGGGCGACTGCATTTTGGACAGATCGCACCGCCATAATGACCGTAACTGCGTGCAGCTCCTGGAGGAAGCTGCTTTTTCTTACCTCGAGTGAAGATCAGCGGCACGACGACCGCCAAACCTATCGCACCCAACACCACTACCACAATGGGAATAATGATGTTTCCGGCTGCCTGCCAACCTTCATTTGCGGATACGAACTCTACCTGGATGGTATTCGAAACGATCTCACCTCTAGCAGCTGTGCTGCCAACCGCAGAAATCTGGTGGGGACCTAAGGGGTAATCATCCGTCACGAAGCGCAACTCGAAAGGTGGAGAGTTTGCCTCACCGAGGATTTGCTCATCAAGGTAGAACACGACCTGTGACAAATTCTCTGGACCAATGCCTGTGATGGTAAAGGTGCCCTGTATTCTCCCAGTCCCGGAGGAGAACCCCCAATTTCTCTTCATCCTTATCTGGAGCTGGTCATCTTGAAAACTTTCTTTCGGAGTGGAAACCAGAAAAAGGATCAAAAGTAAGATATTAAGAATCGCAGTCATTTGATTTCGTTTTGCTTATTTCCAGCGGGTGATGATCGTCTCGCGCTGGAAGAGGTGGATTGAGAGATAAACAAGGCCAGCATCAACTAGCCCAAGCAGAAGAGCGCTGACTAACATGAAAGTGACATTCAAAATGATGATGCCCGCCATTTGACCAAAAAATACAGCCAAAACAGGAAGGATGATGATCATCGATACCTGCTCTGCCACGCGCGGATCGTTCACCCGGGAGGAGACGATGATGCTGAAACTCACCGCGGATAGGGCCATCAACGGCCCGATGATAAAGATGGCTATCAACCAGCGAGTATCTAAGAAATTGCCGATCACAACCGGATTGGCGATCATGAACCAGCTGCCGATGATGAAAATTGTAAATCCTGCCCAGGTGGCAATCAGGGCTGGGATGATCGCCGATAGGCTTTTCCCCACTAAAAGCTCTGTGGTAGTAATTGGTGTAGCCAGCAGTGGTTCCAGGCTGCGGTTGACTTTTTCGCCAACGATGGAATATGAAGAGATGGCGGCCGGGATAGCCAGGGGGATGATCATGAACATGATCATAAACTGGCTGACAATAAAGACTTGAAAACAATCGCCTCCGCTGAAATTTTCTGGACAAAATGCGTTAAATTCCTGCGGCAAATCGCCGGTTATTCCACTGAAATCACCACTCCTGCTGGTGGCATAGATGATACCGAGTGGGATGGCGGTGAGTATGAGAGGCAGAAAGGCTGTGGTAAACAGCACCATCCGATTTTTAAAAACCTCGGACCACTCTTTGCGGATTATCGTGTTTATCTTGTTCATTGGAGATCGCTATTCTTAATTGATAAATGATCTTATTCACATGCAAATTGTAGTTTAGCCCACTTCAGCAAGCTCAGTGTTCTTGGGCGGGGCTCTTGTGGGTCCCTCATTTTCTGCGGGATAAACTGTGCTCTTTGGTATGGGCATAAGGCCCCCGCTAATGGCGGGGCAGGTTCTAAACTACAGAAAGATGATAATTCGCTCATTGCGATATCAATTTCGGACATTTACGCATTCTTCACCAGCTGCAGGTACACATCTTCCAGCGAACGGCGAAGTTCGCCGATGAACTGCACATCTGCACCCTCGCCCACCAGGATGCGAATTAATTCTGGGTTGTGGGTTTCAGGATCTTCAATCGTGGCCACGATTTTATTTTCGACCAGATTTGCTTCACTGACATGCGGGTGTCCGGCAATTTTGTCTACCAGGGACTGATCTGCCTGAATTAAGTGAAAAACAACTTTACGACCAAATACCTGCCGACGCAGATTGACCGGTGAATCAACAACCACCAACCTGGTTTTAAATACGCCGATGCGGTCGCACAGGCGATCGGCTTCATCCAGGTTGTGGGTGCAGATGAAAATCGTCCGTCCCTGCTGCTTGATTTCCAAAATAAATTCTCGTACTAAGCGGGAGGCTTCCGGATCAAGCCCGGCGGTGGGTTCATCCAAAAACAAAGTCTTGGGTTCATGCAGCAATGCCCGGGCGATGGCTAGCTTTTGCTTCATTCCCTTAGAGAAGGTAGCCGCCACGTCCAATCTTCGATCCCACAAACCGAGAAAACGCAGATATTTTTCTACCTGGCCCTGAACATCTTCGACTTCATAAAGGCTGGCATAAATTTCCAGGTTGCGTTCCGCGCTTAAATTGTCATACATGCCCGGCGTCTCGGTGAGCAAACCCACGCTGCGGCGGATATCAATATCGTGCTCACCAACTTGAAATCCATTGACTGTTGCATTGCCTTTGGTTGGGCTGATCAAACTTGTCAGCATACGCACTGTGGTCGTTTTTCCAGCGCCATTGGGTCCCAAGAAGCCGAATACTTCACCTTCTGGGATATCCAGGCTGAGATTTTCAACAGCGGTGATCTGGTCAAATTTCTTGGTTAGATTCTGAGTGGTGATCATCGTTTAGTCTGTGAAACGGGTTTGGTCGATATTTTCTTCAGTTTCTTCAATGGGTGGTAATTCTGCCTGGCCAGTTTGAAGTTTTCCATCTTCATCATCCTCTTCAGCTTCTTCCCCTGGCTCTTCGCTGCGCAATCCAAAAATCATGCCCAGGCTAGCTAGGCTGAAGATGAGCACAAGCGCCTCGGTGACATAAGCTCCCCAAGTGCGGACGCCCACGACCGCGACGGCATCCAAGAGAGCATGCCAGAGGATCGCAAACCACAACCATCTGCTCTGCCCGCGGATAAACACTTGTAATACCAGGATGGTGAAAGCGATCTGAATAGGGATCACCATAATTCGTTCTGCCGCCCCCAATAACGAATCATACCAGGCTACTCCCCAGAACAATTCCAGGCCTTGCTGAAGCGGGGCGAGTTGTTCCGGTGCAAGCATCC
The DNA here is from genome assembly GCA_937968125.1 of uncultured Anaerolineales bacterium. GTDB lineage: Bacteria > Chloroflexota > Anaerolineae > Anaerolineales > UBA4823 > PFL25. The sequence goes on along the minus strand of CALBUI010000216.1, from coordinate 20,099 downwards.
CTGAAAGGTCTTGGGTGCGTAAAGCCAGAAAAATTACATAGTTCAACAGTAAGGGGATTGCAAAGAAAATGATCGCTTCCATTCCACCCCATCCGGAACCAAAGAGCAAGCCCTTGGACCAGCTGCGGGCATCTTTCACCCACCAGCGTAAGCCTGCATAGCGAGTGATCTCTTCAAATAAGGCTGCACTGAGACCTAAGAATACCGCACTGAATAGCAGCTGGTACTGCTCAGGAACGGTAGGTAAGACACCATTCCGGATGAGCCGGTCAATTAGAAGATTGAAGGGGATATGAAAGACCTGGGCGACAATAAACAAAGCCGCGCCAATCCAATAAAGCCGCCAACCCAAATTATATTTGCGAGTCAGGTAGACTCCTAGACCGATAACCAGAGCCAGAACGACCAGTATCCCGAACGGATAGGTAAACAATAATATCGAATTCATTGAGAAATGCCTTTGGTTTCCGGTTTGAGCGCGAACAGCATTAGCATGCGGCCAAGTTCTCGAAAATCACCCTCGCTGCCATCCAGCTTGTAGCCCATAAATCGCGCCAGGTTCATCATGGTGGCTTCATGTTTCTGGGAATAAACGAGGATCACAGCTTCGCTATCATCTTGTGAAAGCTGTTCTGTGACCAGATTCAAATTTCGTTTGCCAACCTTAACCTGAACCTCAGGATTTGCCTGGATATTCTTCACCCAGTCGCTTTGCTCTCCCCAGGCAGCCGCAATGTAATAAATATCCGTGGAAGGATCATGTTTGACAACTTCCAGGACCACATGCCTGGGTTCGCCGCTTACCCGACCAGTGTGAGTTAGCTGCAGCATCCTGCCGGTCATCAGCCAACCGAGATTGAATTTATATAACCAGATGGGCGCCCTGAACATCAGGCGTGACAGCCCGCTTGGATACTTAGGATCAGATATTTTTTCAACCATGAGTGCCTCTAAAACTTTTCAGCGCGGATGATCTCACTTGGAACACCCATCTGGACGATCACTTCTCGCTCACTGTGATTGAAGCCAGCCTCACGAACAAGGTCAAAAAGCTGTAGAGGGCGGCAGCCACCGCAAAGGGCGGGATTAAGGGAGAATACACCTTTCCACGCGGCGATTAAGGCGTTTGAAAATCGATCGACACCATCGGTGAGGGCGATGATCACCAGGATTCCAGATGATTTTAACACTCGTTTGAAGCCTAGTAACAAATCTTCCAGGTCACTTTGAGGAAGCAAATCAAGCACATAAGCAGCAAAAATGCGATCGAAGCTTTCACTGCGATATGGCAGCTGGCGTGCGTCAGCCAGACTTACCGGGGCGGAAGTGCGTTCCTTGGTGAGACGCACCATCACTGGAGAGATGTCAAGACCGAACCCCGTACCCGCAGGTGAGATAGCCTTAATAATCTGGCTCAAACCTTTTCCGGTGCCAACGCCTACGCTCAAAACTTTATGACCTGGAGCTAAATTTAGAGCCTGATGAGCGCGTTCTTTGGCCTTTGCTTCGTAGAACTCGAACCAATCGTAACGTGAGCCAATGCGATCATAAAACCGCTGCGCAGCCGTTGTGGATAGTATATTCTCTTCCATGGTATTACCAGGAATAGAATATTCCAAAATTCTCAGGCTGGCAATATGCAATTCATCATGATTTTGGTGGGTAACAAAATTTAAGGGCGAAGCATCCAGAGAATCCAATAATCAATGATTCTTGCTAATTTCGGATGCTTCGCCCCTACGAATATATATTTTCCTTATAGCTACCCTAACTCCAATGGTCCCGCAGGTGAGTCATCGTCGAACCACTTAATCTCCAATTCGAGGCTGTGTTGGATGCCCTTCCTTTTCTTATCCTCATCCTCAACCTGGATTTCGAGGATTAGGTTATACGGCAGCTCTAAATTGATCTCCTCAGCTCCTTGTCGCAGGACAACCGTCCCTTCGGAGATTTTTGCTGCCAGCTGCGTTAAAAAGGTACTCACTTCTTCACGGCTTTTCCGTTCTTCACTTTTGAATAACCTGGTTTCTTTGCCCATTTTTTTTCTCCTTTTAACTTCTATCTAGTTGTCATCAAATATTTTAATTTTAGATTTAGTATACCTTCATGCTTTACCAAAGAACACTGTTTGTGAAATAATTCTCATATTCCAAAAAACCTCCTTGGGTCATTTCTATTGGAAATATCCGGAGCTTTACAGATTCAACTAGCTTTTTGGGGTTTAATTTCAGTGAGATCTGCCTGCATAAGAAAGCTGGTCAATTGGGTCATCATCTTGACCTGGCGCAAAGCATGATCGCAGTTCCAGCGTTCTATCCCGCTGGCTGAAGTCCAGTAACTGCCTAGAAAACCAGTCGTACCATACCCGGGAATATCTAATAATGGTTGACCTGTATCCAGGTGGTGTTCTGCCAGGCAGATTACTCCAACCCCCCACCACCACTGTTGAATGCCGCCATTTATCCCGCGGCGTTCCGGAGCCACAACCTGAATTCTACGCACATTTTGGTCTTTGGCAGCCTGGATCGCTTCGTCAATTAATCTCTGATTATTCCGCACCCAGAGCAAAGATTGTTCCGGGAGACAAACCGCTTCAACACTGCCGTCTACTTCACGATAATCCATCTCACCCAGGTGCTCAATATGAATCATAGATACGATCTTATTTCTTTCCGGATAGCGGTCCAACCAGGAAACATCCTGGTGGGCTTCCTCCATGCCGGGCATATAATGACGGCAATCCAGGAAGACAGTCAGGGTCCGGTCACGTTTTTCATGAGGTAGATTTGAAAAGTACTTGATAATGGCCAGCAAACCGAGTGCCCCATTGTCCTGGCTAATTGAGGGACCATCGGTGTGGTTAACCAGCAAAACCTGTTCGTCCTTGGGGGTACCGTAATCCTTGCCTGGCAGGTAAGCAATCAGCTGCATAGCTTCACTGGTTTCTATTGTGGCTTCCAACCGCAGTTTTGCTGTTTTCCCAGCTTTGGCGTCCGCGATAACCTTTCCTCCGGCTTCCCTGTCCAGGATCAGACCGGGCATGTCGTGCAGTGTGGGTACGGGAAATGTGTACAATCCGACGGTACGTTCATACGACATATCGCAAATTTTGACCAAACCAGCTGCACCACCCTCGATCGCAAGTTCGTGAAATTGCTGCTCCAGCTGGTACATTGTATCGAAGGTGACAGATTCAGCTGGATCAACGTATGAGAAAAGCGGAGCAAAGGGATCATCACTGCGATATTCATAATCATTGAAGGTCGAATACATCAGATATTCTTTATCAAATGGCGCACATGGGTGAGGTAGGGTTGGAAAGACAACAATCTTGTCTTTAATTGAATGTGGTGGATTATCGTGGTCGTAATAAATTAATGGGGCTGTGATCCCTTTTGGACCCGTTGAACCGGAATAAGCATCGTAATGGCTTACGCGCACTGGATCCCCATCAGAGATTAATGACCAGCTTGTGGCATCATCCGAGGTGTACCAGCGTTCAAAGGACCAGCGATTCTTGAAAACATCAACAATCCCGTATTCGTGCAACTTTTCCTCTAAAAAAGCGAGATAGTTACACCAGTTAGGACTACCGGTATATGCTGGAAGATTTTCGTTTCGAATTTGTGCCCAGGAAGTCAGCTCGTCTGCAGAAATGATCCAATCAGGATTCAAGATTGATCCTTTTAATAGCTGCGTGTCTGAGTTTTTTTGAGGGGCGTTGCAAGCCACATAAAGCAACTTTAATCATCTAAGCTGGTTCAGTTACCGGATTGTGCAACCGCGCAGATATGTCCAATCCTACCAAGACGACGACAATGCCTGCGGTGATAATGACGAGCAAAGGCACACTTAGACCTCCCCCGAGTAAGGCGAGTACTAATAGCAGAACAGCACCTAGCAGCCGTGGATAAATTTGGGGACTCCGCGACATAGCATCAGATTTTTCGCGGGCTGTCCATTCAATGACTGCCGTGCTGGCGACAGCTACAGCCAGAGCGCCGCAGAAGAGCCACCGTTTAGGATCACTCAGCGCTTCTCCAGGGAGCAGTGCCATGATTTTATTCCCGATAACGCCGTATGCGGTGATGGCTGCCAAAAGGGGATAATGGATATATATCCAAATTTCCATGCGAGATCGATGCTTTGACAATACAGAATGTTCCTGGTGATCGAAATATAGCCACCACAGAGAAGTTGAAATGCTTAAAAGGAGGACGAAAAACATTATCGTTACTGGATAAATTTCCCGCTCGGAAGAATTGGTGATCACCTTGATGAAGAATTCTCCCAAAACAATTATCGTCAATTCTCCAAAGCGATGACGCAGGTAATGCTTTTTCGTCGGTGGGATTTCAAATGACAAGAAGCTTTCTCGATCATGGATCAGCGGTAATATCGCTGCGACCAGGATTCCGATCCCGGCGACCAGTGCCCATAGCAAAATATTGGTCGGAGCGAATATGGCGATCGCAAACCAGGCAATGGCTGCCAAGGAGAAAATACCTATGTAAATCCTAGTCATGCCCTGGTATTGGGGATACTGTCTGCCAGCTTTGAAATACATGACTACCAATACAACTTTCGTGGCTGCATAGGCTACCAGGAATGGTACGGCTAATTTATCGGTCATATCGTGGATGTAGAATGCCATCAGGCCGATCAAAGCCATGTAGATGAAGGTCAGCATCCGTTGTCCAATGTCGTCATTGGGGAAGAAGCGGGCGAAGAGCACCTTCTCCAGCCAAGACCACCAGACGATTATGAATAAGAAAAGAAATTGGACCACGCCTGCTACGGAGATGTCATGGCTGAGCCGGTTACCTAATTCAACCAAGACAGCCACATATACCAGGTCGAAGAAGAGATCCAGCCAGCTGGTTGACTCTGCGTGCCTGTGCGGCACAGTATTTATACGAAAGAAATTCGTCATTATTTACTTCTCCCTCTTATTGACAGCGATCCATCAGGATGTATTCAGAAATCTCCAATTATTTATTACTTCTTCTACGACGTCTTTTCTTCTTGGGTTTATCTGCGACAGATGCTTCCTGGCTGACATCAGAAGCCTCTTCTCTCTCCAGGATGCCCATCACCTCATCTGCGTAGCGACCCTGTTTGAGCAGGGCAGCCATCAGTTGCATTGGGTGGTCAATGTGGGTGAAGAAAGATTTGTATCCTGCGCATAGATAATTCAAGCCGTCTTCTCCATCGGGAGTTTGGATAAATCGGTTGCGTGGGCAGCCGCCGTGGCAGGCGAAGCGAACCGGGCATTCAAGGCAGTATTTCGGCAGTGTATCGCGCTTATCATTGCCGAACTTGCGCTGCTGGTCCGAGGCAACCATATCCAGAAGGTGATCTTCTTTGATATTGCCCAGGAAATATTTTGGCTCCACAAAGTGGTCGCAGGAGTAAAGATCGCCATTGTGTTCCAGTGCCAGGGCGTCCCCACAGGTCTCGCGGTGGATGCAAAGCGAAGCCCCAGTACCATACCAGGAGCCCAGCGCTGAATCGAACATTTGCACGAAGACCTTGCCGACATCGTGGCGCACCCACTCATCGTAAACTGCCATCAGGAACTGCCCCCATTGCTCTGGTCTCACGGATCGTTCTGTCACCAGGCTGCCATCCAGGGTGTAAAGGGGGCGTTTCGAGCTTTTCGCAACGGGGATTTCCTGTAGCTCGGTTTCAGTGGGCAGATTTTGGTCGCCCCAACCGCGATTGGCGATGGGCAGCATTTCCTGCGTGGCGCGCTCCACAATGGGGATGAACTGGATAAAATCTGTTTTGACCTCATCTCGGAAGTAGCGATAAACCTCCAGGGGATGATCAGCATTGCCAGCATGCACTGTGCACAGGATGTTGAAATCGACGTTATACTGCTGCAGTTTGCGCGCGGCGGCTAACACTTTATCATGCGTCCCGTCACCACTTTTATCCACGCGGTACATATCATGCATCTGTGGAGGCCCGTCCATTGAGAGGCCAACCAGGAAGTTGTTGCGCTTGAAAAACTGACACCAGGCGCTGTCCAGCTTGGTACCGTTTGTCTGGATAGTGTGATCGACTTGCATACCGGGGCGGGCATACTTCTTGACTAACTCTATTGTTCTTTCGAAGAACTCCAAACCCATCAAGGTCGGCTCGCCACCCTGCCAGGCGATCGTAACCTGGGGGGCCTGCTGTGTCTCAATTAACTGCTTGATGTATGCTTCCTGGATATCATCCGCCATGCGGAATGGGCTGCCAGGATAAAGCGCTTCTTTGGAGAGGAAAAAACAGTATTCACAGTCCAGGTTGCAGATCGCCCCGGTCGGCTTGGCCATTACATGAGTATAAGGTGGCGCGTTAGCCGGGCGTGGTTCAGGTATGGTCGGTAATTCGATAGCTGTCACCAGTAAATTTCCTTTTGAACAGTCGTTATGGATTGATGCATCAAAATATTAATGATTCAAGCAACTAACTTTATTTCGTCAATATCTTAAGTAGAATGAACGGAATTGTTTGCACTACGATTTTATTTCTTTCCAATAAATCAAAATCAGGATGATTTGGGAATAGATGATCCAGATAAAGATGACGGATACAAAAATCGAAGCAACTGCTGTTATTGTTCGGAATTGATTCTGCCATTCGTTTGCTTGAGTTTGGACATCTGTCAAGTAGCTATCCAACTCAAACAAATTTTGATTCGCCACATCCAAACGGTCGTAAACCTGGCCGATTGCGGTCGAAATATCACTAACTCCAGACGAGGCGCCATCCCGAAATTCTTGAATATCAGCTGCCAAACGATCGACACTGCCATTAATTTCCTGGATGTTATCCCCAAGGGATTGTACTTTTGCATCATCTGGCCGGGGTAAATTAATCAGCGGGATATCATCTATTGCTGTATACAAATCTAATGCTGCTTCGATGGCAGAGGTGATGCTCTCTAAAGTCTCACCTACCTTGTCAGCGGCATCAACCACATTTTGTTCTTTTTCTGGCGGCAGTAAGGTTAATACGAGTCCTTTATCAGAAATATTTTTTGCGACCTGGTCAACTGCCGACTCTACCTCACCAACCGTTGATTGAATATCACTAACACCATTGGACAACTGTGCCGTGCCCTGGCGACCAGCGCTGGCTAGCAGGTCAACCCCTTCCATCAAGCTGTCATTAACATTAATTGCCACACCGCGTCCGATCCATGTTCCAGCAATACCGGCAAGGGATAGGATCACCACTAACACGCAGATGATTATTGCTGTAATCACCCATACACGGCGCCAAATGTTGTTTGATTCTTTTTGCTCCATGCTCAATTCTCCGGATTTTGAATGGCTATTTAGTTTATGGTTGAGCATATACGGTATTTTGACAACTTTGCTCGTTTGCAGCTGTTCAAGTTCTCAATAATAATCTATTTCAATAAAAAAGTTACCCGGAAACTCATTGTTTCCGGGTAACTGTGTTAGTTTGTGTGAATAATTAATCGACCGCATCTACCCTTTGTGTAACCTTGAGTTTATCTGGAAGGTTGAATTTGATAAACTCCAGTGGGTCGAATGGAAATTCTTCGCGCAACATTTCGAAATCTTCGCCGATCTTTATAGTTTCTGGTCGGGCATTTTCAATTTCAGTGAACGGTATGCCGCGTGCTTTTGGTTTATCGGGATACTTTTCCTTCCATAGCTCGTGGCGGATCAGCATGCGGTCCCACTGACCGCTCTGGTAGATCAGAGAAGCCAGCTTCGGATCTGTTTCACGTGGATCGGTGATCAGATCATAAAAGGCGGCTGAAGTTCCAGCTCCCTCACCGGACTCTGGTCCAATCCAGTGGCGCTTGAAGCGGCCTTTAACTGTTGCACCGAGTTCATTGCCGGTGTAGATGAAGACCCAATCACGCCGCCCGTGAGCATCGCCATTCATGAGTAAAGAAGTTTGATCGACGCCATCGATCACCCGGTCCGTGGGGATGTGTTCTGTGGCGCCGCCCAAGCGGGCGAAGGTGGTGAACAGGTCAGTTTCATGGACGATGTCGTTGAGGATCTCTCCGGGTTTAATAGTGCCTGGCCACCAGGCAAAAGCAGGTACTCGCACACCACCTTCTGTAACATCACCTTTACCACCGCGAAAGATGGTGTCCGCCATTCCAAAATGGCTGGGTGGATTGTGAACCATCGGTCCGTTGTCAGCCATCACTACGAGCAAGGTGTTTTCTGCGATACCGAGTTTCTCTAGCTCATCCATCAATTCGCCAATGAAAGCGTCTAACCTGACGAGCGCCTCAGCTGATGTGCCGCCATTGTACGATTTCTTTGGTTCCACTGGGGGTGGGGCGAACGAAAGAAGGTTGGGCCAGTATGAGATAAAGAATGGTTTTTTATCATCGACATTTCGATGAACAAAATCCATCAATCGTTTTTCACATTCTGGATCGATCTTTTCATAGGTCTGGGGATCAGGCGTGCCCCACTCGCGGGTGAACTCTCCTGCTTTGCCATCGATTGCCAAAACCAGACCCTCTCCGCGCAGCCCTTTTTTATCAATCTCATGGGCGTTGTCCTTAATCATGTGTGCAGATCCTGGAGCGGCGTTCATCGCATCACCAATCGGGTTCCAGATGCTGCTGACCTGGTTGTAGGGCAGGAAGAGGGCCTCATCAAAGCCCTGGTTGTGGCAGTAGCTTTCGGGGACGTCACCCAGGTGCCACTTGGCATAGAATGCTGTAGCATAGCCGGCATCGGATAATACGTTGGCCGTCGTGACCTCATCACCTGAAAGTCCTCCGAAGATCAAGGGCCAATCAACCGCCCCCATCCCATAGCGTACCGGGTGCCGGCCGGTAATCACCGCCGCGCGACTGGGGGTGCAGGCAGGTTCGGTATACATGCGGGTAAACAGGGCGCCTTCCTGAGCCATGCGATCGATGTTTGGGGTATTGAACCCACGGATGGCGGCCATGGCAGGGATGCCAAGGTCTCCAAAGGCGAGATCATCAAACATGATGTGGATGATGTTGGGGGGTGTGCCGTGCTTTTCACGCAGTTCTGCTAGACGTGTGTCGAGATCCTTATCTTCGGCAGCCCATTTTTCCTGGTTCTGGACCTCCACTACGTAATACTCGGCATCATGAACAATTTTATCTGGCATTATATTTCTCCTTTTTTGGTTATTTTAGAAATTCGTTCCAATTTCCTACATCTTTATCTGATTTATCGGAATAAATCTTACCATTGAATTAGCTCCCAGTAAGAGCAATAAGAAACCTAACCCTGATCATTCCAATTACAACCTCCATTTCATCCAATCAATTCGGATGTACCTTTGATCAGGAAAAACAGTCCGAAACCTGAGAACAAGACAATGACGACCGGCCTGAAATTTTTCTTGATCCAATTGAAAATCCCATCGAGGATCGCCTCCGATTGCTTGGGCATGATCAAGTGGATCCCAATGATCAAGAAATACGTGAGCTGGATCAGCACTGAAAAAATAAAAAAGTTGACTAAACTGGCGATGGGTTCCAAATTCGCTGTGAAGATGACGGCTACTGCAGTCAACACGAACGCCCACTGCTTGGGGCTGACCATGATCCAACCAAAACCGGTTGAGTAAGCTGAGCGTGGGGAGAGAAATTCGATCTTCTCCAACCAGGCTGGGGGTGGTTTATCATCATCCTCTTCCTGAAAGATGAATTTCGCCGCGCCGGTTAGCATGATGATGCCCACCAGGATGAACATGACGGAGACCACTGTCATCAGCTCTGGTCCTCTTTCTTCCATCGTCAATCCCACAAACGAGAACAAAAAACCGAGTACGATTCCTTGAACCATCATGGCGCTGATCAAGCCCAACACGAAGGTGAAGGCGGTCAGGGCTTGTTTAGGCGTATGCAATAACAAGATCACCGCGATCGTCCTGGCAGGGGAGATGAGCATCGCCAACAAGATGGGCAGCAGGGCAAGCCACAATTCAGATATAGTCATTTGAGAAATTCGTGTCGTAGATTATACATCTCTTCCTGAACACCCAGCTCGTTGATAGCCTCATCCAATTGGTCTTCTTCGAGCTCTTCGACAGGTGCGCCGTTGCGTTCTTCAATCTGATGACGTCATACTGGTTAAGTTTGCTGAGAAAGGTGGGCTTCGGAAGTCATAACTTGCCAGGAAGATTGAATTTAAATAGGGTCTGATCCGAGTTGAATTATAGCACCCAAGAAAATTCACCGCTGTTGATCTATTGGATCAATCAGCGATGATGGACTCATTCAATTAAATGGAAACCCTCTTCTGGAAAATGGAACAATCCCAGGATCAGCACTGGGTCATGAATATTGATTAACAGGAAAGTTTTGATGTAATAGAAATAAGTTAGCTAAGCGACATAGCAAGGGTGCCCTCTTTCACCCAGGCATAACCAAATCCGAAATACGGGAACTGCCAGCCGCGTTTCTTTTTAACTGCGGTAGATTTCACCGTGACCTGGATTTGATCTCCCATTTGTCCAGCCATTTCATCCGTCCAGGCATAACCAAAACCGCGGTAAGGAAACCCCCAACTCTTTTTTCTGATAACTTTCTTAGCAGTCAGGTTTACCTCGTGACCCCCAATCAAACCCTGCATTTCTTGCTGCCAGGCGAAACCGTGGCCTAAATAGGGAAAACCCCTTTTGCGATCCTTTCCGACTTTAATGGTGCTCAAATCGACACCGATTCCATCAGCCATGCCGCGCATCCTTTTCGTCCAGGCATATCCGAAACCTGCATAGGGAAAGCGAAGCGATTTTGATTTACCGACCTCTCTGGCGTTCACCACGATGTTAAGTGTGCCTCCATTGTCTCTGATGGTTTGGAGGATCGAATCGTATTCGACCGGTTTTAATTCTTCATTGTTTATAATGGGTTTCCCCTCTTGTAGAAGATTCTTGCAGTTTGGGCATTTTACCCGCCAACCATCGAATTCACAGTCGCAGTGCGCGCAGTACATTGATAGCTCCTTATCAAATTTTAGATAAACCTTTGCGAAAATAGCATATCAAATTCTGATATGGGTGACAACATACCTGAGGATGGGACCATATCCCTCAAATGAGTGGTCTTACCCAGGATCCGTGTTCAATTTATTATACGAATAAGATGGGAGGAAAGTAATTATCACCTAGTGAACCATTTCAATTTAGATTTTAAGCAGTTATGTTATAGTGATAAATTATGCTGGTTCAAGTTCGCTCTTGAAGAATTAGGCTTTTTGATGTTCGAAAAAAGACCCGAAGTCTCTGAAACTTTAGAATGGATGCTGCAGAGCCGCCAGGTGGGGGATGAGATATTAGTTAAAACCATAGTACACGAACATTATGCAGAAGTTCATCGCTTTGTGCAGTCTATCACCCAGGCTGGAGAGCAGATTCGAGCAAGTCAGTTTGCTGAACAAGTAATCGGTGCAGGGGTCAAAAAAGCCCAGGAATACCGCCAGGATTTTCCGGTGAAGGTCTGGCTGTTCAAATTGGCACTTGAACAATTTTTAAGATCAGACAAGAATCAAAACCCAGTTTCCATAGTAGTTTCCGAAGACAGCGGGCATCGATCATTAGCTCTGGAAGCAAAAAAAATTATCGACTCCATACCGGAAGTTTCTAGACAGGCATTCCTGCTAAAAAATGTGCACAGGTTAACAGATCAACAAACTGCTTATGTTTTGGGTGTTTCGGAAGCTGAAGTCAAAAGACGGTTAAGCCTGATTGGAATTAAGTGGCTGGAATGGTTGGGAGGCAGCTCAGACTCGCCAGCACCTGAATATCGATTCCAGGCCTTATTTTCAAAGCTTTGGCCTTTACAAGAACTATCGGAGGATGAAGAGCAGAGAATCACCCGCAGGATCCTTGCTTACCTGAACGAAAAAGAACGACGTAAACATCGGCTGATCATCTTAGGTGAGGTTTTCCTGGTCGTGGCAGCAGTTGCGGTCGTAGCCGGGATGGGTAGATTAATAACTGAGCTATCGCCTCTACCAACCTCTCAAATAGTCTTCTATACTCAGGTGGTCAATCAAGTCGTTTTGATCACCCCCACGCCGGAACCAACACTACCACCCACTCCATTTCCAGACTCGGCTATTCTTTACCGGGCGGAAGGTGGTGAAACACTGAATGACATCGCCGATCGCATTTTGCTTAATGTGACTATTTTAGAAGCCTTGAATCATATACCTGCAAACCAAGAGCTGGATGCAGGACAAAAGATAATGATCGGGGTAACTGAGGCACATCAGTTAATGCCGTCGATAGAAAGGGATATTGAGGACCAAGCTGAAGTAATTGAGACTCCGGAGCCCCTCACCATTCATTCCAGTGGAGAAGAAATCTACGATCGTGTTTTTGCAAATCGTGATTACTGGCGGTCGTTATGGGCGGATGCCCTGGTTATCCAATACGGCCCACCCGGATATGTGGGAGATCCGGATATCAGAAGACAGCAAATCTGGATCGACCAGCCATTTATTAATTTCTTAGTCGACGGCGAAAATGGGGGCGAAGTCGAGAATATCTACACTTCGATCGGAGGATTCGTGAATCTGCAGAACCTGCAAACTGGGGAAGAGATCTTAAGCACAGGATCACAGAGGATAAATTATCTACCTGATCTCCAACAGATGCTTTTACCGAGTGAATTTGTAGATAAAGCGGATATTGACCTTGAGATACTTGGGCAAGATAATGTTTCTGGAAGAGAAGCTTTGGTGATTGATTGGTTTGCTGAAATGGAATTGTTTAATAGTGGCGGTGGAGAGCAAAGTAATACTAGAATCCACAAAGGACGCTACTGGATAGATAATGCCTTAGGTTTGATTTTACGCAAGAAGACGTTTGAAAGCGATGACTTAACTCAACTCTTTAAGGAAATTTTGATAACAAAGATAGAGATTGATATCCCCTTTCCTCACCTCTTATTCGATCGAGAACAAGATTCGCAAATATATTTTGCTGAGGACTACAAGGGAAATTATGCTATCCAAGCTGCGCCTGTGCCTGAATCAGTGTTCTCTCCCCAACCTGGCCGAGAATCGATCCAACACCAACCACCGCCGTTAGATTTTGCAGTAGAGAAAAGTCACTTAACCTTTCAATGGACAAGTTTGGAGGAGTTCAACTCCAACCTGGGAACAAGGGTTGATCTATTTGGAGACGGGTATTACCTGAGTAATGTCGAGTTTTCTGAACCGCGCCAGTTGTTCTGCACTCGATCAACAAATGGTAGCCTGATAGCGTTTTTTAGCTGGTATGATGACCTTCCAAATGGATATTCTCCCTTTGGTTGGTTAGACTTGCACTCATTACCGCAGGTGAACCATCCTCTGCCTGAGATAATTCCTTACGATTTTGCATTCTCTCCAGACAACAAACAATTGGCTGTTTATGGATGTAGGAGAGAAGGGGAACAGGAATGCGGTATATATCTGGTCGAAATACCATCGGGAGAAACAACTCATTTAACTTCGGTGGAGAGAGGCTATGGGTTGATTTGGAATAAGGACAGCAATGCGTTAGCCATCCAAGGTAGTTTTTTGAGACACGGAAGTTGGAGGGATTTGGTTTTCGATGCTGAAAGTGGAAATGTGATATTTGACGGTCCACTTGATTGGGAAGGGTTTTGGGCTAGCCCGGAGTCCCCGAGCCACTATGGGGACGTTCCTTACCCGTCGATCCGCAGGGGTCTTAAGCTCTGTTCAAGCCCTCCTCAAGGGGAATAATCAGATAAATCTGGTATAATTTTTTCTTGATTTTGCTGGTATGAACATAATATTTCCTTAACGCCGGGTTTCTTCCCGGTGTTATTTTCGTGAATTGTGATTGCAGGCTTGGAGACCAAAATCTGAAATGGATAAAAATGAATATTTGGATATATACCACCAGATGGTACTAATCCGCCGCGTCGAGGAACGGGCTGCCGAGCTCTACCAACAAGGGAAAATAGGTGGTTTCCTTCATCTTTACATTGGGCAGGAAGCAGTCAGTACAGGGTTGATCTCAGCTCGTAAACCACAAGATCCTGTGATTACCGCCTACCGCGATCATGGTGTGGCCATCAATGTTGGCATCTCGGCCAAACAGGTGATGGCAGAGCTCTTGGGAAAGGCAACCGGCATTTCTAAAGGCAAGGGGGGATCGATGCACATGGCTGATGCCGATAAAAATTATTGGGGAGGCCATGCGGTTGTGGGTGCTCACTTACCGATTGCGGCCGGATTGGCGCTTGGCGATCAATACAGATCCACTGACGGGGTCACCATCTGTATGTTTGGCGATGGCGCCACCAATATCGGCTTCTTCCACGAGGCGGTAAATCTCTCCAAAGTATGGAATTTGCCTGTATTGTGGGTCACCGAGAACAACAAGTATGGCATGGGAACCTCCATTGAAAGAGCTTCAGCAGTTTCAGAAATCAGACAGAAAGCAGAAGGTTATGGGATTACCAATGCTCGTGTGGATGGGATGAACGTGATCGAAGTCAGGCAGGCCGCGGAGGAATACCTGGAGCATGTCCGCTCAGGGAACGGACCATTTTTCCTGGAAGCAGTCACATACCGCTACCGGGGACACTCGATGGGTGATCCCGAACGATACCGCCAAAAAGATGAAATTGAGAAATGGCAGCAGGAAGATCCGATCGGAATCTTTCGAACCTTCCTGTTAAAAGAAAAAATTGCTGCCTCCGAGGAACTTGATGAGGTAGAAGAACAGGTAGAGGTTGAGACTCAAGAAGCGATTGAGTTCGCCGAAGCGAGCCCCGAGCCTGCTCCAGAAGAATTGTTCACACATATATATGCTGATTGATAAATTGACGAGTTAGAAAATGAACTCTTTTATTCCAACAACGTTACAAACAGAACCGGAAATTAAGGAACGTGTTATGCCTAGAATTACTATGCGGGAGGCCATTTCCCAGGCTTTATGGGAGGAAATGGAAAGAGATGAGAATGTCTTCATCATGGGGGAGGAGGTTGGGGTATGGGGTGGGACGTATGCAGTAACGAAGGGTTTCTATGATCACTTTGGTCCGAAACGGGTGCGAGATACTCCGATCGCCGAGGCAGCCATTATAGGAGCAGCAATCGGCGCAGCCTTGACTGGTTTACGTCCTGTAGCAGAATTGATGACTATCAATTTTGCCTTTGCGGCGATGGATCATATCGTCAACGAGGCGGCAAAACTGCGCTACATGTTCGGGGGTCAGTTCACAATTCCCATGGTGATCCGCACCCCAGGAGGTGGCGGACGCCAGCTGGGAGCAACCCATTCACAAACCCCGGATGCTATCTTCGCACATTTTCCGGGCTTAAAGGTTGTCGCGCCTGGTACGCCCGAAGATGCCAAAGGGATGCTCAAATCGGCAATTCGCTCTGATGATCCGATCATGTTTATCGAGCACGCTACCCTGTACCAGGTGAGGGGAGAGGTTCCCGAAGAGGAATACACGATCCCGTTGGATAAAGCGAAAATTCACCGTCCGGGGAGTGATGTAACCCTGGTAACTTACAGCAAAATGCTCGAGAAATCCACCCAGGCGGCCGAAGAACTGGCCAAAGATGGTATTGAGGTCGAAATCGTCGACCTGCGCTGCTTAAGACCCCTCGACATGGAACCCGTCCTGGCATCATTCAAAAAGACCAATCGAGCAGTGATCGTCGAGGAAGGGTGGCGCTCATACGGAGTGGGCGCGGAAGTGTCCTCCAGAATCTATGAAGGTGCTTTTGATTATGTAGATTCACCCATCCAGCGCGTGGCCCAAAAAGAAGTGCCACTGCCTTACAACCGCAACTTGGAGCAAATGGCATTGCCCCAGGTGGAGGACGTGATCAAAGCGGTGAAGGAGGTGCTGTAGTGGCCGAAATTGTTAACATGCCAAAGCTGGGTTTCGACATGGCGGAAGGCATTTTGGTTCGGTGGGTGGTCAATGAGGATGAATCTGTCGAACAAGGACAGGTGCTGGCGGAGATCGAGACCGACAAAGCCACGGTTGAAGTGGAATCGCCTCACTCCGGTATAGTGCGCCGCCATCTGGTTGATACAGGCGCGATTGTGCCAGTCAGTTCACCGATCGCTGTGATCGGCGAAGCGGAGGAGGAGATTGATTTTGACCAGCTCGTCGGAGAAACTCTCGTGCAGGAATCTGCCAGCGAGGTTAAGGCAGAACCAGAACAGGCCGTTCCTGAAAAAGTTCAAATTGAAGCCGAGAAGTTGTCTGCTGGTGAGGAATATCCTGGAGGAGTAAAAGCCTCTCCATTAGCTCGCCGGATGGCTCAAAATTTGGGTGTTGATCTGCGCAGTGTACCTGCTAGTGGTCCGAATGGAAGGATCGTTAAAGCAGACATTGAATCCTTTCAGGCTGGTCCGCAAATCAGTACAGCCAAACCGTTGGCGCCATTCCCAGTAGATGCCGCGGACATTCCTGATGACCAGATTGTACCCCTGACGCGTTTACGAAGCGCCATCGGAAAACGCATGGTGCAGTCCAAGGTGGAATTCCCCCAGTTCTTCGTAACGCATGAGTATGATGTAGAAGCGTTGATGGAGATGCGTGCACAGGTCAATGCTCTGCTTCCGGAAGGCGAAAAGACATCTCTGAACGACTACGTGATCAAAGCCGCGGCCAATGCCCTGCGAGAATTTCCAAACTTAAACGCCAGACTCGAAGAAAGTGAAGGTGCAGTGCGACAGTTCGGCCATGTCAATATTGGAGTGGCTGTCGCAGTTGAGGGTGGTTTGCTAACCGTCGTCTGCCACGATGCGGACTTGAAACCGATCCGCCACATATCTCAAGAGGTGCGCGAGAAGGCGACGCGTGCCCGCGAAGGTCGGGTGAAAGTTGATGATATCGAGGGTTCAACGTTTTCAATCAGCAACTTAGGCATGTTTGATGTGGAAGAATTTATCGCCATCATAAATCCACCCGAAGCGGCGATCCTGGCGGTTGGCACTGCCAATCAAGTGCCGGTTGTAAAAGGAGATGCCATCGTCCCAGGTTGGCGCATGAAAGCCACAATTTCGGTAGACCATCGGGTGAGTGATGGTGCGGAAGCTGCCCGTTTTTTGCAGGCATTAACCAAGTATCTTGAAGAACCATTGAGATTATTGGCACCAGAATTAACTATGTAGGTGGATCGATGGATGACGAATTAATCCATATCCGAAAGCGGCTGCAGGATGAGGGAGAGAAGACGATAGCATATTTCAATGCCCTCGAGCCCGAGGATTGGGAACGTCAAGTTTATATTACCGGTTTCGGGTGGCGAGTAGGAGATATCCTGGCACACTTCATTTCTGCTGAGAAGGCTTACCAGTATTACCTACAGGAAGTGATCAAAGGTGGATCAGGTGCCCCAACCAGCATGGATATCGATCAGTTTAATGAAGCTGAGGTGGCCACGATGAAGGAGCCCCCTGAGAAGCTGTTGGAGGATTACCAACGGGTGCGCCAGGATACAATCCTGATGACCGGAGATTTGGATGATAGTGATCTGAGCAAGATTGCGAACCATCCCTGGTTCGATGACAGGGAAATTGGCTGGTATTTGAAACTCATTTACCGCCATAATACTATGCACCGCATGGATATTCGCAAATCTCTAAAACGCGGCGCTCCTCTGCCTCACACAGATATTCAACGCACAGGTCGGCAGATAAATCCACCAGAGAAATAAAACTTGTGAGTAAACCAAAGAGCGGCTGTGAAAAGCCGCTCTTTTTAATAGTTCACCTTCTAGCTGAAATTGTTAGAATACCTTCAATGATCCTATTCTGCATTTCGCTTCTGGCGACGCAGGCCAATGTATTGCAGGATGGCAAACACAGTGACTATATCAGCCGTAATGGCGACTGCCCATTTCCCGCCAGTAGTCAGGGGAACCAGGCTGGTAAAAATTACGATCAGACTGCCGATCACCCATAACACGTCAAGCTCAATAACAATCCAGGCCATCCGGGTCGGAACTGGTGTTTGGTTGGCCAGCCAGACCAGGAATGGCATGTACAGCAGCAGGACGATTCCGACTATTGTCAGGACTAGTGGATTTGTCAGACCCATGAATTGACTGATCGGACCTGCGGCAAGCACCATTAATAGACCGCTGAGGCCGGAAAATGCAGCGTTTCCTAATAATGCTCTTTGTAAAAAAGATTTCCTCTGAATAGTGAAGTAAGACGTGGCTTGTGTGGTCATTTTGAGTACCTCCATGTACTTGCTTTGATTTACTCGTATTATCCACAAAAACCACTGCCATTTGAATGAAAAACACTGCCAAACACTGCCAGTTCGGAATTAATCTGTCATCATTTCCCGCAAATCTTGCGCAACTAATCGAGCCCCCTCCGCCTGCCAGTTATGCAGAGTGCGCTCAGGCACCTGTACCTGGAACCAATCTAAGGCAGCTTTTATCACCGGGTCGCTGCGATCGTGTTCTGCGCGCCGGCTGTAAGGGCGAAGACCAGCCACGTATGGAAAATACAGCGCATTGTAATAACGCCAGGCATCCGTGGTACCGAACGCTTCGTCCGGTTCTGGTTTTAGTCGTCCAATAGATTCTGCCAGAATGTCTCGCAGCTCATGAGCGCGCTCCAAGGTGTTATCGGGAGCGCCGCGAGCATCCAGCTGCCTGGTCACTTCCGGCAGCGCAGTCAAAGGGTTAATCGCTAGCTTGGGCAGGGTATTGAAATGGCTTAATGCTCGCCGGGTAGCTTTGTAAAATGCCTTCTCATCCATCATTTTTGGATCGGCCTCTTGGGAAGCTTTGGGAAGAGCACGAGCCACTCCCAGTAGTTCTGTCCGCTCCTGACGTAGCCTCGGCAGTTTAGCGAACACGAGATTATCCAGTAAGCGCTGGATTTCCCCGGCAAATCCTGCCAATAATATCGCTGCGGCCAGGATCGCCAGCAGAAGGGTTAACATGGTTAGAGTTGGCCCTGTGCTGATGGAGATCACGAAAATGACCTGACCACCAAACACGAGGATTACCAGGGTTGAAATTGCTAAAGAACGCAAAAAATCATTACTAAGCGCTTCCCCCTGTTCAAAGGCATCGAAATAGACCACCGCCAAACCGAGCAGGACAATATCCATACCGATAGCTAACACGATCCAAGAATGAGGCAACCAACCACTTCCTAACAACACCATACCAGCCCCCAATCCGAAGAAAACCGTAGCGATAACCACCAATCCAAATGCCTTCCGAGTCGAGCCAGCTTTCTTCAAATTTGGTAACAGGAACAGTAATGCGACCAGTGGAAACAGGCTGATCAAGCCAAAAATCAAGTATCCGGCAAAGGAGGGACTGCCACCTTCCCAAATGATCAATCCCAATATAAAAAGCAGTGAGGTTACCACAACCAAAGGTACCAAAACGCGCTGCCAGACTTTAATCAGCTGGTCCTTACGGTCATCTTCTGCTGGCATTAATCCAAGCACGGCTCCAGTCCAGAAGAGGGGTGGCAGGACCATCGCAGCCCAGTGCAGCCGGAAAAGAATATCTTTAGTTGGTCCGATGGCCTGGAGGGCTAGTAGATCCAGCCCGATGGCGATTGCATATGCAACGAGACCTAATCCAGCCCAGCGCAGTCTCGCACTGGTCAGGTCGCGTGCGATCAGGTATACGCCAAGCCAAAATGTGAAGGTGTAAAATGCAACCTGCAAGAACATGGACCTATTAAAGCATATTTTGAGATCTAGACATGATTCATTTTCAAGTTATGAGTGACTTATTGGAATAATTCTCACCAGATCAGGTATGTAAATAACTGCTACTAAGAGTAAGGGTATATAATAGACTCTTGGTTGTTTGGTGACCAAAATTGGGAAACCGACCTGATAACCAGATCAAATTAATTTCATAAATGCCAATTTAATTGTTTGAGCAGAGGAGAAGATGCCATCCTTTGAATACGATGCAGGTTACCTCGAGGCAGCAATCGAACTATTAGAGGATTACCTCTTATCAAAAGAGATCTATTGGAAATTAAATACCAGCTCTCCTCCAGGAGAGCCAGGATACCCAACACTGACGTTAGGCGCATTGCTGTTGGCGCACGCGCGTTTACAGGGTCGCCAATTGTCAGCT
>CALBUI010000215.1 GCA_937968125.1 uncultured Anaerolineales bacterium | reverse complement strand
CGATGTTTGTGTGGGAACAACCATCTTACTAGGAGCTTGCCTTTTTCGTCAAAACCCACCCCTTATGTTACAGTCACTATTTCTTATCCTCAATTATTCGCATAACTTGCTATGTAATCATCAACCAGCCGTTCCAGAATTTCCAGCGGCAGGCTGCCGTTGCCGATGACGATGTTGTGAAATTCCTTGATGTCGAATTGATCTCCAAGAGCGTCTTGCGCCCGCTGGCGTAATTCCATGATCTTCAACATGCCGATCTTGTAACCCGTTGCCTGGGCGGGGATGACCACATAGCGTTCAACTTCATGTGAGAAGAAGCCGGGACCCATGGCTTGCTCCATGTAAGATCTGGCTTCTTCACGCGTCCAACCCTTGGCGTGGATGCCGGTGTCTGTCACCAGGCGCACAGCCCGGAGAAGTTCCATTTGCAGTCGGCCGATGTTTCCGTATGGATCATCTTCATAAAGACCCATTTCATATGCCAGGCGTTCAGCATACAGTGCCCACCCTTCAACGAATCCGTTGTAGCTGCCCTCTTTACGGAACATAGGTACATCCAAAACCTGACCGGTGGCGATCTGGTAATGGTGACCGGGGACTGCTTCGTGGTAAGCGATGGTGGGTTCGATAAATCTATTATGGCTCGATCCCTGTATGCCTACGTGATAGGCGCCTGGACGGGATCCATCCGGAGCTCCTGGTGTGTAGTACCCGCCGAACGGTCCTGGCACCACCTCGACCCCCCAGCTGGGTCCAATATCGAACAGTTCGCCCACCCTCTGGTCAGCCTCGACAATCATGGCTTCAACTTCGGCGATATACACATCCTTGCCAGCCTGCGTAGAGATATCGTATGTTCCACCTTCCTGGATGGCGCGCCTCAATGATTCTGGGAAACTCTCATCAGCCGGGTATCCCAATTCTGTGAACACCTGGCGCATTTCAGCCTTGATGCGGTCCACTTCCGCCAGGCCAAGCTGGTGGATTTCTTCCGGGGTTAGATCAGTGCTGGTTTCTTCCCGAAGTTTATGGGCATAGTATTCTCCCCCATTGGGGAATTTCCACACTCCAGCATCAGTGGTCGCGATTGGTTCCAGATAGTCCAAATAGTCAATCAGTTTAATGTATCCGGGGATGAAGGAATTTTCAATCTCCTGGAGAGCGGTTTCCCGCATAGCCATTTTTTCTTCTGTTGATAAATCCGGAATATCTTCGATCGTTTCGTTGAAATGTGAAAATATGGGCAGCTGGGTCGGTTCAATCGTGTCGGGATTATTACCGCTCATCCCCAGGTAATCGCGCAAGTTACTTTGAGCCATCCTGATGATGAAATTAGGGACGATAGCCCCTGATTCTTCACGCAGTTTCAGCCCTTCGAGCAGCTGGTCAACCTGGCGATTTACCTGTGACAGGCGGGAGATGTAATCTTCGGCATTTTCCCTGGTCTTCAGCTCGTGAAGTTCAGTGAATAATTCGTTCAAGGCGAAATCATAGCTGAAGATGAAGTGGGTGATCGGGTAATCGTAATACATGAACTGGTGGCCGCGCACCCGGTTATCTAAATCCCATTCGTAGATATCGTAAGACAGCTGTTGGTCAGGAGCGAGCTGTTCCCGGTCATAGGATCGCAGCATCTCGAGGATGGCAACCTCCAACTCCTGCGTCTGGCGGAGATAGACATCTGAAATGTTGTTAAGCTGGTCATCGCGCAGGCCAAACTCCTGGGATAAATGAGCATATGTCAGCGTTTCCGGCTCACGTAATAGCAGCTGCTTATAAGATTCATCAAAGAATTGGTCGATCGGCAATCCTTCTAGCTCAGCGAGGATTGGGTCGAGCAAGGTAACCAAAATGAAGGGTTCAATCGTTTCTTGAGGAGGATTGGTCGGGATGATCATCGGTTGTGTTTCTATAGCGGTGAGATAGGTTGGCGTGATCTCTGGCACCACTATGGTGAGTTGTTTTGTGGGTTCTGCAAAACTGCAGGCGGACAACATGATGCAGAGGGCCAGCAGAGATGCCATTAATCGAACTTTTTCCGATGAGTGGTTCATGATGTCATTTCCCTTTCCGCGATATGCTCTGTTGATATACCATCCTGAGTGAGACTCAGTTCAGTGGACCACAATAATGCAGTAGACACAAATTCACAAGCCTCCGCAGGATAGTATTCGCTGGTCCTCAAGAGGGGGTTTTTAAATCCTATGACCGGATAAAAAAATCCCAGTCGAAAGACTGGGAAATTAATTACTTAACTATCCTTGATAACTTACTTCTTCTTTTTCTTCTTCTTACCTTTCTTCTTATCCTTTTTCTTGCTTTTCTTCTTGGCCATTCGAACCTCCTGTCAGGATGCCATCAGGTCTGTAAGTGGTTAGTAATAGGTCCCCGAATTCTAACATATTGTGTCAAAATTGGTATTCAGATTTCGGTGGAGAGTATTGAATATGCTTGCGCATAATTGGAATATTGACCTTACCTAATCTAATTCTAGTGACGATTCTCTTCAGCTATGTCAGGTACTGAAGACCGGATCAATCCGAAACTCGTTTGGCCATTATAATATCGGGTTTTCCCGGGCCATTGGCATCCGGTATGACCCCCACAATCACGTAACCCATCTTCTGGTAGAACTCATAAGGATGGCCTTTAATATTCTTGAGCCGGGCGAGGTGTGCGAAAACTTCCGGGTAGAGATCGATATCACTCAGGGAGGTCATGCCATCTTCATCATCTGTGCCCAGGTAGATGGTGGTTCCCCCACGTAGCCTGACAAGCGTTTCAAGGTCGTTGACCAGAGCCCGACCAACACCCTGGCCCTGGTGGACTGGGTGCACCACTAGAGGATGCAGCTGCCAGGCGTGTCCCTCGTATTCGGATATGCCGCCAACCCAGCCGAGAACCTGACCACTTTCGTTTATGGCAATGCGGCTGATGCGACCCTCTTCGAAGGATTCCCTGACCTCCTGGAGAGCATCTTCCAAACTTGACCAGGCATTGGGCCAGTGTTCTCGGAACCCAGCCACCAACAGTTCCGCAGTTTGCTGGATCAACCCAGGATTTTGTTCAGGTAGATCAATTATCTTTATATTCTTCACATCAATAGATGCCATTATGGTTTGAATCCATGCCCGGAAAGCGATGGGCTGGAGCAAATTTGTGAGCCAGCCGCTTTCCGGGTGTTTATTTTAATCCATTGAGCTTGAATTACTTGGTGTATTTATGGCGTCACTTTTTCTTATGACCAAATCCTTGGCAGCAGGAGGAACAACCCACCCAGGGCGGCGGCCATCAAGAACAGGATGATGACTGATATCACCGCAACCAGGGTGATTATGTACCTGCGCTGCTGAAGTTTTGCTTCTTCGTAGACTTCCATTTCACGCTCCTTGTTGATAGGTTTTGGGACTTCGCTGATCAGCTCCGAATTAGATAATTTTTTGGCAATGTTGGCCAGTTCCGGGTCGTCCTCAAGATATTGTTCCACCAATTGGCGCGTCTCGGGGCTGGCCTCATCGGCAATATATAAAGGCAGTAAATCGAGAATTACGTTGCGAGAGATCTCCATCATCCTGGTGCCTCCTCTTGAGCGAGATTCATAGCGATTAACTTTCGGCGAACCCGATGCACCTTCACTTTCGCGGTTGATAGGGATATACCAAGCGCCCGGGCAATTTCCGCGTAGGGCATTTCCTGCTGGACCCGCAAGATAAAGGCTGTGCGATCAATCTCTGGGAACGTTTGCAGATTATTCTGTACATTCATGATCTCGGATTGAATTTCAACCTGCTGTTCAGGGCCTGGGTTTGGATCGGGATGAATATCGTAAAGTACCACTTGTTCGGGAGATTTACGTTTTCCTTCCAAGTATATGTTACGTGCGATGGTGAACAGGTAGGCTTTGAGGGTCTCAGTGCGAATTACCTCGAATCTCACCCAGGCTCTGATTAACGTTTCTGAGGTGATATCTTCCGCCTCGGAACTATCACTAGTCAGCCAATAGGCAAAGCGATAGATTTCTGCTGCATAGGATGCGTAAAGATCTTGAAAGGTGAGCATCAGTATTCACTGTAGATAATATGCAGAAGGTGAAAAAAAGTTACAATGACTTTTAGAACATGTGATCATCAAGCGTGAAGAACTGCCCACATTGAATCAAATCCCAGCCTAACATATTCATATCACAGAGATAAATATAGTCAGGCAAAGAGAGCAATTAATCAGCTAGTCTATAAACAGAAATATGTCGCCCGTTCTCGTGGGTAAATGGGTCCTTTTGCCAGGTACCCCACCTGTGTTGTAAAGTCAAATCCGCCATCTGAGCCATTAAATCCAACTCAGCAGGCCAGGCATAGCGTACTTTGACCGGATACAAGCGGATACCCTCCTCCGTCAGGATAGTGTGCTGGCTGACGATCTGCTGGTTGATCATATCGATCCTGGACGCTTCCAACTGGACGCGATGATCATCAATTACAGTAGCTCTTACCGTTTGTTGGTCGCTGTAGCGGGCCATATTTGGAAAGAAGACCTCCATCAGGAATACGCCATTGGGGGTTAATCTGCTGGCAGCATTTCTAAAACACAGGATTTGCTCTTCTTGAGAAGCAAGTGCGAAGAAGGTGTTGAAAACAACGTAGATCAAGTCATACTGACCCTCTACTGCCACCTCTGCGAAATTACCGAACGTCACAGGGAGATTCTCCGAGCCTGGTTTTGCGCGCAGCTTCTCAATCATGGCTTGGGAGGCGTCGATACCGTGCACTTCAATGCCAGCCTGCTGAAGTGGGATA
>CALBUI010000214.1 GCA_937968125.1 uncultured Anaerolineales bacterium | reverse complement strand
GCAGCTAGCACAGTTCGGAATGCTTCTGGTTTCGGTAATAAGCGCAGCGTTACTTCCAAAGCAATTCCAAATAAGCCTTCAGAACCCACGAATAATCCAACTAAATCTGGATCGATAGATTCGAGACTCTCACCACCAATTTCGACAACTTCACCGTCTGGCAGAACTGCTTTTATCCCCAGGATGTGATTGCTGGTCATTCCATATTTCAGGCAGTGGGCTCCCCCGGCGTTGAAAGCTAAATTTCCACCAATAGTACAAATTAATTGGCTGGAGGGATCAGGTGCATAATATAACCCGTGTTTGGCTGCCGCTAAACTGACATCAATGTTCACTACCCCGCATTCAACGACGGCAATTCGATCCTTGGGATCAAGGTGAATAATCTTATTCAAGCGGTTGAGGGCGATAACAATGCCATCCGTCACCGGGAGCGAACCCCCTGATAGACTGGTGCCACTGCCGCGAGCTACGAAAGGGACGCTGTACTCATGGCACAGTTGGACAGTTTGGATGACCTCTTCCTGGGTATCAGGGAGAACGACTGCCAGCGGACGAACCTGGTAAGAAGTCAGGGCATCCGATTCATATGTGACCAATTGGGCTGGCTTAGTTAGCAGTTTTTCGTTTGAATAAATTCTGCTTAGCTCTTCCAAGAAGGCTCCAGTGTCCATGCAGTACTCCTGAGATTCGATCTGGTTAAATTAATAATTAATCCTGGTTCAGGATAAAGTTGCGGTCTCAACGGAGAGAATTCGGGGTAGGTAGTCGACAATCTTTGCCCAGGATTCACCGGAATTGCTGCTGGCGAAAACCTGGCCTGTGCTGGTGCCGATATAAATTCCGGCCTCCTTGAGTTGATCAGTAGCCATGGCTTCGCGGAGGACCACAAGGTGGGCCTTCTCAGGGAGGCCTTTTGTCAAACGCTGCCATGAGTCGCCGCTATCCTGACTGCGCCAGACAGCGAAGCTCCCATCGACACTTAATCGGTATTGATCACTTTCTTCAAGAACGATATATATCGTCTCGGGATCATGGGGATGTACAGCGATTGGGAATCCGAAACGGCTGGGAAGCTTTTCGTCTCCAATGTCGATCCAATCTTCTCCCTGATTGTCGCTGCGATAGACGCCACAATGGTTTTGCTGGAAAATAACTTCTGATCGCTGCGGGTGAATGGCCATCTTGTGGACACACTGCCCATATTCTGGAAGTTTATCAGGTAGGAAGTCTGCACGCACATTTCTATTGTACGGGTTCCAGGATTTACCACCATCATCTGTTCGATAGCAACCGCCAGTAGAGATCGCCACATACATTCTCTCAGCATCTCCCGGATCAGGAATTATCGTATGCAGACACAAGCCTCCTGCGCCAGGAAACCAATCCGCTCGATGGGGGTGATCGTACAAACTTTCGTTCAGCTGCCAGGTTTCCCCTTTATCAGTAGAAATAAATAAGGCCGCAGGTTCTACACCGGCATATAATACGTCCGGTTTGTCTGGGCCGGCAGGTTTAATGTGCCAAACTTTCAAGACTTTCTCGGCTTGATCCTTTGCTTCTTCAGGGGATGCGGCTTCTTCTGGCGTCCCTAATGGCTTGCTTGAACTGGAAGACCTTGGAAAACTTGGTGCTTCTTTCCCTTGGGTCCAATTCTCGCCCAGATCATCTGAATAATGAGTCGATGGTCCGAAAACATCGTGAACAACTGCTGCATGCAGTCGTTGATCCCGGGGGTCGAAAGTCATATGCATCACATTCCAACCTTTGAAAATTGGTCCTTTGACTTCCCATTTATCCCGATTGACGTCGCTGGATAAGATGAATCCACCTTTTCGGGTACCAACCAATACCAGAATATCCGCTTGATCATTATTCATGTCTTTTCTCCAAATCTGGAAATTTAATCTTGATATTTGGGTTAAATATATTTTACCCCCGATGCAGTCATGAAAAGGATCGTCCTGTCGTCTGGAGTGATAAACCCACTTGAGGTCAAGAGGTTATATGCAGCTAAGGTCGCTGCTCCTTCAGGTGAGGAAAATAACCCTTCTTCCCGTGCCAGTTCTGCTTGTGCCTCAAGGATTTCTAAGTCGCTGACAGCGATTGCTCTACCAGCAGACTCTCTCAAAATCTCCAAAATCAACCTGTCTGCCAGGCTAAGTGGAACCCGGATTCCACCGGCGATTGTTTCAGCATTTTTCCAAAAATCACAGCTTTCGGCACCGGAATTAAAAGCCTCAACAACTGGAGCGCAGCCTGATGATTGAACTGAAATCATCTTGGGTAAATTTTTATCTTCCAACCAACCTAATTCCAGCAGCTCCTGGAATGCTTTCCACATCCCAACCAAACCAGTGCCTCCACCCGTGGGGTAGATGATGATATTAGGGAGCTGCCACTCGAATGCCTGGGCGAGCTCATAACCCATAATCTTCTTTCCTTCAAGCCGGTATGGTTCGCGGAAAGTTGAGACCGAGAACCACTCTCCGCTTTCGACCATCTCGTCGACGATACGAGCGCAATCTGAAATCAAACCATCAACGAGGATGGTCTCAGCCCCATAAAATCTGCACTCATCGATAATCGCGCGAGGAGTGTCAATTGGCATTACAGCAGCAGATTTCAACCTTACCCTAGATGCATA
The DNA here is from genome assembly GCA_937968125.1 of uncultured Anaerolineales bacterium. GTDB lineage: Bacteria > Chloroflexota > Anaerolineae > Anaerolineales > UBA4823 > PFL25. Next base: position 10,254 of record CALBUI010000214.1, on the reverse strand, counting down.
TGCTGCCAGGGCACTGCCAGCATTTCCTGCGGTTGGAATCACCAATTGATTGAGACCGACCTCGTTTGCCTTGGAAACAGCTGCGCTGAGGCCTCGCGCCTTGAAACTGGCAGTGGGATTGATACTCTCATCCTTGATCCAAACCTGGTTTGTCCGATCACTTTTTCCCATTCTCTTTGTTTGGATTAGTGGGGTATCCCCCTCACCGAGGGTCGAAATTCGTCCAGTATTATCGACAGGGAGCAAGTCATGCCATCGCCACATTCCCGCCTGGCTGGTGGAATATTCGTCTCGGTCAAGCCGGTTCTTAGCAGAAACTAAATCGTACCGGGCTAAAATTGGAGATTGGCAATCATGACAGTAAGTTTGGGCTGTGATTGCAGAAAACGACTGTTCGCATTGAGGGCATTCAAGATTGATCAAATAGGTCATATTCTTCTGAATAAATTTTACCCTTTACTCAATGATTTTTTTGTTAGATTTAATTATTATGCAAAGGTTTGAGCCCTAAATCTTGATAATTGGATATAATGTATTGGATAAGCCCCTTAATTCATTAATGCCAATTCAAAATACTGGGGTGTATTATATAAATCTATAAGTATTACGGGAAGTGCAGGCCAGCAACGGGCTATCCATAAACCCAAATACAGAATTATTTATAATCTTCTAAATTGCGTAGGAAATTTATTCATTTCCTGCAGCAATGTGTTATGTCGAATAATACTAACAAAAGAATAATATTCGCATATGATTTTCTCAAGCATTAAGAAGAAGGATCAAGTGATCGATAACTAAGGAGGAGGAGATAGTGGCTACACCAGCAATAATGATTCTTGATGATGAACCTCAGGTATTAAACGCAGTCGAACGTGATCTGCGCCAACACTACAAGAGGGACTACAGGATTGTAAAATCCACCGATGGGCGCGATGCGATGGAAGCATTAAAGAAGTTGAAGGAAAGGAATACACCTGTCGCGCTATTTCTGGTCGATCAAAGAATGCCAAATATGACAGGAACGGAATTCATCTCAAGTGCAAGTAGCTTGTACCCTGAAGCTCGCAAAGTTTTGCTCACCGCATATGCAGATACACAAGCAGCAATTGACAGCATCAATGACATTGGTTTGGATTATTATTTGATGAAGCCTTGGGATCCACCTGAACAGAACCTTTATCCGGTGCTTGATGATTTATTAAGTGATTGGGCGGCTACAGTCCCCATTCCTTATGATGGAATTCGTGTTGCTGGAACGTTATGGTCTGCAAACAGTCATACGGTCAAAGATTTCCTCGCCAGGAACCAAATCCCTTACCAATGGCTTGATATTGAGCTTGATACCGAAGCAAGAAACCTGGTTGAGTCAGTCAGTGATGGGCAGACACGCTTACCAGTCGTATTCTTTCCAGATGGAAAGACATTGGTTGAACCTTCCATCCAAGCTGTCGGTGAAAAGATCGGTTTGCAGTCAAAAGCAGAAAAACCTTTTTATGATTTGATCATTGTTGGAGCAGGTCCGGCAGGATTGGCTGCTGCAGTCTATGGGGGTTCTGAAGGATTGACCACTGTGATGATTGAAAAAGAAGCCACAGGCGGCCAGGCTGGGACCAGTTCGCGAATTGAAAATTACCTGGGATTTCCACAAGGATTGACAGGCGCTGATCTGGCAAGACGTGCTACCACCCAGGCTTTGCGCTTCGGAGTGGAATTATTACGGCCTCAGGAAGCAGTCAAGGTCCGGGTAGATGATCCTTACCGGTATGTTGAATTAGTAGATGGCAGTGAGATCAGTGGTCGGGCGATATTGATTTCAACTGGGGTCAATGTTCGTCGTTTAGATGCACCTGGTGTTGAAAATTTAACTGGAGCCGGGATTTACTATGGCGCTGCATTGACTGAGGCTGCTTTTTACCGTGATCAAGATGTTTTTGTTATCGGAGGAGCAAATTCAGCCGGTCAGGGCGCGATGTTCTTTTCCCGTTATGCTCGCAAAGTGACAATGCTAGTGCGCAGCAGCAATCTCGAGGCTGGAATGTCTCAATATCTCGTAGACCAAATTGGAAATACAGAAAATATCGAGGTTGTGCTGAGGACAGAAGTCGTGGAAGCGATTGGTGAAAGTCGTCTCGAGCAGATAATCGTTTCAAATCTCGATACCAATGAGACTGAGACACTAAACGCCGCGGCAATGTTTATCTTCATCGGTGCGGTTCCCCCCACGGATTTAGTGTCCGGCTTGGTGGAAAGGGATCGAGCAGGCTTTATCGTCACAGGATCTGATCTGATGGTAGATGGAAAAAGACCCAAGGGGTGGTTGGTAAATCGAGATCCATACCTCCTTGAGACCAATATTCCAGGAGTATTCGCAGCTGGAGATGTCCGGCACCATTCAATGAAGCGGGTCGCTTCTGCTGTTGGCGAAGGTGCAGTTGCAGTCGCTTTAGTTCACCAATATTTAAAGACGGTATAGATTTATGTACGAATTTCTTAAAAAAGTCCCACTTTTTGCAAGTATGGCCGATCACGATCTCGAGCTTCTGTGTGAGATAGTGACAGAGGTGTATCTAAAACCTGGGGATCAATTATTCGCTGAAGGTAGTCCAGGTGATAAAGCCTATATCATTGAAGAGGGTGAAATCGAGATTTTGAAATCATCCGGTGAGAGAAATGTGCTGCTAGCTGTCCGCAAATCAGGTGAGGTGATTGGTGAGATGTCGCTGTTGGAAGCAGCACCCCGATTTGCTAGCGGCAGGGCGAAGACAGATAGTAAGCTGCTGGCAATCGGCCATAGTCAGCTGGACGAATTGCTCAATACCAGCCCATCTGCTGCAAAAGCACTTCTCTTTACCATTACCTCGCGGTTGAGATCCACAGAGTTGATGCTGCGCCAGAGCGAGAAAATGGCTCAATTAGGTACTTTAACAGCTGGCATTGCTCATGAGTTAAACAATCCAGCCGCTGCTGCTCAAAGGGGAACAGCTCAACTCAATGATGTCATTCTCCAATTGCAAGATGCTCAAATCAGATTATCGAAGCTTTCGCTTTCTCCCGAAAAATGGGAGGAACTAGATCAACTTAATGATCAAATTCGGGATAGGGCGGCGAATCACGTCGATATCGACGCCTTAGAACACTCGGATCGCGAATACGAAATGGAAGACTTCTTGGAAACACACAAAATACCAGATGCATGGGAATTTGCCCCCACTTTAGTGGATATAGGCATGTCCGAATCTGAACTCAACACTTTGGCGAATGATTTCACTCCACAACAGTTTGTCGATGTGATTACCTGGATGGGCTCCACCTTCAATGTCTTTACGTTATTGGAGGAAATAAACCAGGGTTCAGAGCGTATTTCCGAAATCGTTAAATCCCTCAAATCTTATGTATATTTAGACCAGGCTCCAGTTCAAGCAGTGGATATTCATGAAGGATTGAACAACACGTTAGTAATGCTTCGCCATAAGTTGAAAGAGGGGGTGGACGTAAAAAGGGATTACGAAGAAGGACTTCCAAAAATTCAAGCGTATGGCAGTGAATTGAACCAGGTTTGGACGAATATCATCGATAATGCTGTTGACGCGATGAATAGTAAGGGAGAAATCGGGATAAAGACTCGTAAGAATGGTGAATGGATAATTGTGGAAATCGAAGACAATGGTCCCGGCATTCCCGAAGACATCCAAGAAAAGATATTTAGCCCGTTCTTCACCACCAAAGCAGTTGGTAAGGGCACAGGTTTAGGGTTGAATATCAGTTACAAGATCATTGAGAAACATTCTGGCGAAATAAAAATCTATTCCAAGCCCGGGAAAACAAGATTTCAAATAAATCTGCCTGTTGATTTTCAACACGTCAAGCAAGGATCTACACCAGCTATGAATTCAAACACCACCAGTGATGACAAACTCCAGTCAATTCTTGAATCAACAAAAACCATCGCGGTTGTTGGAATCTCACCGAACCCAAACCGGGTCAATCACACTGTGCCTGCATACCTGCAATCGCAGGGGTACAAAATAATCCCTGTGAATCCGACGATAGATGAAGTTCTTGGCGAGAAAGCTTATCCAGATTTGCTTTCTGTCGAGACTCCAGTGGATGTCGTCGAGGTTTTTCGTAGAAATGAAGCTGTTCCAGAGGTTGTTGATCAGGCAATAGAAATCGGAGCGAAAGTTGTATGGATGCAAGAAGGAGTTATCCATGAATATGCCGCTGAAACTGCACGGGACGCAGGTTTGGAAGTTGTGATGGATACCTGCATGCGCGCAACACATAAAAGGTTGTTTTCGGAGGGTTAATTGTTTTGGCCTTTATTGTTTGCTCACCTATTAGCGGACTTCCCTTTGCAAAGCAAATGGATGGTGGATAATAAGGATAGGACTTCAGTTCGGCTTTTGCATGTTTCATTCCATTTTCTCATAAGCCTGGCGTTTACCTTGTTTTATATACCTGAAGCCTGGCCCCTGCTACTTCTATTAGCAAGCATTCACTTTTTGATTGATTCAGGAAAAAATTTCGTAAATCAGGCCAAACCAAACTGGATAATCTTCCCATATTTGTTTGACCAAATTCTGCATATTCTCTCAATAATTCTAATTGCAGCAATGATTACAAGAATCAGCAATGTTCCACCATTTGCCATACAACCAGTATGGTTGATTTTCTCAATTGCCTATTTAGTCGTTACCTATGTCTGGTATATCAGTGAGCGGACATTGACTTTTCGCAACAAGGCATATTTTCAACAAGTGGTTGAAAAAGAATGGCCGAGAATGGTTGCGAGAGCTGTATTTCTTACAGTCCCCATTGTCATGTGGCCTAACAGCCCAAAATATTTTGGGGCGAGTGCACTGGTGGTATTTCCATATAAACTGCGATATTTTGGACTCCGAGCTTTTATAACAGATGTCACAATTTCAGGATTAGGCGTAATATTTATTCTAGTAGTTATTGGGTTCTAAACGAGTACCTGGAATAGGTCGCCAAAGGAATTTAATCAAAAAAACCCAGTGGTAACACCAGGTTTTCGAGAGAATAATTGGCGGTCCCGACGGGATTCGAACCCGCGATCTCGGCCTTGACAGGGCCGCATGTTAGGCCACTACACCACGGGACCAAGCGGTGAGAAGTTTACCATACGCCCCAAGGAGCGTCAAGCAAAAGTGTTTTATGTTATACTCTCAGGCGCTATCAGACCAACCATGAAACAAATAATGACCAGGGAGTGAGAGCATGGAAATTAATACTACTCATTATAAACGCTGTGATGTTGTAAAATCAGTCGGTAGAATCGATAGTTATACAGCCCCAGAACTGGAAGAAGTCTTGAAAAAACTGACGGACGATGGAAAATATAAAATTGTCCTTGATCTGGAAGAAGTAGATTTTATGTCCAGTAAAGGCTGGTGGGTGCTGATCGAAACCCAGAAAGCCTGCAAGCGTTACAACCGAGGAGAGCTGGTCTTGACCGGTGTTCAAGATAGGATTCGTGATTCGCTCAACCTAGTTGGAATGGGTGGATATTTTCAGCTATATGATGATGTGGTTAGCGGAGTAGCACATTTTTAGTTGATTTAAAGGTAGTATTCATTGTCAGTGGTAATGGTGACAGAGACATTTCCTGGCCGCTTTGAAAGTTTAGCGGGTATTCGAGAATTTGTTTTTCAAGCTGCATCGGACGCTGGATTCGATGAGAAAGAGATTTATGCAGTCGAGTTAGCAGTCGATGAGGCATGTGCGAATATTATTGAACATGCCTATGGGGGAGAAGATGTAGGGGAGATTGAATGTACCTGTAACGATCTAAAAGATGGTCTAGAGATAATTATTAAAGATGGTGGTGAACCATTCGATCCAGGCGAAGTTGTCCCACCCGATTTTTCTGTGGCTTTAGAGGACGTAACGCCTAGAGGGGCCGGTTTGTTCTTGATCCGCAATATGATGGATGATGTTGACTTCGTGTTTTCAAAAGAAGATGGGAATGTATTGAGAATGGTAAAACGGAAAAAAGAATAAATTACTCTGAATTTGCATTGTCGCGAACCAGGACCATCAGCGTGATGTCATCATCTTGGGGGGAATTACCCATGAAAACCTGGACCTCTCCAATAATTGAAGATTGAATCTCAAAAGCTAATTTTCCAGCATTATCGCGGGCAATATCAATAATAGCCTCATCATTGAAATAGTCCCCATCTCTATCTCTTGCATCTGGAATACCATCTGTGTAAAGCAGGAGCACATCACCGGGATTGATAACTACTGTTTCAGTTGACCAGGTTGAATTCGATTCTATCCCCATGGCAATCCCGGTTCTTGATAAAGATTCAACTGCCTCGTGGTCCGAACTGCGGATTAAATATGGGGGATTATGACCGGCATTGCAATAAGTCAAAGTCCCTTTCGCAGGATCAAGAATCCCATAAAATGTAGTAATAAACAAATTTGCTCTAGCATCTTTAAGCAACCGATTGTTGGCTGCAAAAAAAACTACTTCAGGTGCGGCGTCATATTCTTCAGCATAAGTTCTGATAAGTGTCCGGCTGAGTGCCATGTAGAGCGCAGAACCTACCCCTTTATCTGCAACATCTGCAACCAAGATTCCAATCCGATCCTCGTCGAGCTGGATTACATCGAAGAAGTCCCCAGAAGTCTCCCGGGCCGGAAGTAAGGTGACAGCCAATTGCCAACCAGAAATGGGTGGAAATTTGTTAGGTAAAAAACTCGACTGGATTTGGCCTGCTAATTTCAGTTCTTGGCTGATTTGTTGATAGTTGAGGGATTGTTCATATGCCTCGGCTTGCTGAAGTGTTGAGGCGATTTGAGCAGCTAACGATTGAGTTGCAGGAAATAAATTGCGTAATGATCGCTTATCCCAGGTCTGCGCTAAAGCTCTCAGTTCAATGACAATACCACCTATTGAACGGCCGCTATCAGTCCTGAATATTGGTGCTGTTATCGTTGCAAAGTGATCCTTTTGTTCAACTTGCCAAGGAAGATCCTCATCCACCAAAAATGATCTCGGTCGTGGTTGGTCAATAATCCAATCCCATGCATTTTTTTCTATTCCACCCCAATCTTCGGGGAAGGATAAAAGGTTGTCGTCAGGGGATATCCATATCGATATCCTTCCGGATGGAAACATCCCTGGAACGTGTTTCTCCAGGAGATCTGGCAATGAATCTAAGTCTGGAATTAACTCTAATAGATCGCGCCCTAATTGTTCTAATTTTTCGAGTTGTTTTGATTGTTGGCGGCTTATTTCAGCGGCTAAACTAAGCCTCCTTGCGAGATAGGCTACCAATATTAATCCAGACAATAAAAAGGCATATATTATGAAACCATTGTCAACCAGCAGTCCAGCCAAAAGTATTGAAAAGGGATTCGCCAAAAACGGTAGTCCAATACTGACCAGGAAAAACCTAACTAGCGGCCTGATTTCTTGAGATTTGACCAACATTCGTTGCAGACCAATGTGATAGGCTAGGTAACCAGACACGATCAATATTGCTAAGATGAATTGGAAGATTAACGCAACAAACGCGCGTGACACTGAAGGCGCAGATAAACCAGAAATCGGGAATACACCACCAATACTGGTATATAAGACCAGAGCAACCAGTACGGAAAAAGTGTTTATTGCTTGGGTTGAGGATAAACTCCGCAGATGAGACCATCGTTGAGCAGCAGTTGATGAATTTCTCCAATTACGACCGAAATCGATAAAGTCATAAATCACTGATAACCATAGAGCAGTTGGCCCCAACAGGAAAACCGCTGACCATTGAACTATCGCGGCTAACGAATCTTCTGAACTTCCATACCGGTCAGACCGTATTTCGAATATCGTAAAAAAACTCAACCTGGTAAAGATTAGAAGCAATCCAAAGTTTAAGAGGAGGAACAGGAAGTTAGCTCGAATTATCTGAACATCGGTTACTAAAAACAACCAAAGAATTCCAATAACTGCCAGGGGAAGAGTGTAAAGAAATGTTAGAACATCGCCTGCGCCGACTAATCTCCTTTGATCACTCAAGGAATCCAGGTCTGGCCAAAACCTAGTTGCAATTTTCGATAGTCGGTTATACTTTTCCTTTAGTGAATTTTCCGTAGTAGTATTCATGTTTTCTTTTATAATGTGTGCCCTGAATTTATCGATTATAAACCTAGAAGTGTATATTTATACAGGTTGGGGAAGCAAGGATGTCGGCTGGTATACTATCGGCACTAGGTGTTTGGAATGCGAATTGATACCTTATTAGAGTCTCTTCCTGAGACCTATTCTTCCGCAGATCGTGAATTGGTTGAGAGAGCATATCGGGTTGCCGAACAGGCCCATGAAGGACAAACAAGGGCTTCAGGAGAACCCTACATCAGCCATTGTTTAGCTGTTGCCGCGATTTTGGCCGAATTGTGTGTACCCCCTGCCGTAATTTCTGCTGGATTGCTGCACGATACTGTTGAGGACACCGATCTAACGCTTAAAGATATCCGGCGTGATTTTGGTGATGAAATTGCCCTTCTTGTTGATGGTGTTACAAAACTTACCCAGCTGCCAAGAGTTTCGCGCGGCGACCAGCATTCAAACGAGCAAGCGGAAGAAGAGAAGATTCGAGAACTTGCTGAAAGAAGAGGTCTTCCGGATCCTGATTTAGAGGTTGATGAACTTACCAGAAGCCGGCGGTATGACGCTGTATCAGAAACTTTACGGAAAACATTTCTCGCCATGGGGGAAGATATTCGAGTGGTGCTGATCAAGCTTGCGGATAGATTGCACAACATGCGTACTTTGGGGCACCTACCCGAAAGTAAACGTAAAAGAATCGCCCAACAAACAATGGATATTTTTGCTCCATTGGCAAATCGCCTTGGCATCTGGCAGATAAAGTGGGAACTGGAAGATTTGGCTTTTCGCTACCTTGAGCCTGAGATTTACAAGGAGATTGCGGATAACCTGGCTGCAAGAAGGGGAGATCGAGAAAGAGAAATGAAGCATGTAACGAGTGCTCTTCAGTCAGTACTTTCCAAGGAGAGCATCAAAGCAGAGATCTCTGGACGTCCTAAACATATCTTTTCGATTTACAAGAAGATGCACCGGAAAGGTGTCCCTTTTGAAATGGTGTTTGATGTGCGTGGTGTTCGCATTATCGTCCCAAATATCCCTACCTGTTATTCAACTTTGGGCGTAATTCACACCCAGTGGCGACCTATACCAGACGAATTTGATGACTATATTGCGGCACCAAAGGATAATTTCTATCAATCCTTGCATACTGCGGTCGTTTTTGATGATGGCAACACGCTTGAAATACAAATCCGAACTCCCGAAATGGATCAGGGGGCGGAATATGGAATTGCATCACATTGGCGATATAAAGAAGGCGTCGAGCGAGACGAGGATTACGAACGACGGATCGTTTGGTTGCGGTCTTTAATGGAGTGGCGTCAGGACGTAATCGATGCAAGTGAGTTTGTTGATGGTTTGAAATCGGATGTATTTGAAGATCGTGTTTACCTTTTTACCCCTCGAGGTGACATTATCGACCTGCCAGCAGGATCAACACCGATTGATTTCGCTTACCACGTACATACTGATGTAGGGCATCGGTGCCGGGGGGCAAAGGTAAATGGCAAATTAGTATCTCTTGATTATCAATTAAAAACAGGAGAGAAGGTCGAAGTTTTAACGGCTAAGAGAGGTGGCCCAAGTCTTGATTGGTTGAATCCTAATCTGGGTTTGGTGAAGACTCAGCGAGCACGCTCAAAAATCCGCCGGTGGTTCAAGGTTCAAGCGCGGGAGAAAAATATCAATCAAGGAAAAACCGTCCTTGAAAAAGAGCTGCGCAGACTGGGGCTGAGTCAATTGAACATTGAAAAGTTGGCCAAGGAATTTGATTTTCGCTCAATCGAAGTTCTATATGAAGCGATAGGCAATGGTGACATTTCTATTAGCAGGATTGTCAACCATTTGACCGTCCCTGAAGTAGAAAATAATGGATATGAACTAATCGCTAAACCTTCAACTGAGGCGGGAATAACCCCACCAGATTCCGTCGTAATCTTAGGTCTACGTGGTTTGCTGACAAATTTTGCACGCTGTTGTAATCCTACTCCTGGGGATGATATTGTTGGTTATATCACTCGTGGTAGAGGCGCTACCATCCACCGACAAGATTGCCCGAATATTATGCGCATCAAAGATCGAGAACGATTGGTCATGGTATCTTGGGGAGAAGCGAAGAATAC
>CALBUI010000213.1 GCA_937968125.1 uncultured Anaerolineales bacterium | reverse complement strand
CTGATTTCCCGGGCCAGGATTTATCTATTGAAATTCTGGCTTAACCTAAAAAACTGAATAAATTTATTACGGGCGCAGAGTGAAAATTTACCAGCTAATCTGCGCCCGTTCACTAGCTTGAAAGGACCAATCATGCCATTTGATCATATCCCGCCCCTTCTGCGAACCTCATCGAGCAAGATCGTATTGCTAGTTTTGGACGGTTTAGGAGGCCTGCCAATCGAGACGGGAGGACCAACCGAATTGGAAGCCGCTAAGACTCCAATTATGGATCGGCTTGCATCCGAAGGCGCTCTTGGTCAGGCGACTCCAATTCGTCCAGGAATCACACCGGGGTCAGGACCTGCCCACTTAGCGCTGTTTGGCTACGATCCACTTGAATATGAGATCGGGCGAGGTGTTTTGGAATCCGTCGGAGTTGGTCTCCATGTCGGGAGTGGTGATGTCGCTGCGCGAGGCAATTTCTGCACCCTTGATGGAGCGGGCAACATCTCCGATCGACGCGCCGGGCGCATCCCAACTGAAGAAGCCATTCCGGTTGTCGAACAATTAAAGAGCATCAGCCTCCCAGGGGTGTCAACAGAGGTTCGCCATGTGAAGGAGTACCGTTTCGCGGTGGTGATGCGTGGCGAGAATCTTAATCCTGATATTGATGACACTGACCCTCAACGCACTGGTGTCCCCCCGCTACCCGCCACCCCTCGTTCGCCAAGCGCAGAATACACTGCCGATTTATTCAATCAATGGATCGCGAAAGCCCGGCAAAAATTGGTGGACAACCAAAATGCCAACGGAATGACTTTGCGTGGTTTTGCCACCGATCCAAACCTGCCAACATTCCAGGATTCCTATGGGCTAAACGCAGCCGCGATTTCCGTCTACCCGATGTATAAGGGAGTCGCTAGCCTGGTCGGTATGCAGGTGATTGACTTTGCTGGTGAAGCACCTGAAGATGAATTCGCTGCTCTGGCGGGAGCGTGGCAGGAGCATGATTTCTTCTTTATTCATATCAAGAAAACTGACAGCAAAGGAGAGGATGGCGATTTTGAAGGAAAAGCGCACATCATCGAAGGTGTTGATCAGGCCTTACCAAACCTGTTAGACCTTAATCCGGATGTATTGATCATTACTGGGGATCATTCCACGCCAGCCAGCATGCGGACCCACTCCTGGCACCCAGTACCCTTCCTGTTGTGGGCTCCCGGGTCTGTCAGACCCGACAACCAGTCAAGTTTTGGGGAAAGATCGTGTGCGCGGGGTGGATTAGGAAATATCAGTTCTTTGGATACGCTACCCCTGGCTCTGGCACATGCCGGACGATTGGAGAAATTTGGCGCTTAATTCAAAAAAAGGGACAGGTAGTTTTTTTACCTGTCCCTTTTCACTCAAACTTCTTTTTTTCTCTCTCGAAATCCCAGGGCAAGGGCTAACCCACCTGCCAGTGAAAGCAATCCGATAGCGATAAATGTATCTCGCCAGAAACGCTCCGGAAAGAGGCGGATTAAAGTATCTGAGAATCTAAAAATCCAGGTCCCAGGATCAAAGAACACTTCGTGGAAAAATACAAAGAAGACGCTGAAGGCGATCAATACCGCCACCATCGTTACTCCAACGAAGCCTACCGTGATCCAGCCTCCTTTTCTTAAGCCAACTCTGAATTCCTCCCACCAGCCTCCCCAATACGCCCATATGCCGAGCAGGAATATTCCTACCAGGCTGGCATACCATACAATCAGAACCGAACCCAATACGTTCTTGACGTCAACCATGTGTTTCAATTCACGGCTGTTATAAACCGGGGTCCCGTCTTCGAATTGTAATTCCTCCAAGAAACTAATCCTCTCGTCGTTCAACAGATAATCCAATGCGATCATGGACCAGAACAAGCGGTCTTCCTGGGTGAAGCCATATGGATCGGGGGGGAAGCTTGGTGTGCGGTATTCCAATTGCACGAAGGCGGGGGTCAATAATAAACGGACTGAAGTCAAGATCAGTACCAGTAAAACGAGGATCGCGACGATCCAGGTAAGTGCTTTCTTATATCCCAACGTGGCTGGTCCTTGTTGATTGTCGGTCATTGAAGTATCTCCATATCTCCAAACAGCATAAAACGGAGCACCATGTTGTTCGTAATCCACTCAATTGGTGCTAAATCATCGGTGAAAAGAACGCCAGTCTCAGGAACTGGCATCAGATTCAAGGCTGCGATCTTCATCGCTTCGATCAAAAGCGGGTGTACTTCCGAATCTTCGGTCATTTCAAACAAGTTCGCAAACAAATTTTCTTCGGATGTTGGTTGCTTGGTAGCATAGATGATGGAATTGAAGGTTTCCGGCACATCCATGACGTAAACCGAAGGAAATACCTCCTTTAAGGTAACAACTAAAGCATCGATCAGCCGGCGATCATCTGGTGCTCGTCCAACGTTGATCGCGATCGTACCATCATCTGTCAGCCGGTTATAGACAATTTGAAAATACTCGCGTGTAGCGAGATGCCATGGGATGTATGGCGGTCTGTAAGCATCCAAGGCGATCAAATCGTATTGACCCGAGCTGTGTTCGAGTCCCCAACGACCGTCCTGAGCGAGGGCATTCAAGTTAGGCTGGTTCATGCCAAAATATTGTTCTCCGACGCTGATAATTTGACCGTCGATCTCAAAGCCATCAATCGGAATCGGGCCGAAGACTTCAGTAGCCTGGCGAGCAGTCGTCCCACCTGCCAGACCTACAATAGCAATCCTTCGAATGTCACCAATGGTGACTGAGGGCTGGTTGAAAAATGGGGCGACTAGAAACTGTTTCCAAGGACCGTAGTAATTGAGTTCTGACGGATGATAAGCGGAGTGGATGCCCTGCCCTTCGTTCAGGCGCAAATAACGGTAATTGTCATCTTCTAACACTTGAATGTAATTATATTGAGATTCCGTTTCAAAGATCTGTCCCTGCGTCGCTTTAACCCCCCTACCCATTCCGAAGATCACTAAAAGGAGAATCACGATTGGCATCCACGCCCACCTTATGGCTTTTTTCCAGCCCTGTGATAACCACAAACCAATTAATGCGACCAGCATCAGGAAGAAGCTGAAGACGATGAACGTCATGGTAGTGCCAATAGTTGGGATGAGGATCAACACTGGCAGAAAAGTCCCCACAAATGAACCCAGGGTTGAGATCGCATAAACTCGACCAGACACCCTGCCGGCCTCTTCAGGTGTGCGGATGGCCAGTCTGATAGCGAATGGAGAAACCGTTCCCAATAGTGTAATTGGAACACTGAACAAGACCAGCACACCGGCAAAAGCTCCCAAGAGAATGCCAATTTCGAGCTGGTCAAAAGCGTCCGCAGCTGTCCTCAATACAGGATTAGCGACCAGTGGAACCAGGCCAATCAAGAATGCCCCCCAGGCCATGATCAAGTACATCGTCTGCGAATGAGGAGAGCGATCCGCCCACCAACCACCCAGGAAATATCCCACGGTAAGGTAGATCAATATCAACCCGATTATGCTGGCCCATACAAGGTTACTCGTACCGAAGATATTCCCCAACAACCTACCAGCAGTCAGCTCTACCGCCAGGGTGGTCATCCCGGATGCGAAGACCGCAAAATACAAGTATCTGCTCTCGGCTGGTTTCATTTCTTTCTCTCTAAAATTAGCCAGCTGATATACCCAACAAAGCGAACCAGCCAAAATGCAATCAGGCGGTAGGTTAAGCCGGCTGCCAAGGCAATTGCCCCGGGAACACCCAATCTTGAAAATATAACCGGCACCAAAGCCTCCGTCATTACCAATCCACCTGGTAAAGCAGCGAGGCCACTTGAGGTGAGGATCAAGCCATATCCAATCAAGAGTGTCTCTGGAGCGATAGAATAACCAAACATTTTAAAACAGACGCCGAGGGTGATAACATCCAGAAAAACCTTTCCATATGCAGAAATTGGTAATTTGATTAACGATGAACGCGGATACCGTTTTAAATTCTGATTGAAATAAACCAGACGATCATCCATCTCTTCAGAATCCAGATACCTGTATTTTGCAGCATACCTGTTCCAGATCCGGATAAATTTTTGGAGAACATGTTTGCTTCGCTCATAATCGCTCAGGGTACGCCAAAAAAGCCATCCGATTACGAGCACTAATACCCCCAAGAATATCAGGGTGAAAATATTCAACAAGCTAAGCCCTCCGATTTGAATTAAATATATAATTCCAATCAGAGCCACAGTCACCAAAGCAATCAATTCTAATGATGTTTCAACTACGAGTGAAAAGAGTGATTCTTCAGCCAGGTAATCATACTTGTTCAACAAGTGCACTCTTAAGGCTACCCCGCTTAATCCAGCACTTGGTATGGCGACCGAAATAAATGCCATCGAGGTCAACACGCCCGCCAAAGGGATGAACTTGATTTCTCCTGAGAATGGTTCAAGTGATAGCGCATTCAACCAGGTCAGAAAACTGTATGAAATCACCTGGATGATGATGGCTACCAAGAACCAGATCCAATCAGCTGTGCGGAAAAGATTGGCTGCAGCTTTTATCTCCCCCAGAAGCGGCCAAAAAAACCACAACAGCAAACCAAGCAGCCCAATTGATAATACAAGCCGCCACCATTTCCGGTTTGATTTGCTTGAAACTTGTCCTGTGGGAGTTACCCCTTCACTATCAGCAGGGGGCATTCCAGAACCTTACCTCGTTCGTGGCCATAAACCAAAGCGGTGCAATCCCCCTGCTTGGTACCAGGCGGACACGATCTGCCTATACATCTTAGATCGGTTCTTTACCCCAATCCTGACTCCTCGTCTTGCCTCACTTGGTAAATGCCATACTGCCCGCATTGGCACACGAGTTGTTCGCCATCCATATTGGCCAATAGCTACGGTAAGAGCTGTTTCGAATCCATATCCCTGAGCTGCGTTAAATGAAATCTGCCCCAATAAATTTGCCCGCAAGCATCGCTGACCGCTCAACCATGGTGTCACCCAATGAGAAAAATCGGAAGCGAAACTGCCATTTTTAAACTGGCCGATGGACATATCGACCTGGTTCGTTATCACAGGTTCTAATAAATCATGAACATGGTGTGGTTCCAGGCCATATAAATCTGCGTCCAACAAGAGTAAGTAAGGTGATTTTGTGGCTTGCCACCCCGAAAAAATTGCCTGCCCTTTGCCCTGGTTTTCAGCCTTTTGCAGCAATCGTACGCGTGGGTCAGATTGAGCAGCTATCGTAATTTCTTCTGCTGAAGAATCGGTAGACCCATCATCAACAACAATTATTTCGCTTATCCAGCTTACATTGCGCAGCGTTTCCAAGACGAGACCAACTTTGCCAGCCTCGTTAAACACTGGGATTATCGCTGATATTCTTGGTTTAGTCGCAGAGGCAACCGGTGCAAAATTTTGGGTATTCATCACATTTTTTACCCACTGGATCAGAATTTTGTATCCTCTTTTATAAGCATGTCATTATATCGTAGAAATATTCCCTTTGCGGTCTTTGCATACTGAATGAGAATTAATTCCTATTAATATTATTCTTGTCGAATCACTCTCCAGCCCATCTTGGTATAATTCACACTTGACCTAATAAGTTTCCTAGGGAACATTCTTCCACACTGTTCCTAAGAATTAATCGCTGGAAGCTTCAAATCTCAGGAGTCAACATGTCCGATAAGGAATTTTCAGGATCCCAAGTCCGGCAATCTTTTATCGATTTCTTCATTGACAAGGGGCATACCTTCGTTCCATCATCATCACTTGTCCCAGGAGGAGATCAGACCTTATTATTTACCAATGCCGGTATGGTTCAGTTCAAGGATGTTTTCCTTGGAGCAGATAAACGCCCATACACCCGAGCCGCGAATTCCCAAAAATGCATGCGGGTAGCTGGAAAGCATAATGACCTGGACGACGTTGGGCGAGACGATACTCACCACACCTTCTTTGAAATGCTGGGAAACTGGTCTTTCGGGGATTACTACAAAAAGGAGGCTATTGAATGGGCCTGGGAATTGCTCACTGATGTCTGGGGTCTACCCAAAGACCGACTCTGGGCAACTTGTTTCGAGGATGAGAAGGGAGAGATCGAACGTGATGATGAAGCTGCAAATTATTGGGTAAAACAAGCTGGTTTCAATTCATCACAGGTGCTCTATTTTGGCCGGAAAGATAACTTTTGGGAGATGGCTGAAACTGGTCCCAGTGGACCTAACAGTGAAATCCATCTTGACATGGGACCTGGTCTCTGCATCCATGAAAAAGAACCTGACCATGTTTGCCAGGTAAATTTAGATGGCTGCACCCGATATCTCGAGCTCTGGAACCTGGTCTTTATGCAGTACAACCGGACCGGCCCAACTGCGCTTGAACCGCTGCCAGCCAAGCATGTTGATACTGGGTTGGGCCTGGAGAGAATCACGCTGGTGCTGCAAGGGGTAGACTCGAACTACAAGACAGATTTGCTCAAGCCGACGATGGATACAGTGCAAACTCTCACCGGGCACTCCAATGAAGAGAGAACCGCAAACCTCACCCCTTACCGGGTGATAACCGATCACGCCCGGGCAGCTGCTTTTCTGATCGCGGATGGTGTTGTCCCTGGGAATACCGGACGGAATTATGTCAGCCGGATGATCATCCGACGGGCTGCGCGCTTTGGTAGTCTTATGGGGCTCGATGAACCATTTCTTGCCACCGTTGCACAAAGCATAATCGATAACTACGGCGATTTTTACTATGAATTACCCCGCAACCAGGCTGCCATCTTGGACAATATAACCCGCGAGGAGAGGAGATTCCAGCAGACCGTCGAAGCCGGGGTTTCAAAACTCGAGGGGATGCTTGATCAAATTCAGGCAGATGATCAAAAGAATATGGCCGGTGAAAGGGCTTTTGATCTTTACGCGACCTATGGCCTACCCCTGGAGATCACCCGCGATATTGCCCGCGAACAAGACATTGAAGTGGATGTAAGTGGATTCCAATCTGCGATGGAACAACACAGGCTGGCATCCGGAGCTGGCGAGGTATTCGGGACCTTTGGCGACGAGAATATTGAACTCTACCAGGATCTGCTGGACGATCTGGAGAAGGAGGGGAAGATTGGTCCTCAGGGCATCCTTTACGATCCTTATGACCGGTACGAGGTTGAGGGAGAGGTGTTGGGCATGATCAGGAATGGCACCCTCGTTCAGGAGGCAGGACCAGGTGACCAGGTAGAGATACTCCTCCCAGACACGCCCTTTTATGTTGAGGCAGGTGGGCAAGTATCCGATACCGGAAAGATTTTCTCGACCTCAGATCCAAGTTGGGAAATCAGGGTGGAAGGGACACGTATGCCTGCCACCGGAGTGATAATTCACCTTGGCGAAGTAGTTTCCGGCAAACCTGCCATCGGCGACCGTGCACTTGCCCAGGTAGAGGTTCAACGCAGGCTTGATATCATGCGCAACCACACCGCCACACACCTGCTGCACGCGGAGCTGCGTGCGGTATTGGGAGATCATGCCCGTCAAGCTGGTTCTCTAGTCGCGCCCGACCGGCTGCGTTTCGATTTCACTCATCCAGAAGCATTGACCAAAGAACAGCTACAAGAAATTGAAGCTGGAGTGAACCAATTTATATTTCGAAATTATGCATTGAATATCGTCTTCAAACCTCTTCAGGTGGCGATAGATGAGGGCGCCACAGCCTTATTCGGCGAGAAATATGCGGACAACGTGCGCACGATCACAATCGGAGGTGAAGCGCCATTTTCGTATGAATTGTGCGGTGGGACTCATGTCAGTGAAACCGCGGACATCGGCACTTTTCTAATCACCAGTGAGAGCAGCGTGGGCGCGGGTTTACGACGGATTGAAGCTGTGACTGGTCATGGCGCGTATAAACTGGTCCAACATCGTTTCGCCCTCTTGGAGGAGACTGCCAGTTTGCTGGAGACTAATTCGGAACAAGTTGTCGACAAAACCGAGACCATTTTGAACCAGTTGGATGAGGTTCGCAAACAGGTAACAAATCTTCGGCGGGAGATGGGTACCCAGGATTTCAATCGGCTCATTGAGCAAGTGCCGGAAGTTAATGGGGTTCCCGTGCTTATAGCCAGCTTACCGAATGCTGATGCGGAAACTCTGCGCGAGATGTCAGATCGTTTTCGACAACAATACCCCAGCAGTGTTGCTCTTTTGGCTTCAGTTTCTGAAGGTCGACCTGTCCTGATCGCCACCGTTACCGATGATTTAGTGGCGCGAGGCTTGCACGCTGGAGAATTGGTTAAATACGCTGCGGATCCATTAGGAGGAAGTGGCGGCGGTCGCCCGACCCTCGCCCAGGCTGGAGGTAAACATCCCGATCAGATCGAAGAATCCTTGGCCAAAGGACAGGAATGGATCCAAGAAAAACTATAAGGAACCAATAATCGATTCTTATCTAAACGAGGATCGTATCTTGGAGATTGAAGACGAATTACCTGGGGCGTTCAGTGCGATCACTTGAGCTGTAGCCTGGATATTAAGTGAAAACTCAAATCATTCAACTTGAACCTCATGATGACACCATCTCCGTTCGGGATAAGATGGGGTGGAGTCAAACTGGGAGAGTCGTCCTTGTCTGGCCAGCGCGCGGTCGGCTCTTGGATCGCCGTCTCGATCTGGTGCTGCTGCTGAGACACAGTCAATCCCTTGGCGCCCAGATCGCCCTGGTGACGAATGATGCTGAGGTCCGCTTCCAAGCCAAATCACTGGGCATACCAGTTTATAGATCCGTCCGCAAAGCCCAGAAAGCCCGTTGGAGACGGCCCAAACGATCTCCTTATCAGACTCAATATCAATCTACCCCTTGGCAGGAGCGCTTGACGAATATTCAAGACATCCTGGCGAATCCAATGCACCGCGATAGAGCAGAACGGGTGCTCTCACAACCCCTGCGGATTGGTTTATTCGCCCTGGCAGTGTTAGCAGTGTTATCTATCGCCGCGGTCCTGGTACCCAGCGCTGTAATCATCGTCTCGCCGGCGATCAAGCAGCAGGAGCTCACCCTCACAGTTCAGGCAAGTGACTCACTCGATAAAGTTAACCTTTCCGGGGTTCTTCCTGTCCATTGGGCGAACACGATCGTAGAGGGGCGAGCCAGCCTCCCGACCACCGGCACGATCAACGTTGCGACAGACTATGCTTCTGGTGAGGTCGTCTTCCAGAACCTGACCGATCAATCTCTATTGATTCCTAAAGACACGATTGTGAGCACCGCAGATTCTGCGCATCGGTTCAAAATAATTCGCGGCGTTCGCGTTCCCGGGGGGTCAGGAATGGAGATATCGGCACCCATTCAAGCGCTTGAACCAGGACCTTCAAGCAACTTATCAACAGGTAGAATCAAAGCCATCGAAGGTGACCTCGGAGTCTTGCTCACCGTAAAGAACAATTCTCCGGTATCGGGCGGCAGTTTGTCCGCCAGCCCAGCACCAACTGATAGAGATCGAGAGCGACTTAAACTACAATTGATGGCCTCTTTAACAGAAAATGCGCAACGTGAGATCGCCGCTTCACTGGAACCCAAAGACTTTGTCCTCACCGAGGCTCCTGAACTGGTGAGTGTGATCTCCGAATCGTATTCCCCACCTGAGCATCAGCCGGCCAGTGAACTTTCCCTGATTCTTCGTTTAGAATTCAAGGCTCCATACATATCCTCGGCGGATCAAGACACATTTGCGGAAGCGATACTCGAGGCAAATATGCCGCCTGGCTATCTACCAGTGCCTGGAACAATTGATAGCAACCTGCTCACCTCACCAGTATTTGACGGTGGATCAACCACCCCTTGGAGGATGAGGCTGATCCAGGATATCCAGAGTGAACCTTCAATCAACCAGATCATCAACTTATCAAGGGGTCGATCTCCCCAGGATGCCAGCCAGGCAGTTATGGAGAATTTCACATTAACTTCACCCCCACAGATAAAAACCACACCTTCCTGGTGGCCAGTGATGCCACTGATCCCAATCCGGATTGATGTGATCACCATTAGCGCTGTCCAGGTATCAAATCCTCCCCTAGGGGCAGTGGAATGATGGTCATAGATAAGGCATGAGAATTCTCGCCGTAGACCCTGGGAGCAAGAATCTCGGCATTGCCTTGAGCGATCCGACTGGCTCAATAGCCAATCCGTTCACTGTCTTGAAACACATCTCCAGACCAGCCAATGCAGCTGCGATCCTCGAGATAGCCGATAGTAATGATGCCAAGGTGATCGTCGTTGGACAGTCTCTTGATGATGACGGCGAACCGACTTTTGAAGGTCGGCGGGCTGCCAGACTGGCAGCAGAAATCCAGTCATTAAGTAACGACACGAGCGTGATCTTATGGGATGAAAGCTTCAGCACCGTCGAAGCCCAGCAAGCACGTCTCGCCCTTGGTTCTCCGCGCCGAAAACGACAAGGACATCTGGATGACCTGGCTGCTACCGTGATCCTGCAATCTTACCTGGATGCAAATAAAGAAGGACGAGCGAACAAGGATGACTAATCAGGTTCTCTTTCAAGTCCTCTGCGGACAGACTTGATTCAACCCATTCGGATTTTTCTATGAGCAGTCGCAAGCCTCCGAGTTTTGCAATACTATTTTTGGCATTCGTCACGGTATTTTGCATCGGTGCGTGTATTCTTCTGGCAGGATATCTGGAAATTAACCGCCGCGCCGAAGTGGCTTTTGGTCCACCCGCAGCTAACCTCGATCCACTTCAGCGATTGCGCCTATCTGCCTTGCTGCTTTACCAGGCAGATCATTTGCAAAACCCAGCAGCAATTTCTGGCGACTCTATTCGATTCGATATTCCTCTTGGCGAATCTCCTTTGTTGATCGCTTCGAGATTAGAAACTGCTGGATTGATATTGGACGCCCAGGCATTTGTCAATTATTTAAAATACACCGGTTTGGATACCACCCTCCAGGCAGGTGAATACTCTCTCAACTCGACTGCCAACCCAGTCGAGCTCGCCCATATCCTGCAAGATGCCACCCCCAGTGAAGTCACAATCTCAATTTTATCTGGTTGGCGATTGGAAGAGATTGCGGCTACTTTACCAACCTCAGGTCTCGAGATAACGCCGGATGAATTCATGCTGGCAGCCAGCACACCGGAATTGCTGACCCCTCTTGCGCCTGATTTTCCGGAAAATCGTTCAATGGAAGGTTTCTTGTATCCAGGATCTTACCGTGTTCCCCGCCAGACAAACATTGAACAGCTGCTCGGAATCCTGATAAGTGAATTCGAATCCCAGCTTTCTTTGGATCTATTAGATGGTTTTCAGCGGCAGGGGTTAAATCTCCACCAAGCTGTCACCCTGGCTTCAATAGTTGAACGCGAAGCCATCGTTGCCGAAGAAATGCCGATCATCGCTTCTGTTTTCCTCAACCGGCTGGCAATTGGTATGCCTTTGGAAGCGGATTCAACCGTCCAATACGCCGTTGGATTCAACCCGGATCAAAATACCTGGTGGACCAATCCGCTGAGCATGAACGATTTACAATTTGACTCTCCCTACAACTCTTACATTTACGCTGGTTTACCACCAGGACCTATTGCGAATCCTGGTTCCAGAGCGATGAGAGCAGTTGCCTTCCCGGCCCAATCGCCATACTACTACTTTCGCGCAACCTGTGATGATTCAGGAAAGCACACCTTCTCAGAGACATTCGAAGAACACTTAAACAAAGCCTGTCCATAGACCTGATAAATTGTCAATCATCATAATTAAATTTCGTAACCCAAGGACTGGCAGTCATGCAAATAAACCTGAAATCACCGCAAGCATTTATCGGCAGGAACCATGTTATTCTGAATCAGCTTCGAATGACTGCCGGTCCTCTAGCAACTTCATAATTGACCCTTGACAGACCACTGATCTAGTACTTTTTATCTCTTGAATTCCTTCACCAGTATTTATATGATTGGTTAGGATTAATCCTATGAAACCAAAATTCCTAATAATTATCTTAATCTGCTTCATCCTCACTGCTGGAAACTCGGCCTTCAAATCCCTGGAGGTTCAGGCGGAAGGTCAAGTCAGCTGGCCGCAGATTGGTGCGAACCTGGTTGTTGGCGGATTTGAATTACCGGTACATATCACACATGCCGGTGACGGCAGTGATCGTTTATTTGTCGTTGAACAACGGGGGAGAATCCGCATCGTCCTCAACAACACGATCCAAACGACCTTCTTAGATATTTCAGACCGGGTCCGCTCACCTCTCAGCGGTGGGGGGACTGAAGAAGGGCTGCTGAGTGTCGCCTTCCCTCCAGGATTCGGTTCCACAAAATCTCATTTTTATGTTTATTACACTCGTAAAAATGGGGATAACAGAGTCTCGCGGTTTTATCTCAGCTCGAATCCAAACCTGGCGGATGCCGATTCAGAACAGGTGATTCTGAAATTGCCCCATCCTACATACGAGAATCACAACGGAGGTCAACTCGCCTTCGGACCGGATGGTTATCTCTATATTGCAACCGGTGATGGGGGCGGAGGTGGAGATCCGAAAGACAATGCTCAGAATCCAGGTGTGCTGCAGGGGAAAATGCTCAGGATAGATGTTGAGCTGACAAGGAAACAAACCAGCTCGGAGGTTGAGCATATCTATCTCCCCCTAATCCCTAATAACAGCGCTTTCCCCCCGCCTGGTCAAGCCTATCGCATCCCTGGCGATAATCCCTTTCTCGGCGAAAGCGGCTACCGGGGAGAAATTTGGGCACTCGGATTGAGAAATCCGTGGCGCTTCTCGTTCGACCGATTATCCGGCGATCTATATATTGGAGATGTAGGTCAAGGCACCTGGGAAGAAGTGGACTTCCAACCGGCCGCGAGTACTGGCGGTGAAATTATGGCTGGAATATCATGGAGGGAGAGGATTGTTACAACAGCAGTACATGCAACAACAGTGGTCTTGTCCTGCCTGTCTTCTCTTACGGCACCCATGTTGAGGGCTGTTCAGTGACTGGGGGATACATCTACCGGGGATCAAATTTCTCGGGTTTGCAGGGAATTTACATCTTAGGGGATTACTGTTCTGGACGCATCTGGGGCTTGCAAAAAACTGGCAACGTGTGGACCAACCAAATGCTCCTGGATTCATCTTACAGCATTTCTAGCTTTGGCGAAGATGAAGCCGGGGAGATCTACCTTGCCGATCGAGATTCAGGCAACATCTACCATATCATCGAGGTGATAACAGGCTCGTAAATCGTTACCCATTCCCATTGTTGGAAAATAAAACGTTCCGAGTTCTTAAGGAAAATTATTTCTTAAGAATATAGTATGTAGATTTTTTGTCCCCAATTTTAATCAATACCCCCTTCGAAACCAAATCGGAGAGATCGCGCCGCAGGGTCTCCGGATGCACCTCCGGGCACAATTCATGAAACTCGCGGTTCGTGATCCGCCTCCGAGTACCTAGATAATTCAATGCTGATTCCTGGCGCGGGTTGATATCCAATGCCTCGTAGAGGGACATATCCTGATGAGGAGGGTCTTCAGTGGGGGTATTATGCAGGGTTACCCGGAAAGTCCCAGCAGATTCCTCAAATTCCGGTGGGTTGAGGGAATTCTGACGCATCGAGGTCACTGCCCTATCCAATCCATAGCCCAAGCGCTCGACATATCCCAAATCTGCCAGCACCTGGACGATGACCGGATTGCGCGAATAGCGCGCAGACAAGATATTATCGATCGTGATCGGCCCTGGTAAACCACCCGGAGAGGTCACTTCCAGGCGATCAGAGAAAATATTCAAATGGATGCTGTCTCCCTGGAGGTTGTAATCCCGGTGAGCGATGGCATTGACGATCAGCTCGCGGACAGCCTCAAATGGATATTCAAGAACCTCCTGGTGGGTCAGGCCAATCATGCGCACCACGCTTTGGATGTTTGCCCGCAAGAATTTTTCGGCACCCTGCAGCTGGGAGATAATCGATCCGTTCATCTCTTCCTTCACAAAGCGATCGCCAAAGGAATGACCCGAAAATCGGGCAGACAGGATTTGTGCCGCGGGCAGCCAGCGTTGGGGCGCGCGTCCAAATAATAAAAGGCCCGCATAGCTCGGGCGCATTTCTCCATCTATCTCCTGCAAACAACCTCGTTGAATAAGGATATCTTTACTCCCGGGTTGGGATTCCCAATCTTCAATTTTCGCTGCAGCATAATAAGCTTGGGCATAACCCTCTATTTGCCCCTGATCCAAATCGTCGTAAGTCACGTCTGGTGGAGATTGAGACTCAAATAAAACCATCCCTTTCTCAACCAGTAATTGACGGAGTTTCCGAGGAGGAATAGGGATTGTCTGGCTGCCTTCCCGCCAATAGTAGCGTCCATCCAATCCATAAACATGCGGAAGACCTTGAGGGACACTGATGACTAGTAGTTCAACTCGACCGACGCGCTTCACTCTCGGAACAGGTATAACTAATGTCGGATCAGTGGATAGGCATGCTCGAAAAACACGATCCAGGGCTGCGGAGATATCCTGCACTCCCTGAATTTTTCCAGATTGAGGATTGATCCCGATGAAAAGCGTTCCCCCGCTGGTATTCGCCAAGGCAGCCAACGTCGCGGCTAACTCCCCTAGCTTCACTTCTTCCGCGTACCAGTGCAGGTCAGGAGCCATCCCCTCGGCCAGAATTGGATATATATCAAACTCAGGAGTTTCCATTCGGGTAGAATTTCCCACTCATCAGCTCTCGAATGTGTTTAAACCCCAGAATGTATAGAGGATTGGTCTCCACTAGATTTAATGGGCGCTTTTGCTGGGCGTTCTTTTTGGCTTGAATTAGCTGGTAATAAGGCGATGTCCAATACCTTGTCCATGTGTTCAGCATGCAAAATTTCCAGCTCAGAGAGGACCTGTTTAGGGATTTCAATCAGATCCTTATCATTACGCTTGGGTAGGACGATTGTTTTCAGCCCAACCCGGTGACCGGCAAGAACCTTTTCGCGCACACCACCAACAGGCAGAATTCGTCCACGCAGCGTGATCTCTCCCGTCATGCCGACATCTTTACGCACCTTGCGACCCGTGAAAGCGGAGATTAATGCCGTAGCAATAGTGATCCCCGCGCTGGGACCATCCTTCGGTATCGAACCTTCTGGGATGTGAATGTGAATGTCAACATTGTCAAATAAATCTGAGCTGACTTTTAATGCCTTTGCCCGTGACTTTAAATATGAAAGCGCCGCCTGGGCAGATTCCTGCATCACGTTGCCAATTTGACCTGTGATTTGCAGGTTCCCCTTACCTTCTACCAGCAGCACTTCGACTGGCATAATCTCACCCCCGTTTATAGTCCAGGCGATGGCTGTCGCAACACCGACCTCATTCCTTCTTTCCGCTTCCAGGTTAAAGAAAGGCGGCGGTCCGAGGAATCGCTCAACAGATGCCGACCCTACCCGGTGTGGGTAACGTTTCTTTTCAGCTTTTAGTCGAGCAACTTTCCGGCAGATCCGACCAATCTCACGCTCTAAGTTTCGCACGCCAGCCTCGTAGGTATATTCACGAATCAACCTCTTCAGAGCCAGCTCCGTGAACTGAAATTCCTTGCCGCCCAAACCATTCTCTTCCATCTGGCGTGGGATCAGAAACCGGCGGGCGATTTCGATCTTCTCTTCTTCGATATAACCCTGAAAATCGATCAGTTCCATGCGATCAAGCAAGGCGAAGGGGATGGTCGCGGTCGTATTGGCCGTGGTGATGAACATCACCTTCGACAGATCATAGGGTAATTCCAGGTAGTGATCCGAAAAGCTGTTATTTTGCTCAGGATCGAGCACTTCGAGCAAGGCTGCCGCGGGATCTCCCCTGAAATCTTGCCCTAACTTGTCCACCTCGTCCAACATGAAAAGGGGATTGACCGTACCTGCCCGACGCATGGTTTGCAAGATCCGCCCCGGCAAAGCCCCAATATAGGTTCGCCGGTGACCGCGAATCTCTGCTTCATCCCGTACGCCACCCAGTGAAAGGCGCACAAACTTGCGTCCCAATGCTTCACTGATCGACTTTCCCAAAGACGTCTTGCCAGTACCGGGCGCCCCAACAAAACATAAGATCGGCTGCCGGGCTCGCTTTGGACTCAAGCTGCGAACAGCGATATATTCAAGGATGCGATCTTTGATGCGCGGCAGTCCGTAATGATATTCCTCCAGGGTTTTGCTCGCATGGCGGACATCCAGGTTATCCTCGGTGGCGTCTGTCCAGGGCAGCTCTAAAATCCATTCCAGGTAGGTGCGAATAATACCCACCTCCGGTGATAATGGCGGCATTTGGCTGAGCCGGTCGGCTTCTTTTAGCGCCCGGACTTGTACTTCTTCGGGCAAAGAGACTCCTTCAATGCGTCCGCGCAGCTCGTTAATTTCCCGGGTCCATGGATCTCCTTCGCCCAATTCGGATTGGATGACCTTCATCTGCTCCCGCAGGTAAAACTCGCGTTGGGTTCGATCCACCTCTCCCTGCGCTTTGGTGTGGATTTCATCTTCCAGTTCCAACACGTCTGCTTCTTGGGCGAGGATCTTGACGATGGTTCGCAGGCGCTCTATTGGCTCAGAAATCATCAGCAATTCCTGGCGTTCCTCAATTGGTGGTGCGACAGTGGTAGCGATCATATCCGCCAGCCAGCCAGGTTCCTCGATATTCAAAGCATACAGATATGCCTCTTCCGGCAAGCTTCTATCCAGCTGGATCACCCGCTGGAACAATTCCAACGTGGTGCGCATCGTGGCGTCGATTTGCCGATTTACCTCGGTTGGTTCGAAAATCCTTTTCGCCCGCACGACCAAGAAAGGCTCAACCTGCACTAATTCGACGATCTCCAGCCGGCGCCGGCCTTGCACCAGCGCAGAGCTGGAGCCATCCGGCATGCTTAGTAAACGACCGACCGCGATCTCTACGCCAATCGGATAAAAATCACCCGGCCCCGGATCATCCTGGTCCGGGTCGCGCTGCAGCAAGGCGATCATCGTTTGATCTTCGAGTTGGGTTTCCTCAATCGCTAATAAAGAACCTTCTCGTCCTACAAAAATCGGCGAAACCATCCTGGGAAATATCACTAGATCGCGCAGGGGGATCGCCGGACACTCAATATAACCATCCTCATTGGATAGGGCGTCCTGGACGCTGTACAGTTCCTCCGTCCGGCGATGCAGGGCTTCACCAAATTCGTCTTCGTCTTCTCTCAAGAACCAATCTCGGTTTCTCATAATTTACTTCCAAGCTTAATAAAATCTCTTTCTCCCAGGCGCTCATTTAAGGCAGAACGCGCCGCGGCAGCCACAAAAATCGATCCAGTAACCAGGGTGATTGCCTCCCCTTCAGCCAGTAATTCAGCTTGATCTAGCGCTTCCTCAATGGATGAGGATGAGACTGCGGGAATTTCCATTTCTTGGGCAATCTCAACCAGTTCATCTGGATCGGTCGCCCTGGGGTGGGTAGATTTTGTGGCCACAATCCTGGTCAAATGAGGTCGCAGCTCAGCGAACATCCCCTCTATATCCTTGTCCTCCGAAGCGCCAAACACAAGAATCACCGGTTCTCCAGGATAATAATCCTCCAAAACCTGCTGCAATTTTTGGGCTGAATCGCGATTGTGAGCAGAATCGATGATTAGTGGCGGGTCACGGCGCAGGATTTCGAACCTGCCAGGCCAGCTCACTGATTCGAATCCTGTCTGGATTCCCAGGTCAGATATTTCGATGCCATTTTCACGAGCAACCAGGAGAGCTGCATACGCAGTGGCTGCATTCTCCAGCTGGTGGATTCCCAACAAAGGGATCGTCAGCTGAACTGGTTGCCAGCCATTATTTCCTGCAGACACATACTTTTCACCCTCAGAGCTATGCCAGATTTGAAAACTCTGGCCTTCCAAGGAATTTTCCACCAGCCGGTAATGATAATCCTGCCCAACTTGGGTTAATGGAGCCTGCCTCTGGACAGCAATTTCTTTGATGGCCTGTAATGCATCCTCACTCTGAGGAGAGACCACGACCGGGACTTCGGATTTGATGATGCCGGCTTTTTCCCCAGCAATCTCAGCCAATGTATCGCCAAGAAGATCAGTGTGATCGTATGAAATCGAAGTGATCACGGTTACATTCGGAATACAAACATTGGTCGCATCCAGGCGACCTCCCAGTCCAACCTCTAGGACTGCGGTGTCCACACCTAGACGTGCAAAATATAGAAAGGCAAGGGCGGTTGTGATCTCGAAGGTGGTAATCTCCGGGCTGGCCGCCACGAATGGCTTTATCTCCTCCACGAGGGCGATCAGATCAGCATGCGAAATGGGTGCGCCATCAACCTGAATTCGCTCAGCGTAATCTTGAAGGTGTGGAGAGGTGTACAGCCCAACCCGATTTCCACTTTTCTGGATCGCACTGGCGCAAAGCGCAGAGACGGAACCTTTGCCTTTCGTGCCCGCAACATGGAGAATCTTGTATTCTCTTTCCGGATTACCCAGGGCAGACATAAAATCCCGCATTCGAGCCAGGTCGAATTTCTCTGGTGAATAACGGAATGTCTTCTGCAGGCTGTAATCTATATGGCTGTAAAGGTAATCCAGCGTTTCCTGGTACTGCGGTTCAATTTCCATGTGTTAGGCATTGTAACCGCAGCCCATTCCAGACGCAAGAGGCTGAATATACCGCAGATCTAGCATCTGTGATCAATGTCACTTGCCATTGGTAACAAATCGCGTTATCATTTAATCGTCCGTGATCGGCGCTTTTTTTTTATGCGTATCAAAACCAGTCAGAAGGTGAATTGATCCTCACGCGACGAGACCCCATCATAGTTTACTGTGAGGACTGTTGAGTTTAAAGGCTAATATAAGGTTGAGGCAATGCACAGAATTGCACGCGAGCTCGGGAGTTTAGGATGAGCCCTCAAAGCTCCAACCCAGCAACTACTCCTCCGGCTGAACCCACTCCCTTGGTCCAGACCCGGATAACCAATCGCCTGGCGGATTTCCCCTGGTGGGCATTATTCTTGGCCTTTATGGGTGTTTTGTTGGTTTATAGTTTCACCACGAATGCTCAATACAAAGTTATCATCCAAACGCTAATTGCGGGCGTTCGGCTAACGGTAATCGTTACTCTGGTCTCATTTACTTTATCCATGATCATCGGCTTGATCACCGCTTTTGCTCAGATGTCAGAGGGCAATAATGTTTTTAGTGTGATTTTCAGGAACATAGCCACATTGTATGTGCAGATCATCCGGGGGATACCGGTAATTGTGCTCATTTTCTACACCGCACTGGTGATAGTTCCAGCAAGTATTAACCTGCTTAACTCTCTGGGTGATTGGATGGTCAGCATGGGCTGGTTGGCTGCTG
Organism: uncultured Anaerolineales bacterium; assembly: GCA_937968125.1. GTDB lineage: Bacteria > Chloroflexota > Anaerolineae > Anaerolineales > UBA4823 > PFL25. The sequence goes on along the minus strand of CALBUI010000213.1, from coordinate 1,289 downwards.
ACAATACATTGAGCAGTCTGACATCGCGCGGAGTTAGTTTTGTGACCCGCGGTATCATTGCTCTGGCGATCAATTACGGCGCTTTCTCAGCGGAGGTATTTCGCGCTGGTATCCAATCAATTGAGAAAGGCCAGATGGAAGCCTCCAACGCTCTTGGATTGAGTTGGATCCAGACTATGCGCTATGTGGTAATGCCGCAAGCGCTCCGCCGCATCATGCCGCCTTTGGGCAACGATTTCATTTCAATGTTGAAGGAATCATCCCTGGTATCGGTCCTTGGTGTAGGAGAAATCACACAGCTGGGTAAGAAATACTCCGCAGCTTCATTTCTTTACCCTCAAACCTACAATACTGTGGCTTTCCTATACCTAAGTATGACTTTAATTCTCTCTATGGGGGTAAAATACATGGAGCAGCGTATGCGTACAGGTGAAGAGGAATGAGATTTACGTCACAAAATTCTCTATTCATCATAAAGGAGGTGAACTGAAAAAAGATTCTATAAAAGATCACTTTACTACACACTAAAACCATTTCTCTGGAGGAGAAAACAAAAATGAAGAAGCTTTTTCTATTAATTAGTTTGCTGATTGTGGCTAGCATGGTCCTGGCAGCCTGTGCGCCGGCCGCGACACCGACCGAAGCCCCCCCACCCGAGCCTGAGGTGGAGGAGCCAGAACCGGAACCAGAAGAACCGGAACCAGAACCTGAAGAAGAGATGATGCTGCCCGATCTGGGCGGACGGGTGGTCACTGTCGCAGTCGAGAACGCCTATGTTCCGTTCAATTTTGAAGCGCTCGCAACCGGCGAGGCAGCTGGTTGGGATTACGACTTCCTCGCAGAAGCCTGTGCCCGTCTGAATTGCGTTCCTGAATACATCGAATTCGGTTGGGACACGATGATCGCTTCCGTTGCCGATGGACAGTTTGATATGGCAGCCGATGGCATCACCATCACTGAAGAGCGCGCCAAACAGGTTGACTACTCTGACGGTTATGTGAGTATTGACCAACGTTTGCTTGTTCGGGCAGATGATGATCGCTTCGAATCTGCTGAGGAATTAGCAGCAGAAGATGGCACAATGTTGGCCGAGCAGGTTGGCACCACCAACTACAATGCAGCTTTACAGTTCCTGCCAGATGATCGTATCCTGGCTACCGACACCTTCCCCCTGGCTATCCAGGCCTTGATCTCAGGCGATGTTGATGGCGTTATCATCGATGAAATCGCTGGGCTAGGATATGTAGGTGTTAATGCAGGTGAATTGAAACTAGTTGGCCCATCAATTT
>CALBUI010000212.1 GCA_937968125.1 uncultured Anaerolineales bacterium | reverse complement strand
GAAACAGAATATGCGATTGCGCCCCATCATTCAGAACAGAGCCTGGAAGCCGTATCTGCAACTGATTTTGAGGCTGAACTGCTGGGAATAGAACCTGGTACCCCCTTGATCCTCGAACGACGATTGGCCTTTGATAAAGATGGCTTTCCTTTGGAGTATGGCCATGATCTATACCGGGGTGATCGCTTCCGTTTTGTAACCGAAATTGCCCCTATAGAATTGAAGTAACCAATGGTGACGTAAGATTATTAAATAAACAAAGGCTTTGTAAAAAAATGAATTTTGCCGAAGAACAGCGTAAATACTTGATGCAATCCTGGTCCGTCCAGGGCAAGTATGAACCTATCCCGGTGGAAAAAACTGCTGGTTGTTGGATTCACACCGAGGATGGCAGGAGAATTTTCGACCTCCGCAGCGCACACGAATGTATCAACTTGGGATTCAACCACCCTAAGGTGCTGCAGGCGATGAGAGAGCAAATGGAGAAGGTGATCTATGTCACCGATGATTTTGCCACTGAGCCAACAGCCCAGCTGGCCAGAACACTGGCGGAGATCACCCCAGGTGGATCAGACAAACGCACCTGGTTCGCCCAGAGTGGTGCAGCTGCTGTTGAGGCCGCTATCAAAGCAGCCCGATTTTTCAAATACAACCAGATGTTAAAAAATGGGGTAAAACCAAACTCAGAACCCCATCTCTACCCTTACCCATATAAAATCATCTCTCGTTACAGATCGTATCACGGTGCCACGTCTGGAGCGATGTCTGTCAGTGGCGATCCACGGCGTTGGTTTCAGGAGCCTTTCGGCGTTTCCGGTGTCGTTTTTGCTCCAGATGCCTATTGCTACCGCTGTCCGTTAGGACACACTTACCCGTCCTGCAATATTGATTGTGCTGAATACATCGACCAGATGATCGCACTTGAAGGTGGATCTAACAAGGTCGCCGCGGTAATCATTGAGCCGATCGTGGGCTCTAATGGCATCATCCCACCTCCACCTGAATATCTGCCCATGTTGAGAGCCATTTGCGACAAGTGGGACATCCTGCTGATCGCCGATGAAACCATGACCGGCTTCGGCAGGACAGGAAAAATGTTTGCTATTGAGCATTACGATGTTGTTCCCGATATCTTGGTTATAGGGAAGTCGCTGGGTGTTTATTGTCCAATCACCGCGGTTGTTTTCAACCAAAAGGTTGCTCAATCTTTTGAAGAAAATTTGTTTGGCCATGGACAAAGTTATTCGGGGCATGCCCTGGCCTCCGCAGCGGCATTAGCTGGAATTAATGTTTTACTGGAGGAGGGTCTTATCGATCTCGCCAGGGAAAATGGTGAATACCTGGGCAGTAGGCTGCATGCTCTCGCAGCAGAACATCATTCCATCGGTGAGGTGCGCGGACTGGGTCTGTTCTGGACGATTGAGCTGGTAAAAGACAGGTCAACTAAAGAACCAATTCGCAAGGCAGACGAGAAATACGCCCATACTATGGTCAGTAAGATAGCGGAATATCTCTTACAGGAAAAGAACATCTACATCCCTGCAGACAAGTTTGGGATATGGATTGTGCCTCCATTAATCGTTACCAGGGAGGAAATTGATTTCCTGGTGGACTCAATTAATGATGCCTTGGAATTTGTAGATGCTGAAATGGACTGAATGATGTCTGGAAACAAAGATTACTCAGAAGGTGATGTCAACATATCACCTCGTCGAGAGGGTTGGCAAGCTGACAACCTTGATGCTGATACCCGCGCCCTGCTAAACGAAGACGCACGTTACTTCTTGCACCAATCTCTCTCCACCCCCTGCCTCAATGTAATGCGCGCCTGTGACGGTATTTACATCGAGGATCTTCAGGGTCGCCGCTACATGGACTTTCATGGCAATAATGTCCACCAGGTTGGTTTCAATAATCCGCAGGTGATCGCTGCCATCAAGTCCCAGCTTGACGAATTACCATTTTGCACCCGCCGTTACACAAATCGAACTGCAGTTGATCTGGCCAAAAAGCTGGTTGAGATCGCCCCCGGAGATTTGAACAAAGTATTGTTCTGCCCGGGTGGCACTAGTGCTGTGGGGATTGCTATCAAGCTGGCCAGAATTGTCACGGGACGATACAAAACGATCTCCATGTGGGATTCCTTCCACGGCGCTTCGCTGGAAACGATATCTATCGGAGGAGAAGCTCACTTCCGGCACGACATTGGCCCTCTCCTCCCGGGGACAGAGCACGTTCCTCCGCCTGGCGAGTACCGCTGCCTGTGGGATTGTCACGAGCGTGGAGGCTGCGATCTAAAGTGTGCCCATTATGTCGAGTATGTTTTAGAGAAAGAAGGCGATATTGCTGCGGTAATCGCAGAGCCGGTCCGCAGCACCCCCTTTATCCCTAAGCCGGATTATTGGAAGATTATCCGCGCGGCTTGCGATCGCCATGGCGCATTACTCATCTTTGACGAGATCCCAAATGCATTTGGCCGGACCGGGAAAATGTTCGTCTGTGAACATTACGACGTTGTGCCCGATATTTTGGTAATTGGAAAAGGTTTTGGGGGTGGCATCCTCCCGCTGGCAGGAATCATCGCTCGCGAAGATCTTGACCTGGCTGCTGACCGCTCTCTGGGTCATTACACTCACGAGAAGAATCCAGTCGCCTGTGCAGCTGCTTTGGCGACAATTGAGTTCATCGAAGAGAACGATCTGGTTGAAAATGCTCATCAAGTTGGTCATCATGCTCTCGAGCGAATGGAGTCTATGATGTCCGAATTCTCTCTGATCGGTGATGTGCGCGGCTTGGGATTGCTGATGGGTGTGGAGCTCGTTCGGGATCAACGCACTCGAGAACGCGCTACCGAGGAAGCTGAAGCGGTGATGTATAACGCCTTGAATCGCGGATTGAGCTTCAAGGTCACTATGGGCAACATTCTAACCCTGACCCCTCCCATGACGATTTCTCACCAGGAGATGGACCAGGCTATGGATATTCTTGAGCAGAGTTTAACTGATGTTCAACGGGAATTTTGAACCCATTTGCAAGATTTTTTCCGGGAATATTAATTGACCGTGGAGGACAACTAAAGTGAGCAGCACGGCGGAAAACCAATACGAAAAGGAAAAACTTCTTTTTACACCAGGACCATTAACTACCAGCGCCACTGTTAAGCAGGTAATGCAGCGCGATTTAGGTTCACGCGATTATAAATTCAGCGATATTGTCGTGGACATACGCCGCCGATTATTGGAAATTGGTGGTGTGACGGATGGTGAATATGCAGCGATCATCATGCAAGGCAGCGGCACCTTCAGTCTCGAATCCGTTATCTCCTCGACCATTCCTCGTGATGGCAAGCTGCTGGTCATCATCAATGGCGCCTATGGTCGACGCATTGCCCAGATCGCTGAAGTCCACAATATCGAGGTTGTTACCATCACCTGCCCAGAGGATCAGTTGCCAGATCTGGATGAGCTCAACACGACCCTGATCACCAATAAAGATATCAACAGCGTCGCGGTTGTGCATTGTGAGACCACCACAGGATTGATCAATCCCATTAAAAAGATCGGCGAACTCGTCAAACAGTACAATGTTGATTATTTTGTCGACGCGATGAGCAGCTTCGGTGCGGTTCCCGTCAATTTAGCGGAATTTGGGATAGATTACCTGGTGACTTCTGCCAATAAGTGCATCGAGGGTGTTCCAGGTTTTGGGATAATCCTGGCCAGGAAAGATTCATTGGACCAAACTGATGGCTATGCGCAGACGTACAGCCTTGATCTACTGGCCCAATTGCGCCGGCTCGAATACGATGGCCAATTCAGATTTACACCCCCAACCCACACTCTGATTGCTTTTCACCAGGCACTCCTTGAGCTGGATGCCGAGGGCGGCGTCGAGGGTCGCGCGGCTCGCTATCGATCAAATTATGAAACCTTGATCGCTGGCATGCGCAGCATGGGTTTCCAGGAATACCTCAGACCCGAAGACCAGGGTTACATCATCACCTCGTTTCCTTACCCAGATCACCCCAATTTCGACTTCGAAGAATTTTATCGCCGTCTGAACGACCGGAATTTTGTTATTTACCCAGGTAAAGTCAGCCAGGCCGATTGCTTCCGCATCGGGAGTATTGGTCGAATTTTTCCAGCTGACATGACCTCCTTGTTGTCAGCCATTAAAGAGACCTTGAAGGAAATGGATGTAGATTTAACTAAGACTAAAATACAGCCAGAAACACCTCACAAAATCTAAACCCGGAGGAATTTGATTATGGAAAGAGATCCGCTGTTTGAAAGAAAAACAGCCATTGCTTATAAGACCGAAGAGAAGACAGTTTTGAGGGGTTACGACCTCAGCGAACTGGCCGAAGAGGGATATTCATTCTATGACGCCATGTTTATCCTATTTCAAGGCCGAATTCCCACCTCGGAGGAGGAGCAAATGCTGAAGTACGAGATGGGCGAGTTCATGGAGCACTCCATGTCCCCCTCTGCGGCATCTGCAATTGCTGTCATCGCAGGCCGACCGAATTTGCCCGTTGCTGTCGCCGCCTCCATTATGACTTTCGGCGGGGTTCATGGCCCCGGCGCTGCTCATGGATACATGATGAACAAGTATCTCGAGCGCGGTCATGAAGAAGAAAAATCGCCCGAAGAGATGGGCGAGATTCTGGTGGACGAATATATGGACGCTGGTGAAAAAGTAGTTGGTATGGGCCAACCCCAGCACCGCGATGGCGATCCACGAGCAGAGCCCACCCACCTCAAACAGGAAGAGTTGGAAATCGATGGCGTCTATCTCCAAATGCAAAGGTCAATTGAAAAGCATTTTCATGAAAGGCGTGCCCGGGATGGCCGCCGGTATGTTGGCGTGAATGTCGTCGGTGCTGGTAATACTGCTCTCATGGAAATCGGCTTTTCACCAAATGCTGGCTGGTGCATTGGGAGTGTGTCCCGTGGTTACAGCTGTGCCGCACACGCCCTCTACAATATGAAGAAAGGACGCGCCTGGGCTGCCTCCAAGAATGAACCCATGGTGCAAATGCTTGATTTATCCATGATTAAGTATATTGGCCCGGATGATCGGGAGGTGCCCAGCCAGGAAGAGCGCCAGGAATACGCCAGGAAGCAAAAGGAATCCGGGGAGTACAAAAAATGGGTGATATAAAGAAAAAGGTGGTCGGCAATCTAGGCGATCCCAAGTTGCCGTACGACTATGCGGAACGACCCCACGGCACGCTGCCCATGGACACGACCCGCCCACCCTTCCAGTGGGTGTCGGAGGTGGCCTATAAGACTGTGTACCGCCTCGTGGCCCGGGGCTACGACACGACGGAAGTGATGGAGCAGGGTTATGGGCTGGTGGACATGTTGTTCATCGACTTTCAGTCCA
>CALBUI010000211.1 GCA_937968125.1 uncultured Anaerolineales bacterium | reverse complement strand
TATTAAACGTCCAAAGTTCTGGGAACGAAATGAAAAATCTAATTGAAGGGGAATCCTTTATTGGAAAAGATTATCACCTAAAGCCATATCAATTACTTTGTCTATCGATAGACCATTCGGATTAGAAACCAAATTAGCTCTCCAAATCATATAAAGCTCCAGATCGCAAATTCAATCGATGAATATTAATCCGAAACAACAACTATTGAACGATTGATTTTTTTAGGGGTTCAAACAAAAAATTGTTGCCAAGTTTGCGTGTATTTACAGGTACTTATCATTTTAAATAATTAATTTCAAGGTCGCTTCTATGAGAAAACGCCTCCCCCGTAACGTCTGGGTGCTATCAATCACCTCCTTCTTGACAGATGTCTCTTCGGAGATGCTTTTCAACTTGCTGCCGTTATTCCTGGTTAACGTGCTTGGTGTGCGGACGGCAGTAGTTGGATTAATTGAAGGGTTGGCAGAGACAACCGCCAGTTTAATCAAACTGGGTTCTGGAGCGCTCTCCGATTACTTGGAAAATCGAAAAAAGCTGACCGTTCTAGGCTACAGCCTCTCAGCGCTGGCTAAGCCGCTGATTTTCTTCGCCAATACCTGGGGTTGGGTGCTCGCCGTACGCTTCACCGATCGGGTTGGAAAGGGGATTCGCAGCTCGCCACGTGATGCTTTGCTGGCCGACAGCACTCCTGAGGACCGGAGAGGGTTGGCCTTCGGTCTGCATCGTGCGGCGGATACTGCTGGTGCATTCACCGGTTTGTTAATTGCGGCGTTAGTAGTTTGGGCGACCCAATCCAGCGCGGCGGAACTCTCCCGGGAAACATTCCAACGCGTGACCCTGTTCAGCATCATTCCTGCATTCTTGGGCGTACTGGTGCTGGTGGTTGGTGCACGCGAAATCTCTTCCCGCAAAAAAGATGATAGTTCAAAAGGCTTGAGATTTTCAGGGCTTGACCGAAAATTTTGGGCTTTCCTGGTCGTGATGATCATTTTTACCCTGGGCAATTCGGCGGATGCATTTATCATCCTGCGCGCTCAAGAAAGGGGTTTGAATGTTCTGCAGGTGCTGGGCATGCTGCTCACCTTCAACGCGATTTACACAATTGTTGCCGGCCCAGCAGGCGCACTCTCAGATCGCATCGGGCGCCGGACGATCTTAATTTCAGGATGGCTGGTGTATGGCTTGATTTACCTGGGATTCGCGGCTGCGGATACTGGCGCACAAATCTGGCTGTTCTACGGCGTCTATGGGCTTTATTACGCATTAACCGAGGGCGCTTCAAGGGCTTTCGTTGCAGACCTTGTGCCCCAGGAGCAGCGCGGCACTGCCTATGGCTTATTCCACGCCGGGATAGGCCTGGCTGCCCTTCCAGCCTCACTGGTTGCTGGAGTTTTATGGCAGGGAGTCGGCAGCTGGATGGGTTTGGGACCCGCTGCACCCTTCTACTTCGGGGCAATCATGGCTTTAATGGCGGTGGGATTGTTTATAGTGCTGGTGAGGTAGAGCAATTCTGCGATTAGCGATTAGCGTTTGGCTTTTGGCATTTAGTCACTGGTTTTTATTCTTTGGATCAATGCATTGAGCATCTTTCTAACTGCTACCAAGTTGGCCTGTATCATTTCGAACTTCTCACTTGGAATATAGCCTAAATCGCTCGCTAGGAGAAGTTCGTATTCTAATTCACTAGAAGAGCCCATAGCGATCCTCAAATATCGCAGTAGTTCCCCTTCGCTGTCCCGGCCACAACCCTCTGCAATATTCGCTGGGATAGACACACTAGCTCTTCTTATTTGACTCGTCAGATCGTATATCTCTTCTTTTGGAAATATCGAAGTAGCTTGATAGATATCCAAAGTCAGTTTGTGTGCTTTCTCCCATACTCGTAGTTTCCGAAAATCCTTCATAACTTCCCCTTTTCTTACAGCGTTCCCAAGCCAGCTAAACACTAACTTCTAATTGCTATTTGCGAAAATCTAATCGCCAACCGCTAACAGCGAATTGCTAACCGCTACACACTATACAACAAATCCATAAACCAATTGAAAACCGCGGTCACCATCCCGCGCGTCTCAATAGCGGATGCCATCCCATAGATCGGTCCCATGCCCTCGGATGCACCTGGGTGCTCTTTGACATACGCAATTGCCTCTTTGAGCTCGGTGACAAATCGTTCCTTGACTCCGTCTTGAGTGTGGCGTTGTGTGACACAGAGATGCACGCTGGGCGGTAAATGCAAGCCACTCAATCCCCAATTGCGCTCGGTCATGTACTCCATGATTTGATAGATATTGAGTGTCTCGGAACGTATTGTAACCATGAAAGGTGGATCACCGATCAATTGCAAGTCTGGAAAATTCTTAATCTCCTCCTTTAGCCAGTCCGTCGTATCAAGGATGCGCTTAGCTGATTTGAGGTAACCTGCCTCCCCCATTGAGACCATTGCTGCCCAGGCTACGGCGATCAATGCCCCGGGCCGGCTGCCTGCGAACGTCGGTGAAACATAAAAACCACCCGGCCAATCAGCCACGGAAAAATATTGGAAATGCCGTAATTCTGCCCCACGGTAAAGGATGACCGAGGTTCCCTTGGCCGCATAACCATATTTGTGGGTATCCACTGAGATGGAAGTCACTCCTGGCAGCCGGAAATCGAACGGAGGTATGTCATAACCAAGTTTTTCAGCCCAGGGCAGGATGAATCCCCCCAGGCAGCCATCAGTATGGAAGCCTAAATCGTTTTCGCGGGCCAGCTCGGAAAGCTCTTCGATGGGATCGACTATTCCATGCGGAAATGGCGGCGCCGAACCCACCAACGCGATCGTGTTTTCGTTTATCGCCTGGCGTGTTTTCTCGACATCTGCGCGGAAATCTTCCCCTACTGGAATCCGGTTTATCTTGATCCCAAAATAGTCGCCTGCCTTGGAAAAGGCGGCATGCGCCGTCGTGGGAGCAATAATTTCAGGTTGTTGAATACCTTTCGTCTCCCGAGCCCAATCTCTGTAAGTTTTCATCGCCAGGAGGATGCTTTCGGTCCCTCCCGAGGAGACAACGCCAACGATTTCGTCATCCGTCTGGTCAGCACTGAGCATATTGGCGGTCATCGAGACGATCTCTGCTTCAAATTTAGTTGTACTCGGCCAAATCTCAGGGTGTAGAGGATTGCTCTGCGAGTTGATCGCATAGACCTGGTTCATAAAATCGATATGATCCTCATTTCCATGATAGACAGCGCCGGAGACAAAGCCTTCCTTCCATTTCGCAGCTTCCATCTCCTTAAAATTCTGCATTAATTCGATGATTTCTTCTCGGTCCATACCTCTCTCTGGCAAAAATTCGTGTTTGGCGAATCCTTCCCGGTAAGGTTTTAATGATTTTTCTACACCAGCTGTTATCTCAGCCAATAAATCTGCATCCATGTATACCTCTCAATTTATTTGTTCTGATTTAAGTCGTGATAAAGATCCTTTAAGGACGGGTAAACCCGGCGATAAGCAGCATATAATTTATCATATGTATCCTGATAACTTGTATCCGGATGAATGACCATCTCCACCGGCACCAAAGGCTTCAATGATTCAAAAGAAGGATAGATATCCAATCCAATTGCAACCACTAACGCAGCTCCGACTGCTAGACGTTCACGCGGGTTTGGCATTATTTCCAGCTTGCATCCTGTCACATCCGCAATGATTTGCAGCCAGGGGATTCCCTGGGCTCCTCCACCAAGGACGCGTAAAGTCTCACATTTGATCCCATACAATTCATCGATTGAATCAAGAATCCAGCGCAAATTGAACGCGATGCCTTCGTAAATTGCCCGAGCCATCTGCTGCCTGGTGCGATTGATGCTCAGATTAATAAAAGCACCCCGCAAACTTTCATCAGGTATGGGACAGCGCTCACCAAACATCCAGGGAGTAAAGATTAATCCGCCTGCGCCTGGCTCTTCTCCTGCGACATCCGAGTCCATTTTTGCCAGACTTTCCGCATCAGGTTCTTTGCCATACAGCTCTCGCACAGCCCACTCAAGACTCGCTCCGGCAGTTGAGGTTTCACCAAACAGCATCAGCATATCCGGATCTGCCGATTGAATTGTAGCTAAACCACGTCTACCAGTTATTTGCTTGCGGGTTAATACCCCGATGAAGGCTGATGTTCCCAGGTTCAAATAAACATCCCCCTCTGACAAGGTTCCAGATCCAACCGCAGCTATCATCGGATCTCCAGCCCCACCAAATACTGGAATATCTGCTGCCAGGCCAAGTTCATCCGCTGCAGTTTTGATCAATCCACCGACCAGGTCAATTGAGCGAACCAAGCGGGGGATTCGATCAGCATCCAATCCAAAGAATCGCATAATCAGTGAGTCTATTTTTTTCGTCTTGAAATTAAATACTCCTAACCCACTGGCAACGCTCCATTCAAAGGCCAGCTCACCAGTTGCCTTGTAGAGCAGGTATCCGCTAGCAT
>CALBUI010000210.1 GCA_937968125.1 uncultured Anaerolineales bacterium | reverse complement strand
TTGCTTGGCGAGTCTGGCAGGATAAGACAACATACAATGAAACTTACCATCTTCAACAGCACGCCAAGCGTGCGAAACCCAGATAATTTCTGATTTGTTCGGCATCTCGGAGTGTATTGCTTGGTTGGATTTGTCTCTCCTAGTTCTTCATTGGCTCTTACGGTCATTCTTGGATTGATGAACCTATCCTGGCTACGCGACACCTGTCTCGCTTATTCACTTGACAAAACGCGTCCCTACCAGGGAACTTGAATGAACATTCCAGCGTCTATAATAGCGACGCTTATGCGCGACTCAAGGTTTAAATAATGGTTATTCGATACTTGACAGCAACCCTCCTGCTGGTATTTGCCACTGCGGTCATCCTGGCAGGGTGTGCCAGCACAGCAACCAGCCAACCAGGCGACCAGGATGGTCCCACAGACTTACCGGCAAGCGGGGAGTCACCCGATCAGCAAGAAAATGAAACCACGGAAGAACCTGCTGCCGAAACCCCAGACCGTCTCGAGGTGCGACTCACGCAAACCCCAGCGGCTGGTCCGGAACGTGTGGAAATCCCGGAAATTGAGCCCGTGACGGGTGAAGTGCCCTCAGAGATAATGGAGGAGATCCTGGATGACCTGGTAGAGCGCAGCGGCGCTGAAGCTGGAGAGATCAAGGTTCTCAGGGCGGAGGCGGTGGTGTGGAACGATGGCTCGCTGGGCTGCCCCAAGCCGGGGGAGGCCTACATACAGGTATTGGTGACTGGATACTGGGTAATAGTTCAGGTTGAAGGTGTAGAATATGATTATCGAACCTCCGATTCTGGTCACTTCAAATTATGTGAAGGAGAAAGTACGCCTGCGAATCCCCCTCCTGAAATGAACGAGCAGTCACAAAATCCGCTGGTGATACAGGCCAAAGAAGACCTTGCTGAGCGCCTTGGCATTCAGATAAATGATATTGAGCTGCTCAAGATCGAAGAGGTCACCTGGCCTGACGCCAGCCTGGGCTGCCCTCAATTTGGAATGGTCTACATCCAGGTGCCCCACGATGGCATGCAGATCCGCTTGCGCGCGATGGGTCGGGTGTATGATTACCATAGCGGCGGAAACCGGGATGTCTTTCTGTGCGAGCAGGTTTTCAAGGTCAAACCTACCACTCCCAAAATAGACCCCACAAAACATATCCCACCCCCTCCCGACTCAGGAGAACAATGACACATTTGGTCTGTTGAAAACAAGTGAGCCTCAACCCCCGCTTATAGAACGCGGATAGAAGAAAGCCGCCCTAAGATGATTTTGAGGGCGGTTTTTTTCTTCAGCTAGATCAAACATTGTTAAGGTGTAACCACATCACCTAGCCTCAATCCCATCAGGAGCCCGTGGAAATAATGGTGGGGTAATCTTTTCGCATCAATTGCGTGCAGCAACAGCACCATCCATGCAGTGCCCAGCTGGTATTACAACAATCCGGTGCGACTTCACACCCTGCATCTTCAGGTGGAGCGGTTTCCAACGCTTGGAATGAAGACGGTGATGACCAACAGGCCTGAGTAAGGGTGAACGTCCCCAGCGGGTTAGCGGTTGTGATCGCCAAATATGAGCTGCCCCAGGATAAGCAAGAGCCCCCCGGTTAATCGGGGGGCTCATTGTTACTCATACGTCCATCGAGTGAAACGATGGTTGGTTACTTCGAGGGGCGTACCTCCACCTGCATAAAGCTGCCATGGGCGCTCACACTCTTGACGCGGATCTGTGTGCCAGTCATGGGCGTGATCACGCTGCCCATAGGATTGGCAGGATCGTACCACGACAGGTTGTCATCGAAGATCGGCACAGCCGGCAGGCTGGGATGTACGGACTCAACCCCCTCCCAGTGCAGGGTGATGGCGTCGGTTGGCTCAAAGCCGAAGGTCGCGTCGTAGGCCTGAATGCGGTTGCGCCAGACGCCGTCGTCTGGGCGTATCAATGCATCGGAATGGGCGTCAACCGGTAGCAGCATGCCGCCACAGCGACCGGCCGCACAGTTGGCACCCACGTTGTTATTCGGGAACGAGGTGTCCCAGTAGCTGATCAGCAGGCCGTCCTGGTAGGGGAAGCGCTCAGCATAGTTGCCCATACCAGGAACGCCGCTAAAACCCCAGTTGTAGGCGTACGCCAGGCCCTTGTCAAAGCCACGGTACTGGCGGAACTCGGCCACGTACGCGTTGAAGTAGTAAGCGGACTCAATGCCGCCGGTCACTCGGAACCCACCTACCGGAGCATAAGTCCAGCCAGCATCTGCCTCGGCGCCGTCGAGTGGTTGGCCGGTGATCTCGATATTATCAACCTTGAAACCAAATCCACCGGTGTTGACGTCGGTCCAATATTGGAAGCCAACCAAGACATCGCCTGCCGGTAAATCGGCGTTCAACTCGACCCAATCACCTGAGCTGCCGGTGATGCCGTAGCCAAAGTTCTGACCGTTCGGATTTGTTGAGCTCGAGTGGTCAGTTTCCACATAATCCCAGGTTGCCCCGCCGTCAGTCGAAGCGATCACGTAGGCATAGTCCCAATCGACCTCGATCTGGTAATTAACCATCGCCTTTAAGCTAGCTCCAGCCGGTAAGCTGAAGGCTTTGAACATCTTGTGGTCCAGAAGATCGCCTGCACCGCTGTAGTAGTAGTAATCCCCCTCGTACGCAGGACCAATGTCCGCGATGACTTCCTTATCGGGCAGGACCACAAACAGGCCTTGAGCTTGCTTGGTGTTGGTCTCGGCCGGACCGAGCTTGTGCTCACTCTTATAGCCGGCGTAGGCTACTTCGTAGTTCAACCAGCCCAGTTGGAACTTCTCCCAAACCCCGAAATGGTTCGGCTGGGAGCCGATTTCTTGATCGCTTTGGCTGAGCCAGGAGCCGGAGGACATCAGGGTCCAAAAGCCGGTGCCGTTCTCGCCGGTGTAGTCGTACAGGTCGGGTAAGCCCAGGTCATGGCCGTACTCGTGGGCGAAGACGCCCACACCGCCATTCTCGGGCTGGATGGTGTAATCGAGCACCCAGAAGTCGCTATTCCCTATTTGGATGCCGCCCAACCACCAGTAAGTCGCCCAACTGTGGCTCCAGATGGCGCAGTCGCCTAATGCCCCGCCGCCGGCCTCGTTACCCTCGCCGGCGTGCACGAACTGCATGTGGTCGATGTAGCCATCCGGCTCGTCAAAGTTGCCATCGCCATCGTCGTCATAGCGGTCCCACACGTCGAAGTCGCTCAGGTAGGCATTGATCTCTTCTGGGGTTTTACCGGCTGCGATCTGCATGTCGTACCAGCCATTGATTGAATCGATCAAGAACTGCCAGACGTGGTAAGCATCCCCGGGGCCCGGGTCGCCGTCGTCGTAGTCGCAGGCGTCTCCTGGCAACGGGACCCAATCGGTCACGTCGCCGTAGACCGTGTAGCGGTTGGACGAGTTCTCGATGTAAAACTGGCGCATCGAGTTGGCATCATCGCCTTCAGCGAAGAGCATGTCCATGAAAACGTCCCGACTGAAATCTTCGGTCCAGATGGTGGTGTTATCCACGCTGCGATCCGGTTCTGCGATGCTGTTGTGGGAAAAGTCGGCGAATTCACCCATCACGGTCCAGACCGGGTCTTCACCCACGCGCTCCATTTCAACATACTGGCCCTTGGCCACTTCGTGAGTCTTGCCGTAAGCCTTGCCCTTGAGCTGGGCTTCCATGGCTTTCTCATGCATTGCTTGCTGTTGATCTTTCAAGGGGTGTGACCTGTTGTCGACCTTGCCAGCCAGGTCAGGTTCTTGATCTATGGCAGGTGCAGCGGATACCGCCGCAACAAGGCTGACCAGGATGGCAAGAACAATCATCGTACTAAGCATTACTCGTTTCATAATTTGATTCTCCCATTCACTAGAAAAGATATATACGGTCCTGTGAATAAACTTCTCATCTATGCAAAAATTTTCAGCGTTTCATGTCCTCGCAGTTGCACCTCCTCTGCTAATTCTCAAATTCTGCCAAATATCGAGACAGAAGTTAAATGGATATTTCCCTCATGAAAATCATCAAGATCTTCATAGAGGGAAATTATGAACAACAGGAAACCTGAAACCAATATAATTAATGTCGACAGCGACATTAATTAGCTGATATTCCAGGGAACAATTGATGTAATAATTGGACCAACAAGTCAAGTCAAATGATCCTTTTCGATCCGACCCTTGCCAAATTGGGGCTATACCAATAATTACCGACTCGCTAATAGGTTGTTTTTTTTACCGACTTCAGCTAACGTTAATTGTTTTTCCTCCCCCGTCATTTTCGCCAACAAATTCTTATAATTACGATTATTTGAGTTCAGAATTTAACACCATACACCGCTTTACATTGCCAGATTCACAACTGACTGATTTTGCGCGATAACTCGTCCGAGCACAGTGTGCTGTCCATCACCTCCACCATCCTGATAATAGCAGAATTGTATCCCCGAGTCAAATTTCACAAAGGTAATAAATGCTGTCCTGTTGATATTTGTTAATGGTATTAAGCCCATTCCGAAAGACCAGATTTGGTGAGGGCGAAGTAACTTAGAACCTATTCCCTTGGAAATCAGGTCTTGGTCCCCGGGTTCTTCGCCCCTAAAAGTAAGCTTTAGACAAAAAGGTACTGTATCATATTTCCATATTCGAGTATTTACAAAAAGAGAGAACTCCAATCTAATAAGGTTTACGACAACCGAAGAAAAGGAGTTCTCAATGACAGAAAAGACTGTCAAAATAAGTATAACAACAGAAATCAATGGAAAGGCAGTAAATCGAGAAGTAAAAGCTGAAGCGGGAAGTCTGGATGGCGAATTAATCAAGATCATGTCCGAGATGATAAGGGAAACGATAAGGGGCGGATTGGAAGCAATCGATGATCAAATACGAGAAGGAGAAGCCAGTGGCTGGAAGAATCTTGGGCGAGAAAAACGGCGGGTAATCACAGCAGTTGGAGAAGTGGAGATAAAGAGACGCGTGTATCGAGATGGAGAAGGGAAAAGGCGCAAGCCGTTGGATGAGATGGTGGGGTTAGAAAGATATCAACGGGAAACGAATGTGGTTCGCATGATGGG